>DASQBG010000065.1:0-78337 GCA_035635335.1 Myxococcales bacterium | reverse complement strand
TACTGCGGGTCGGTCGGGATCGTTCGCTACCGCCACGCTCTGGCCGCAGGCCTGCTCGCCGATGGGGCCGGGCTGGTGGCGAGCATCCTCATCGCCCGGCTCGTCTGGGGCTGACGGCTCTTAGCGACGATACGTTCCGATCAGCGCGCAAGACAGAACGTGCCCGCGCAGCGCGCGCAGCAACGCGGAGCGGCCGATCCCGAGCGGGGCGCGGAACGCCTCCGACGAGGAGGTAGGGCGCCCCGCCGAAAGGTTCATTTGAACGGCGGCGGCGTCCTGCTAACCTGCGCCGCCCCATGACGCGCGCCGCCGCCCTCCTGCTGGTCCTCTCGCTGCTGTCGTGCAAGCGCAGCGAGGACCAGGCGGCCAAGCAGCGCATCTTCTCGCCCGAGGAGCCGATCGGCGCGCTGGCCGAGGCGAAGGAGGCGCTCGATGCCGGGCGGCTGGCCGAGGATGCGCGTCTGGCCGAGCGCGTGGTGCGCATGGCGCAGGCGGAGGTCGCCGCCCGCCTGGGCGCGCACAAGGCGCAGACGCGGGTGCAGTTCGCTTGGTTCCGGGGCCCCGGAGCGCCGGACGGCGGCGTCGACGTGGCGCTGGCCGAGGAGACCACCCTGCTCCAGGCCGCGAACGGGGACTTCTCGGTGCGCCAGGAGAACGACCGCAACCAGGGATTCGAGCTGGTCTGGGTCAAGGGCGAGGTGTTCGTCCGCGGCCTGTTCGGTCCGTTCCGCAAGCGCCGCACCGACCGCACCGATGCCGAGCGCGTCCGCGAGCTGGCCATGGGCGCGCTGCCCACCTTCGAGCGGCTCGCCCACGGGCTCAAGCTGCAGAAGTCCGGCGAGGCCACCGTGGAAGGACGGCGGGTGGTGAAGTACCACGTCACGGGGAGCGCCGGGCGGCCCCCGCCGGCCGAGCGCAGCGACCTTCCCAAGCTGGAGTACCCGCTGCAGCCCGGAGGCGGCCGTGGTCCGGACGCGGATACCGCGCGGCGCCTGGAAGTCTGGCAGAGGGAGGAGCCCACGCGGCTCGCCGGCACGCTGGTGGTCGACGCGCAGACGGCCGTCGCCATCGCCGCCGACCTGCAAGGGCACTTCCGGATGCCCGGAGAAGGAGCGCCGGCGGCCGAGCTGGACCTCCACTCCGTGCTGACCGTGTCCGGCATCGGCAAGGATCCCGGCGTCCAGGCCCCGCAGTTCGAACCCGAGCCGTCGGTCCCGCACGCGGTGAAGGATCCGCTCCGGTTCCTCGGCAAGGCCCCCGCGGCGGGCGCTCCCGAGGAACCCTCGACGGACGAATCGGACGAAGAAGCCCCTGAACAGTCCGCCGAGCAGGCCCCGCGCCAGCGCTGAGCCGCGCCGACGAGCCAAGGGTTCACGCAGAGCTCGCTGAGGGCGCTGAGTTCTTGGAGGCAAAGCAGTCCCTCTGCGCGCTCTGCGTGAAAGCCTTTCGACTCTATCGGCGCCGCACCGACTTCATGCGCGCACCGGCGACAAAGTGTGGAACGCGGCGCAACGACAGCCGCGCCTCGAGGGACGCATCCACGGACACCTGGGAACGCTGTAGGTCATCGTGCGCGGCCACGCCCTGGACGCGCGCGACGCGAGCTTGTTCCGGCGCCTGGAACCGCGGCGAAAAGCCCCCCTCCCGGGGGACCCGATCCCAGCTCGTTCCGGGCGATGATGCGCGCGGCGCTGGTCAAAAAAATCCGTGTCTCATCACGGCCTTCGATGTACGCTCAGGCAAAAGTTTGACCGGGTGCGGACCCCGTGCTGAGCTTGAACCCATGTTCAGGTGAACGAACGCACGACGGGATGCGAAAAATTGGATCTCCCGGGTGTCAGGCGTAGGTTGGCACGAATTCAGCGGACGGCCCCCCAGCGAGGTGATGCGGGTATGAGCGACAAGTCCTCCCCAGGCACGATCACCAGCACCGAGGTGCGGGAGATGCTCCGTACCGCCGCCCAGAGACTCAGCGCCCGCGAGGAGAAAGCGCTCCGCATGAAGGAGGGTGTAGGCCTGGATCCGACAGCGCCGCTACCCCGCCGTGGTCAGGCCCACCCCGACGCGCGCGCCGAGCTGCTCGCGCTGGAGATCGAGCTGACGCGCAAGCTCGAAGACCGCGTCCAGGCCGCCGCGGCGCCGGTCCGCACCAAGGAGAAGGACAAGATCATCCGTGCGCTGCGCCGGCTGAAGTAGCCGTGCGCGTGCTCTGCGCGGCGCTCCTCCTGGCCGCGCGGACCTTCGGCCCGCAAGGGCTGCCCGAGGTCCAGGACGCCGAAGATCCGCTGGTCGACGCGGCGCCCATCGTCCCTGGGCTGGCGGTCCGGCTCGCGTATGCGGGCCCTCGGAACGTGGTGGGCCGGGCCCTCTACCCTCCCGACATGCCCTGCCTTCTGCGCCGGAGCGTCGCGGAGCGGCTGGCGCTCGCGGCGCGCTCCCTGCGAGCGCAGGGGTTCCGGATCGTCGCCTACGACTGCTGGCGTGGGCCGCGGGCGCAGAGGGCGCTCTGGAAGGCGCACCCTCATCCCGGATCGGTGGCCGACCCGCGGCGCGGGAGCCTGCACGAGCGCGGCGTCGCCGTCGACGTGGCGCTCGCGGACCTCGCCGCCCAGCCCGTGGAGATGCCCACCGGCTTCGACGCCTTCGGCCCGGAGGCCGCGGCCGACGCGCCCCTTCCCGAGGGGCCCGCCAGGGCCCACCGCGAGGCGCTCCGCGCCGCCATGCACGCCGCCGGCTTCCGCGTGAATCCGAGCGAGTGGTGGCACTTCAGCCGGCTGTGGGGCTGGCGCTGGCCAGTCGCCACACCTCCCGCGCGCTGAGCCGATCGTTCACGCGCAGGCGCGAGACAGCTCGGCCGTGAGCGCGCCCAGCGAGGGTTCACCGCCGGTCTCCGCCCACAGCTCCGCAACCGTCGGCCGGCCGCCGCGCGACCAGAGACCCTGCAGGGCCGGCAGCGCGCGGGGATTGCGCCAGAAATCCTCGTCGAAGCGCTCGCGCAGGAAGTCGCGCAGGTGCGCGGCCAGCGCGCGGCCGCGCAGTGCGGCCCAGGGCCCGAGCCATGGATCCAGCTCGCGCGGGGCCAGCGCCGCGGGGATCTCGCTCAGCGCGGCGCGGACGTGCAGCTCACGGTAGGCCTGCTCCGCGCCAGCGCCGAGTCCGTCCCGCAGCGCCTGCAGCGAGCCCAGCGAGCGGGCCGCGTCGAGCCGCGCATCGAGGAGCGCGGCGAGCCCGAGCGCCCGCTCGTCGTCGCGCGGCAGATCGGCCCGCGCGCAGCGGCGCAGCCAGGCCCCGTCGAGCAGGAATCCTTCGAGGAGCGCGCCGCAAGCGGGCTCGAGTCCCGCATCGCCGAGCCACAGGTCCTCGGGGGGCGCATCCGGCGGCGGACCGGCGCGCAGCTGGCCGCGTCCGATCGCGGCGAGCAGCCCGGCGAGGGCGCGCGGGCCCTCGGCCGGGCGAAGCACGATGCGAACCTCGTGCGGCGGGTCGACCGCGACAGCGCGCGATCCGGCGGGCTGCAGTGGACGCTCCTCCTCCTCGAGCGAGATGGTGCCGCCCGCGGTCAAGTCGAGGCCGAGCATCGCGGCCCATCGCCGCACGCTGCGGACCAGCTCGCCCCGGGGGAAGGCGCCCGCGAACAGGGGCGCGTGCAGGAAGCGCAGCAGGTCGTGCCGCTCGGCGCCGCCGGGGGCGGCGCGCGCGCCGGTGTGGCGCTCGAGCAGCCATCCGCCGAGATCGCGCGCGAGCGCGTCGGTGTCGCGCAGGAACCTGTCGGAGGCCTCGGTCAGCGCATCCTGCTCGGGAGCAAGCGGCGGCGCGACGCGCAGGAGCGACGATTCCGGCGCAGGAGGCGGCGGCGTGGCCGGGGCGGCCGGCGGCGGCTCCGACGTGCGCCGGAGCGGGGCCCAGCCGCGTTCGTGCAACGCGAGCGCAGCTTTGGCCGGCTCGCCGCGCTCCAGCTCCGAAAGCGCCTCTTGCGCCGCCTCCCACACGGCGGTTCGGACCCCGACCGCGCTCCGCTCGGCGGCGGCCAGAGCGCTCTCCATTCCCGCGCGCTGCTCCCGCCCGCGCACGAACGGCAGGTCCCTCTCCACGGCGACCGGCGGCAGCGCGCCGTGCAGCCCCGGATCTCCCAGCAGGCGCACCGAGGGCCGCCGCGGCAGCTCCAGCGCCTCCTGCGCGGCGCCCGGCTCCAGCTCCAGCACCCGCGCGCGGACGAGGAAGTCGCGCAACGACGCGAGCCGCGCGACGCGTCCCGGCCCGCTCGCCGCCGCGAGCGCCTCGCGCGCCTGGGCCAGCCCGTCTCGCGAGCACGCCAGCCGGTGCGTGGACGAGATCTGTCGAAGCGTCAGAGGGAAGGGCGTGCCGCGCGCGACGGCCAGCTCGATGCGCGCGAGGCCTTTGCACATCTCCACGGCGTCCTGCCGCAGATCGGCCAGCTCGCGCAACGTCATGGCCGCAAGTGGATACCATGCGCGGCATGCGCCGTTTGCTCGGCCTCTCCCTTGCTCCTCGCAACGTCGAGCAGACCGTCAGGGTGGGCGACGGGGAGCAGCGCAGTCTCGATCTATCTTCAGGCGGGTAGCACCGGGCCGGACCACCGCCGCCGGAGCGCGGGAGCGGAGCCGCCGGCCGGCGGGCCTTCCTTCTCTCGACGGATCGATCCGCAGACGGTAAGGTGCGCGCCGTCGTTTTCGCACCAACCCGGAGACTCCATGAACGAGTGGCTGAACGTCATCTTCCGCTGGGCGCATCTGGCCGCCGGCGTGATGTGGATCGGGCACTTGTGGTTCTTCAACTTCGTGAACGCGCAGCTCGCCAAGACCTACGACCCGGACTCCCGCAAGAAGGTGCTCCCCGAGCTCTTGCCGCGGGCGCTCTACTGGTTCCGCTGGGGGGCGGCGTACACCTGGATCACCGGGATCCTGCTGCTGTTCCTCGTCTACTGGTTCGGCGGGGCGATGGTCGATCCCGACAAGAAGATGGGCCCGCACGCGGCGGGCGGCATCGGCCTCGTGCTGATCATCGTCGGCTTCGTCGTCTACGACGGGCTCTGGAAGGCCGTCAAGAACGAGAAGGCGGGCGCGGCGATCTCGTTCGTGCTGACGGCGGTGTTTGCCTACGTGCTGACGCTCTTCATGTCGGGCCGCGCGATGTACATCCACGTGGGCGCCCTGTTCGGCACCATCATGGCCGCGAACGTCTGGATGCGGATCTGGCCGAATCAGCGCAAGATCATCGCCGGCGTGAAAGGAACCGCCCCGGCGCCGGACCCGTCGGTCGCCGCGCTCGCCGGCCTGCGCTCCAAGCACAACACCTACATGAGCATGCCGCTGATGTTCATGATGGTGTCGAACCACTTCCCGACCCTGTACGGGTCCGACCTGAACTGGGTCATCCTGATGGTGCTCATCGCCGTCGGCTGGGGCGTGACGAAGTTCCTCTACCAGAAGTCCGCCACTCCCACGCCCGCGCAGTTCTGAGCGGCTCCGCGGCCCGGGGCGCGCCGCCCTTCCCGGCGCGCGATTTCGGGTGTACACGGGCGCGCCCCGGAGGCACCGCCGTGCAGAGCGTGAACTTGATCAGCGACGCCCGATTCTCCGACGACAAGCCCAACACCCTGCACGTGGTCAAGACCGACCAGCTGCTGGTCGACGCCGTCTACCTGAAACCGGGCCAGCGGACCGGCTGGAGGAAGATCGCCGACTCCGATCGGGCGTTCGTGTGCGTCCAGGGCGAGGGCGAGCTGGTGCTGGAGACCGCCGCCGTGGGCAACGAGCTGCGCATCCCGCTGGCCACCGGCGCGGTGGCGTTGGCGCCGCGCGCCATCTTCCACGACCTCGTCGCCGGCGCTGGCGGCATGGTGTGCTCAGCCCTTTCGCGCTTTCCGGTCCGCGTGGTGGAGAAGGGCTGAAGCGGTTGGGGCGGCCTCCCGCGCGCTTGCGCCTGTTCGCGATCGGGGCGGACGCCGGCGCGCCGCTCGTGCGCTTCGTGGAGGCGCGGGGAGGGGTGACGCAGGAGCTCGCGCGCGCCGCCATCCTGCGGGGCGGAGCCTTCCTGCGCGGCCGTCGCATCCGCGATCCGGACGCGGTGGTGCGCGAGGGAGATCGGGTCGAGGTGGAGCTGCGCGAGCCGGCGCCCGCGGAGCTGCCGCGGATCCTCCACCTCGATCGCCTGGTCCTCGCGGTGGACAAGCCGGCCGGGGTGCTCGCGCAGGAAGGGCGCGGCGGCGGACCCGCTCTGCCCGACCTGTGCTCCCGGCTCCTCCGCGAACGCGGCGAGCCGGACGCCGCTCTCCTCGTCCACCGGCTCGATCGCGGGACGACCGGCGTCACGGTCCTCGCGCGCACCAGGGCCGCGCAGGCGGCGCTGCTCGCCGAGTTCCGCGAGGCACGCGCCACAAAGGAGTACCTGGCGCTCTGTGCCGGCGAGCCGTCCGCCGACGAGCTTGCCAGCGACCTGGCGCTCGGGGCGGATCCCGCCGTACCCGGAAAGCGGCGTCCCGACTCGCGCGGCGAGCCGGCGCGCACCCGTTTCCGCGTCCTGCGCAGGCTCCCAGGGGCCGCGCTGATCGCCGCCTTCCCCGAGACCGGCCGTACGCATCAAGTGCGCGTCCACCTCGCCGCGCTCGGACTGCCGCTGGCCGGCGATGCGCGATACGGCGGGCCGCGCTCGCTCGCGCGGCCGGACGGGCGCAGGCTGGAGTTGTCCCGTCCCCTGCTGCACGCGCTCGGCCTGCGCCTCCGCCACCCCGAAGGGCACGAGCTGTCGCTGCGCGCGCCCGCCCCCGCGGACCTCGAGGAAGCGGTCCGGTTCCTCGGTCGGTGACGTCGGTCACGATTGAAACCGCGGATGGGATGTGTTTTACGGGCGCACGCAACGTCCAGGCTTGCAGGAGGTGCGGAATGGCCGAGTCGGGCGAGGGCGAGAAGAAGGAAGGCGGGCTCCTCATCGTGCAGAGCAAGGTGCGCGAGGCGATCCGTGCGCGGGAGAAGCGCGTTTCCGACGAGTTCATCAACGCGCTCTCCGAGCACGTCCACCAGACCATCGACAAGGCCATCGCCCGCTGCACGGCCAACGGCCGCAGCACGCTGCGGCCGGAGGACATCTAGCGGTCGCCGATCGGCCTGCGTCGCGCATTCCGGAGCGCGGACGTCTCCCGATGCCGTCTGGCGGTTTCCTTTCCGGCCTGGCGCTCGTGGCGCTGCGCAAGCTCGCGGAGCGCGGCGCGCGGGTGGGCTTCTTGCACGGGCTCCGGTACGCGGTGCGTGGCCCCGCCGAAGCGCCGGAGCTGCTCGTCCTGCACGGCCTCGGCGACTCGATCGCCGGATGGGCCCGGGTGCTGGGGCCCCTCTCCCGCAAGCACCGGGTCCACATCGTGGACCTCCCCGGGCACGGACTCTCCGCGGAGCCCCCCGATTTCCGGCTCCGCACACTCCTCGAGCCCCTCGCGCGGTACGCCGAAGGACTGCGCGCGCCCGTGCTGGTCGGACACTCGCTCGGCGGATGGCTCGCCGCGCGCCTGGCCCTCCTGCCCGGCACCTCGGCAAGCGGCCTGGTCCTGGTCAACCCGGCGGGCGCGGTGCTGCCGGCGGCGCAGTGGGCGGGCTTCCGCGAGCTGCTCGACAGCGCCGACGCGCGCGCATACGTCGAGCGCGCCTTCCACCAGGCACCGATCGCGCTGCGGCTTTTCCCGGGGGAGATCGCCCGCGCCATGTCCGCGCCGACCACCCGCGCCTTTCTCGCCGCGGTCGCCGCCGAGGATTTCCTGCGCGACGCCGAGCTCGCCTCGCTGCGCATGCCGGCGCGGATCGTCTGGGGCGAGCGCGATCGCCTGCTCCCCGCGGGGACCTTGCCGTTCTTCCGCAACCACCTGCCGCGGGCGGAGCTCGTGATGCTCCCCCGCGCCGGCCACTTGCCGCATCTCGAGGCACCCGCCGAGCTGGCGCGCGCCATCGCCCTGCCGCTGCACGCTCCCTGACGGAACCCTGCGAACAGGCGGCGGCCAGCGCCCGACCCTGCTACCCTGCTGGCGGGCAGGTGACCTCGCCCGTCCTGCCTGTTTTGCTGCACTCCTCGGAGACGAAACCTTGCGCTACCGCCTGCCCAACGGACTGACCGTCCTGGTCGAGGAGAACCACGCCGCCCCGGTCACGGCGCTCCAGGTGTGGGTGCGCGTGGGCAGCGCCGACGAGCTGCCGGGCGAGGCGGGCCTGGCGCACCTGCACGAGCACATGCTGTTCAAGGGAACCGCGCGGCGCGGCCCAGGCGAGATCGCTCGCGCCATCGAGGGCTGCGGGGGCGAGATCAACGCCTGGACCAGCTTCGATCAGACCGTCTACCACGTGGTGGTCGCGAGCCAGTTCCTCGCCCAAGGGATGGACGTCCTCGCCGACGCGATCACCTCGGCAGCCTTCGATCCCGACGAGCTGCGGCGGGAGATCGAGGTGGTCTGCGAGGAGATCAAGCGCAGCCTCGATTCGCCCACCCGCAAGCTCTCCAAGGAGCTGTTCGCCACCGCGTTCACTCGCCACCCGTACGGCCGACCGGTGATCGGCACCGAGGAGAGCGTCCGCAGCTTCAGCCGCGAGGGGATCCTCCGCTTCTACGGGCGCTGGTACCAGCCGGAGAACTGCGTGCTGGTGGCGGTAGGAGACTTCCGCGAGGCGCAGGTGCTGGAGCTTGCGCAAAAGCTGTTCGCCTGGCCCCGCCTGGAGCTTCCGCCCGCCGCGCCGCGCCCCGCCGAGCCGCCGCGCGAAGAGCCGGTGGTCCGGGTCCGGAGCGACGTCCTGAAGGAGGGCTATGTCTCGCTCGCCTGGCCCGCGCCCGCCTTGCGCGGCGAGGACGTGGCGGCCCTCGACGCGCTCTCCCTGGTGCTGGGGCACGGCGAGGCGTCGCGCCTGTTCCGCGCCCTCAAGCGGGATCGCCTGCTCTGCACCGAGGCGCAAGCGAGCTGCTACACCCCGGTCGACCCCGGTCTCACCATCGTGGGTCTCACGCTCCAGCCCGCGCAGCTGCGGGAAGCCGTGCGCGAGGCGCTCCGGCAGACGTACCGGCTGCGCACCGAGGAGGTGACGCTGGAGGAGCTGGGCAACGCCTGCCGGCTGATCGAGAGCGACGCGGTCTACCAGCGCGAGACGGTGCAGGGCCAGGCGCGCAAGCTCGGCTTCTACGAGGCGAGCGCCGGCGGTCTGGAGTTCGAGGCCGAGTACCTGGCGCGCGTGGCGCGCCTCACGCCGGGCGCGCTGCTCGAGGCCGCCGAGCGCCACCTGCGGCCCGAGTCGACCGTGCTCTGCGCGCTCTTGCCGGAGTCGCCCGGCGCGGCGGACGACCGCGAGCTCCTGCAGATCGTGCAGGAGGCGGCGGACGAGGCGGGCAAGACCCGGCGCCACCCCGCCTCGGGCGCCGCCCCCTCCGCGCGGCCGCCGGTGCGCTTCGCCGAGCCGCGCACCGGACCGCTCCGCCGCGAGGAGCTGCCCGGCGGCGGCGTGCTGCTGGTCAAGGAAGAGCGCGCGGTGCCGCTCGTCGCCCTGCGCGCGGTCTGGTCCGGGGGGCTGCGCGCGGAGTCGGACGAGAACGCGGGAATCAACATGATGATCGCCCGCCTCGCCTCCAAGGGCACGCTGAAGCGCGGCGCCGAGCAGATCGTGCGCGAGATGGAGGCGATGGGCGGGTCCTTGGGCGGCAATTCGGGACGGAACTCGTTCGGCCTGCGCGCCGAGCTGCTCTCCCGGCACCTGGAGGAGGGACTGGACCTGTTCGTGGAGGCGCTGGCCGAACCCTCCTTCCGCGAGGAGGAGGTGGCGCGCGAGCGCACCTTGCAGCTCGACGAGCTGCACGCGCGCGAGGACAACCCGGCCGGCGTCGCGTTCCTGCTCTTCGCCGAGACGATGTACCGGCGCCATCCTTATCGCCTCGACACGCTGGGCACCGCGGGGTCCGTCGCGACGATGACTCCCGCCGGGCTCGAGAGTTACCGCTCGCAGCGCTACCCGATCGGCCAGGCCACGCTCTCGGTGGTGGGGGACGTGGATCCGGACCGCGTGTCGCGGCTGATCCGCGAGCGGCTGGGCCGGCTGCCCCACCCGCCGGCCCCGCGCATCGCCCCGCCCCAGGAGGAGCCGATCTCGGCGCCCCGCGCCGCCGTGCGGAAGCTGGACAAGGCGCAGGCGCACCTCGTCATCGGCTTTCCCGGGGCGCGGCTGAGCGATCCGCTTCGCTGGGAGCTGGAGCTGCTGAGCGCGATCCTGGCCGGCCAGGGAGGGCGGCTCTTCCTCGAGTTGCGCGACAAGCGGAGCCTCGCCTATAGCGTGACCAGCTTCTCCGTCGAGGGCGTCGATCCCGGGTATTTCGCCGTCTACATCGGCTGCGGACCGGGCAAGGTGGGCGAGGCCCTGGAGGGGATCCGCGCCGAGCTGCTCCGGTGCCGCGAGTCGCCGCCTTCCGCCGCCGAGCTGGATCGGGCCCGCTCGCACCTGATTGGAACGCACGCCATCGGCCTGCAGCGCAACTCGGCCCGCGCGGCCATCTATGCTTTCGACGAGTGCTACGGCCTGGGCGCCGACGCCTCCTCGCGCTACGCGGAGCGCGTCGCCGCCGTGGGAGCGGCGGACGTCCTGGCCGCCGCGCAGCGCGTGCTGGATCCGCGGGCCGAGGTGCTGGCGCTGGTCGCGCCCGAGGGAGCGGTGCCGCCGGAGCTGGCGTGAGCTGGGCGCTCGTCCTCACCGCGCCCGCGGGCGAGCTGGAGGTGCTCGCGGCGCGGCTGTTCGAGCACGGCGCGCTCGGGGTGGAGCTGCAGGAGCCGGAGCAGCAGCTGATGCCCGGCACGCCGCCGCTGCCGCCCGGCGCGGGGCGGTGCATCGCGCACTTCACCGGGCGCGAGGCCGCGGTGGATTCCGCCCGGGATCTGGGACGGGCCGAGGTGCCGCTCGAGGTAGCCGAGGAGGACTGGAGCGTCGCCTGGCGCAAGCACCACCGCCCTCTGCGCGTCGGGCCGCGCTCGTGGGTGCAGCCCCCGTGGGAGGACGCGCCCACGGCGCCCGGCGAGGCGCGGGTGCTCATCGATCCGGGCATGGCGTTCGGCACCGGCAGCCACCCCACCACCGCGCTGTGCCTGGAGCGGGTGGACGAGCTGCTCGCGGAGTTCTGCCAGAGAGGACACCATTCCCATGGTGTCCCATCAGCTGTAGACGTGCTCGACGTCGGCACCGGGAGCGGCGTGATCGCGCTTCTGGCCGTGAAGCTGGGGGCGGGGCGCGTGTGCGGCACGGAGAACGATCCCGTGGCGCTGGAGGCCGCGCGGCGCGGGGCGGAGCTGAACGGGATCGCGCCCGATCGGATCTCGTGGGCGCTGGCCGATCCCGACGAGCTGCCGGCGGCGCCGTATGGCCTCGTCGTGGCGAACATCCTGCTCAACACATTGGTCGAGCTGGCACCTGCGATCGCGCGAAAGGTGGCCCGCGGCGGGCGGCTGGTGCTCTCCGGGCTCCTGCCGCCGCAAGCCGCCGAGGCGGAAGCCGCCTACGCCGCGCAGGAGCTCGTTCCCGCCGGCCGGACCGAGCGCGACGGCTGGGTCCGCGTCGAGCTCGCCCGAGGATAGCTTGCACCGCTTGTTCGTGCCGCCGGAGCAGATCGCCGAGCTGGTGCGGCTCGACCTTTTGCAGTCCCGCCATCTGGAGCTGGTGCTCCGGCTGGGACCCGGCGCGCAGCTGGAGGTATTCGACGGACGCGGCGCGCGCTGGCCGGCGCGCATCGAATCGCCGGGCGTCCTCCGGCTGGGGCCGCGCGCGGAGCCGGAACGGGGCGCGGCCGACGTGTGGCTCGCGCAGGCGCTGGCCAAAGGCGAGAAGCTGGACCTGGTGGTGCAGAAGGCGACCGAGCTGGGCGCCACCCGCATCCTGCCGCTGGCGGCGGAGAGGTCGGTGGTGCGCCTCGACGAGGATCGCGCGGAGCGCCGCGCGGCGCGGCTGCGGCGCATCGCCCAGGAAGCCGCCCGCCAGTGCGGCCGGGACGACGTGCCCGCCGTCGACGTGCCCTGCACGCTCGCGGATCTGGCGGACCTGCTCCGCGCCGAGCCAGGACGGCGCGGCCTGCTCCTCGACCCCGAGGAGCGCTCGGTGCGCCTCTCCCAGGCCGCGCGCGGCGCTTCGCGGCTCCTGATCGTCATCGGCCCCGAGGGCGGCTTCACGCCGGCCGAGCGGGCCGAGGCGGCGGCTGCCGGATTCGCGCCGGTGGCGCTGGGCCGCCTGGTGCTCCGCACCGAGACCGCGGGCCTCGCTGCCCTCGCCATCGTGCAACACCTCGCCGGCGAGCTCGGCTGACCGGCAAGCTGCCTTCCGCCGACCGACGGTCGGCGCGCGCGGGAATCCGCGCGTAAGCGGGGGGAGGCTCGTCGGGCTTTGCCCGACGAGGGGACCGCAGGTCCCTCCAACGGGGCGCGGGCGCATGTCAGTGCGCCCGCGCGTGCTCGATGCAGTAATCGGTCAGCCGGCCGTGGCACTTCTCCTGGCAATCGCAGACGCGGAACTCGAGGGTGGGGTCGTCCTTCTCGCTGCGCCCGCATTTCGCGCATACGCGTGCCTTGCGCGGAGGATCGGGTGTGAAACCGGCCAGCCGCCGCTGGCGCGCGCCCTGGGCGGCGCGGCCGCGGACCCGCTCGAAGAGCGGCCGCGCGAAGAAGAGGAGGTAGTTGAGGATGGCCGCCACGATCCCCGCCTTGACCCGCGCCGGACCGCCCACGAACGACCAGGCCAGGAATGCGCCGGAGAGGAAGCCGAGCCACTTCACCTTGAGCGGCAGGATGAGCAGCAGGACCTCGTAGTCGGGGAAGAGGGTGGCGAAGGCGAGCAGCAGCGAGAGGTTCAGGTACTCGTTGGTGACCGGGCCGATGAGCAGCGAGCTGGCGATCGTCCCGACCGCGCCGATGAAGTAGTAGAGGTCGAAGCGGAACGCGCCCCACTCCGCCTCCAGGGACGTCCCGATGGTGTAGAGGAAGAGCAGCGCGAAGATGGTGAAGATGGCCCAGGGTCCGTTGGCCGGTCCCCAGGGAAGGAAGAGGAAGGTGACGAGCCTCCAGACCTCGCCCCGTGCGACAGCCGACGGGTCCAGGATGAGCAGCTGGAGCGAGGCGGGCTTCACGAACAGGATGGCGAAGGTGAAGCCCTGCAGGGCGACGATCCAGAAGGTGAGGTTCGAGGGCGCGTACCGGCCGAACCTGCGCTCCAGCCGCGCGAGCCAGCGATCCATGGCGGCTGCATAGCACGTGGGGTACACATCCGCCGCCATGGAAATCCGCCGGCCCGCGCAGGACGATCCCCTCCAGCGGTTCCTCGCCCTGCTCGAACGCGCCAAGGCGACCCCGCAGATCGTCGAGCCCACCGCGATGACGCTCGCAACCGTGAGCGCCGGGGGGCATCCCTCCGCGCGGGTGGTGCTGCTCAAGGACGCGGACGAGGACGGCCTGGTCTTCTACACGAACCTCGACTCGCGCAAGGGCCGCGAGGCGCTGGCGCGCCCCGACGTGGCCCTGCTCTTCTGGTGGGGGCCGCTCGAGTCGCAGGTCCGCTTCGAGGGCCGGGCCGAGCGCGTCGGCGACGACGAGGCCGACGCCTACTTCGCGACGCGCGCCCGCGGCAGCCAGCTCGGGGCCTGGGCATCCGCGCAGAGCCGGCCGATCGGATCGCGTGCAGAGCTGGAGGCGAAGCTCGCCGAGGTCACCGAGAAGTTCGAGGGGATGCCGGTCCCGCGGCCCCCGCACTGGTCCGGGCTGCGCGTGAAGCCGCTGTCGATCGAGTTCTGGAGGAACCGCCCGAACCGGCTGCACGAGCGGGAGCTGTACACGCGCGAGAAGCCGGGCGCGCCCTGGTCGGTGCAGCTGCTCAACCCGTGACGCGGCTAAGTCAGAAGAGCGGGATCTGACCGGGCGGAGCGGGCTGCGGCTCGTCGGGCACTTTCGCGCGCTCGAGCGGCACGTCGAACACCGCGGTGACCGGCGCGTGGTCGCTGGTGCCGAACTCGCGCGGGCTCTCGGTGGAAACGGCCTTCTCGGCAAGCGGCGCGCTTGCGAGCACGTAGTCGAGTCGCCACCCGATGTTGCGCTCGCGCATCTGCCGCCAGGGCGCCCACCAGGTGAAGAGCCGGTCGTCGTCGGGGTGGAACTTGCGCGAGAGGTCCGTCAACCCGTGCGCGATGATCTTCTCCAGCATGGCCTGCTCGGCGGGCGTCTGCCCGATCTGCTCCGGGTTGCGTAACTTGGGGTGCACGTCGCGCGGCTCGCGCGCCACGTTCAGGTCGCCGCACAGCACCAGCGTGCTCCCCGCGGTGAGTGTAGCCGCCGCCCAGCGATCCATCCCCTCCAGGAACCGCACCTTCGCCGGATAATCCTTGCCGCCGTTCGGGACGTACGCGGACGCGAAGAGCAACCGGCCGGCGCGGGCGGTCACGATGCGCGTTTCGTGATCGAACTCGGGGTGGGCGAACTCGGGCTTTTCGGGAAAGGCGTCGCGCCGCAGATGAAGGCCGACGCCCGAGTACCCTTTGTGCCCGTGCCAGTAACACCAGTAGCCCGCGAGCGAGCAGATCTCCTGAGGCACCTTGTCGGGCGCCGCCTTGATTTCTTGAAGGCAGAGGACGTCGGGCTTCTCGCGCTGCACCCACTCGAGCACTTCTCCCGCCCGGGCGCGGATGCCGTTCACGTTCCAGGTGGTGATCTTCAGGCTCACTTCGCTTTCGGACCGGTCATGTCCTCGGGGCGGACCCACTGATCGAACTGCTCGCCAGTGAGGAACCCCAGCTTGACCGCCGCCTCGCGCAGGGTGGTGCCTTCCTTGTGCGCCGTCTTCGCGATCTTCGCCGCCTTGTCGTAGCCGATGTGCGGATTCAGCGCCGTCACCAGCATCAGCGACTCGCGCAAGAGCTTGTCGATGCGCGCGCGGTCCGGCTCGATGCCCGCCGCGCAGTTGTCGTTGAAGCTGCGCGAGGCGTCGGCCAGGAGCCGCGCCGACTGCAGGAAGGCGTTGATCACCAGCGGCTTGTAGACGTTCAGCTCGAAGTTCCCCGAGGCCCCGCCGAAGTTCACCGCCACGTCGTTGCCGAAGACCTGGCAGCAGACCATGGTCATCGCCTCGCTCTGGGTCGGGTTCACCTTGCCGGGCATGATCGAGCTGCCCGGCTCGTTCTCCGGAATGCGCAGCTCGCCGATCCCGCAGCGCGGGCCCGACGAAAGCCACCGGACGTCGTTCGCGATCTTCATCAGCGAGGCGGCGAGCGTCTTGAGGCCTCCGTGCGCGAACACCAGCGCATCATGCGAGGCGAGCGCCTCGAACTTGTTGGGCGCGCTGGTGAAGGGGTGCCCGGTCAGACGCGACAGCTCCCGGGCGACGCGGTCGGCGAACTCCGGGTGCGCGTTGAGCCCGGTGCCCACCGCGGTGCCGCCCAGCGCCAGCTCCCGCAGGTGGGGCAGCGCGCTCTCGACATGGCGGATGCCGTGGTCGAGCTGCGCCACCCACCCGGACATCTCCTGCCCGAGCGTCAGCGGCGTGGCGTCCTGCAGGTGGGTGCGGCCGATCTTGACCACTTCTCGGAACTGCTCGCTCTTGCGCGACAACGTGTCGCGCAGGAGGCTCAGCGAAGGGATGAGCTGATCCACCACGGCGGGTACCGCCGCGACGTGCATCGCGGTGGGGAAGACGTCGTTGGACGACTGGCCGTTGTTCACGTCGTCGTTGGGGTGGACCAGGCGCCCCTCGCCGCGCGGACCTCCCAGGATCTCGCTCGCCCGGTTCGCGAGCACCTCGTTCATGTTCATGTTGGTCTGCGTCCCGCTCCCGGTCTGCCAGACGGCCAGCGGGAATTCGCCGTCGTGCTTGCCCGCGATGACCTCGTCGGCCGCCTCGATGATGGCCTTCGCCTTCTTCGGGTCGAGCAACTTCAGCTCGAGGTTGACCTGCGCAGCGGCGCGCTTCACCTGGGCGAGCGCCTTGATCAGCTGCGCAGGCATCTTCTCGGTGCCGATCTTGAAGTTCATCAGCGACCGCTGCGTCTGGGCGCCCCACAGCCGGTCGGCCGGGACCTCGATGGGGCCAAAAGAATCCTTCTCGATGCGGGTGGCCATGCTCGAGCCTCCGTGGCGCGCGGGTGAATAACGCTTCCGGACCGCTGCGACAAGGCGGCAGAATTGTTGACCTGACCCGCGCTCCCCGTACGTTTCGCCACATGCTCTGCCAGCGCTGTTCGCACCCTCTGCCGCCGCTCGCCGACCGCTGCCTGCGCTGCTTCGCGCTCAATCCGCGCGAGCCGGGCCCGGCCTTCTCCATCGAGTCCGACCCCCCGGCGCCGCCGTCCGTGCAACTCGCCGGCGACCAGCAGGGCGGCATCGCCTGGCAGGACGCCGCGCCCGAGCATCCGCCGCCGCCGCCGACCGACCGCTTCCAGGTGCCCGCGACGGCCAGGCCGATCTGGACGCCGTTGCCGCAGGCGGACGACCCCGGCGACGAGCCGTCGCCGGCCATCTCGAGCCCGACGTCGACCGCGACCGCCACCGCGGCCTCGATTGCGACCGCAGCCCCCATCTCGACCCCCGCCCGTCCCGCGACCTCCGCCCGTCCCGCGACCTCGGCGCAGATCCTGGCCTGGTCCGTCGACCTGGCCGTCGTCCTCGCCTGCGCCTCGCTCCACCTCGCCGTCGCGACGGCGCTGCTCCGCGGCGTGCCGGGTTCCGGGGGTCAGGGACTGGATCTCCTGCTCCGCGGACCTCGCCTGCCCGCGCTCTGGGGCGCGCTCTGCGTCCTGCTCGCGGTCGCCTACTCGTGGCTCTTCACCGCGCTCGGCGGGCGCACGCCGGGGCTCGCGCTGGCCGGCCTCCGCGTCGAGTCGCAGCGGGGCGGGACGCTCACCGTCGGCGAGGCGCTCGCGCGGGCCGCCCTGGCCATCCCCTCGGCCGCGCTGGGGCTGTCCGGGTTCGCCCTCGCGCTCGTCGACCCGCGCGGCCAGACCCTGCACGACAAGCTGTGCGGCACTGTAGTGGTGAGACGCGGCGCGGCTTGACCCTCGATCCGGTCAGGATCCCAAGGTGCGCCGGATTTTCTGCCGCCTCAAGGAGAGAACAACATGCATGCTGCTGCGAAGCATGTCCGCGTCCTGCTGTCGCTCGTGCTGCTGTCCATCGCGGTCCCCGCACGCGCCGACGCGCGAGACGACGACGACGACCGCGGCGACGGGATCGAGCTGACCTGGATGTCGATCGCCAACTGGTACTTCAAGGTCGGCGGCCTGCGGTTCATGATGGACGGCTATTTCACGCGCCTCCCCGGACCGCCTTTCTTCTTCGGTGGAGGCGGTGGATTCAAGAACACCCTGGGGCCGTTCGGCGTCGACCTGCCCACCGTGCTCCGCGTGCGCTACGCCCTCGATGCGCGCGGAAAGCTCGACTACGTCCTCGCGGGCCACAGCCACTTCGATCACACTTTCGACACGGCGACCTGGTCGGCCCTGACCAACGCGCCCATCATCGGAAGCATCACCACCTGCCTGCAGGCTCAGGCCGAGGGGCTGCCGGCGTCGCAATGCCACGTGGTGGCCGGCGGAGAGCGGCTTCGCCTCGGTCACGGCGTGACGCTCCGGGTAGTGCGCTGGAACCACAGCGGGAACCATGCCGTGAATCCGGAGCAGCACGACCCGATCGAGCTCCACGCGGCCCCGATTCCCGATCCCGTGACCGGCGGCTTGCGCGGCGGAGTCGCCGAGGACTTCCCCAACGGCGGCGGCGGCAGGATGTACCTGTTCACGGTGGACGGCGAGCACGGCAGCCGGCTGAGCTTCTTCGTGAACAATTCCGCGAGCGCGGTCGACTTGACCCAGGACATCGTGGTCGACGGCGTGAACTACGGGGCGCCGCTGGACAACCTCCGACGCGCCATGGCGGATGCGGGCCTGACCAGCGTCGACCTCTGGATCGGTACGGGCGGCTCGGCAGTGGCGCAGCTGGTGGTTCCCGTCCTGCGGCCGCGCTTCTACATCCCCAACCACTGGGACGGCCTGTTCAACCCCTTCTTCACGGGCTTGCCCTTTCCCTTCAAGGACGCCGGCCTGAAGACCTACCTCGATTCCCAGGGCGTGCCGATGCTTCCGCAGACCCAGTACTTCGACAAGTACCGACTGGACCGGAACGGCGTGAGCAAAGTGCCCAACGCGGCGCAGAAGGCGAAGCTCGGATTCTCCGACGTACAACCCTTCGCCACCGCAACTCTCCGGGCAGCCGCAGCCGCGGAGACGACGGCGCTGCCCGACGACTGCAGCCAGTGACTCCTGGCTTGCTCCGGGGCGCGCGCGGCCTTAGCCTCGCGTCCCCGGAGGAAGCCGTGGCCGAAAAGCAGTACGTCCTGCCGATGCCGAGCAAGCGTGGCGTGCTGTTCTTCCTGGTCGCGAACGTGCTGGCGTTCGTTCTGTGCGGCGCGGTCTGGGCGCTGGTCTGGTACGGGGACTTCTTCAGCCCCGCGGCTGCGGCGGTGTGGGGGTTCCTCGCTGAGCACTCCGGCTGGACCGTCGGCGCCGCGCTCTCCCCCCTGTTCGCGGCGCTGGTGCTCGGCTACGGCTACATGCGCCGGGCGATGGCGCGCCGGGCGCGCGAGAAGGCGCAAGAGCTCGCCGAAGCGGCCAAGGCGGCCGGGACGCAGCTGCCCGCGTGACGGGACGCGCGAGCCCGGCGGTGTGCATGTGATCGCGATCGCCCTCTTGTGCGCGGCCGCCGCCGGCAACGCTGGAGCACGATTGGCGGCTGCGTTCGTCCCCGCGCGCTCGGACGCCGCTCTGCTGCTGGACGGCGCGCAGGGCGCTTCCGGGCTGCGCGCCTTCTTCGACGGCGTGGCGCAGCGAGCGCCGGCGCTGGCTGCCGGACCTCGCATGGCCGCGCTCGTCGGGCCCGACCTCCTGGGCGACCCGCTCGCGTGGGGCCTCGCCCCGTCCGGCCCCCGAGCGGTCGTGCTGGCGAGCGCCTCCGCCGGCTTGACCGCGCCCGTGCGCGACGCGAAGGCCGCCCGGGCGGCGCTGCAGGCCTGGCTGGCCGAGTCGGGAATCGCGCGTCCGGTCCGTGCGCCCCCGCTGCGAGGTGCGCTGGCCGCCGGAGAAGGCCGCCGGACCCGCGCCGGCGCGGTGGCGCGCGTCGCGGGCGCGCCGCGGCTGCTCACTGCTTCGGGGCCGCACGCGATCGCCCTCCTGGCAATGCTGGCGCAGGCGGGCACGCGCGCCGCCGCGCCGCTCTCGTCCGACCGCCTTCTCGCCTCCGCGATCGCGCGGCTCACCGAGCCGGCCGCGGTGGTTACGCGCGGCGCCGATCCGCTCCGCGCCGCCGTGCTCTCGCTCGAGGGGTCGGCGCGGGGCCTGGTGGCGCGAGGGCTTCTGCTCGCGCCGGAGCCGCTCCTCGCCGGCGCCGCGCCCGGACCCACCGCCTGCGCGGGCGCATCGCTGCTCTGCCTGCGCGCCGGCCTGGGACCCTCGGGGCGCGAGGCCCTCGTGCTCGCGGCGCGCGCTTACCTCGGCGCCCTGCTTCCACCCGTCGCGCGCCAGGCGCCGGACCGGCTCGCCCAGCGCGCCGCCGCCGCGGCCGATCGCGTGGTGGTGCGGAGCGACGGCGCGGACGCGCGGCTGCTCTCCAGCGAGCGGGAAGCGCTGTGGGCCCTCCGGCTGCAAGCGGTCACCGCGCCTCCCCCGGCGGAAGACGCCGCGGACGCACAGGGGCCCCGGGCGGTCTGCGTTCGCGCCGAAGCCACCACGGCCTGGTTCGGCACGCCCTGCCCCGCCGCCGCTCCCGCGGACCCCGGCGCATCCGGCGGGACCTCCGCGCTGGAGGGACAGCTGGACCTGGGCGTGGCCGACGCCGTGCTGCAGAAGCTCACCCCGCTCGATGCGCTCCACGGCGGCCTCGCCGCCGGGCTGTACGCCGGCCGCCTGACGTTGGGGCGCCTGTTGCGCAGCTCTGGCCCGGTGGTCGTCACCGGCCGCCCGCACCCCGCGGGCGCCGAGGTGGAGCTGCGCTGGCCACTCCGTTAGGCCACCGTTCGACCACGCCGCTCCGCCCGTCTGGCCATTCCAAAACGCAGCGCCGCCCATCCGGCGGCGACTGGCGCGGCGCCCCTGTCTTCAGTAGGGTGCGCGCCCGATGTCCGACGAGAACGCGAAGGCTCCGCCGCCAGCGGAGCCACCCGGCGGAACCTCCGCCGCGAAGCGGAGCGAGCGGCTGGGCGCGCGCGAGAAGCTCGCCGCGCTCGACGCCCAGGCCGAGCTGGGCGGCGGCGCGCAACGGGTGGAGAAGCAGCACGAGGAGGGAAAGCTCACCGCGCGCGAGCGCCTCGAGCTGCTGCTCGATCCCGGAAGCTTCCTCGAGCTGGACAAGTTCAAGGTGCACCGCTGCGACGACTTCGGGATGCAGGACAAGAAGATCCTCGGCGACGGCGTGATCACCGGCTACGGTACCGTGGAAGGCCGGCAGGTGTTCGTCTTCGCGCAGGACTTCACGGTGTTCGGCGGCTCGCTCTCGGGCGCGTACGCGGAGAAGATCTGCAAGGTGATGGACCTGGCGGTATCCACCGGGTGTCCGGTGATCGGCCTCAACGACTCCGGCGGCGCTCGCATCCAAGAAGGCGTGGTATCGCTCGCCGGCTACGCGGAGATCTTCTACCGGAACGTCTCGGCGTCGGGTGTGGTCCCCCAGCTTTCCGCGATCCTCGGCCCCTGCGCCGGCGGGGCGGTCTACTCGCCCGCCATGACCGACTTCATCGTCATGACCAAGGGCACGAGCTACATGTTCATCACCGGCCCCGACGTCATCAAGACGGTCACGCACGAGGAGGTGACCAAGGACGAGTTGGGCGGCGCGCAGGCCCACAATACCAAGAGCGGCGTGGCGCACTTCGCCGCCGAGGACGAGGCGGGCGCGATCCGCATCCTACGCGAGCTGCTCTCCTTCCTGCCGTCGAACAACCTCGACGGCCCGCCGGTGGTACCCACGCAGGATCCGCCGGACCGGCGCGACGAGGCGCTGAAAACCATCGTCCCCGAAAGCCCGAACAAGCCGTACGACATCAAGGAGGTGGTGCGCGCGGTGGTGGACGACCGCCATTTCCTCGAGGTGGCCGAGCACTACGCGCGCAACATCGTCACCGGCTTCGCGCGGCTCGGCGGCCAGTCCGTCGGAATCGTCGCCAACCAGCCGGCGGTGCTCGCGGGCGTCCTCGACATCGACGCCTCGCGGAAGGCGGCGCGGTTCGTGCGCACCTGCGACGCCTTCAACATCCCGCTGGTCACCTTCGTGGACGTGCCGGGCTTCTTGCCGGGGACCGGGCAGGAGTGGGGCGGGATCATCACCCACGGCGCGAAGCTCCTCTACGCCTTCGCCGAGGCCACGGTGCCCAAGCTGACGGTGATCACGCGGAAGGCATACGGCGGCGCGTACGACGTGATGTCCTCCAAGCACATCCGCGCCGACGTGAACCTCGCCTGGCCGACCGCCGAGATCGCGGTGATGGGCCCGGAGGGCGCGGTGAGCATCGTCTTCCGCCGCGAGCTGGAGAGCGGCGCGAAGACGCGTGAGGACCTGGCGCAGAGCTACCGCGACACGTTCGCGAATCCTTACAAGGCCGCCGAGCTGGGCTACGTGGACGAGGTCATCCTCCCCGAGGACACGCGCCCGCGCCTGTGCCGCGCGCTCCAGATGCTGCGCACCAAGCGCGCCGACGTCCCGCGCCGCAAGCACGGCAACATCCCTCTGTAAGATGCGGCGCGGAATCGAGCAGATCCCGCTGCTCTATGACGCGGTGATGGCGGTGACCGACCGCATCGGCCTGTGGAAGCTGCGCGCCTGGCTGACGGCCGGCGCGAGCGGCTTCACCCTGGAGGTCGGCTGCGGGACGGGCCGCAACCTCCCGCGATACCCGCGCGCCGCACGTCTGGTGGGGATCGACCCCTCGCTGGACTCACTGCGGCGGGCCCGCCGGCGCGCGCCGCTCGTCGCCCTCGTCTGCGCAAAGGCTGAGGCCCTGCCGTTCCGCGGGAAGAGCTTCGACACGGTCGCGATCAGCCTCGTCCTCTGCAGCGTCCCCGACCCCGGTGAGGCGCTCGCCGAGGTCCGCCGCGTGCTGCGCGATGAGGGAGCGCTGCGCATGCTCGAGCACGTCCGCTCGGAGCGGCGGTGGGAGGCGCGCTGGCAGGACTTCATCCAGCCGGCCTGGACGCGCATCACCGGAGGGTGCCATCCCAACCGCGAGACCGAGGACGCGGTGCGCCGCGCCGGTTTCCAGGTCGACGAGCGGCGCGCGAACCGCAACTTGCGCAGGCTGGTGGCGCACAAGTCCGGCTGACCGCGCCGGCGCTCGGGAGCGGCTGAACCATGTCGCCGCCGCACCCACCCACGTTCCGGATTTGAAGTCTTGCGCGCCCGGCCGGCGCGCGGCGAGGATCGGCCGATGCCCATGCCCGGGACCGCCCCACCCGCCGGCGCGCTCGACGCCGCCGCGCGGCTCGCTGATCGGCTGCGCTGGTTCTTCCTGCCGCTGGCGCTCTGCGCGCTCGTCGCAGTGGGCGTGCACACCGCGGCCGACGTGGTGGGCGAGCTGATCCTGGGGATGGTCGACGCCGCCGACGCTGCCTTCGACGGGCTCGCCGCGCGATGGACGCTGACCGCTCCACTGGTCGACCTGGTCGGCCCTTCGCAGCGCGTCTTCTTCGCCCGGGGCGTCGCGCTCCTCTGGGAGCTGGTGGCCGACGGGCTGCTCGCCCTGCCCATGCTCGGCTACGACGAGCGCGCGGACGAGGTGAAGCGGTTCCGCGAGCTCGCCGCCAAGGCGTGGGGCCGTCCGACCACGCTACGCGTCGTGCATCCGTTGGCGACGGGCGCGGTCGCGCTCGCCGGATCGTGCGCGGTCGGGCGGCTCCTGGAGGGGACGCTTCATTTCAGCCTCCGCGGCGCGATGGGTTCCGCGGCCGACGCGCTCGCCCGAGGATGCGCGCTCGCCGCGGTGCTCGGCCTGGTCGGCTTCATCGCCTGGCGCGCCGTCGTGCACGCGCTCGTCCGCGCCGACGCGCGCTCGGATCGGATCCCGCTCCGCCGGGGCCGGGCGTTCACCGTGGGGCTCCCCGGCGCGCTGCTGCTCCTGCCGCTGGCGCTCGCCGCGCTCCGCGCCGCGCCCCTCCTCTCCTTCCTGCGGTGATGCGGCGCGCGCGCAGCCTCGCCGACCTGGCGCTGGCCGCCCTCTGTCTGTGGGCGGCCTGGTACCACACCCCGCCGGGCGCGCTGCTGCGCACCGCCTTCGCGCGCCTGTTCGGGGCGCGGAGCGCGACGCCCGCGCTTCTCTCGTACTACGGGGCGGGCGCGCGCCCGTTCCAGCTCGCCGAACCGCTTCCTCCGCGCGCGGCGCTCTCGCCGGGAGCAGCGCTGGGCCTCGGCGCGCAGTCGGCCCTGGAGAGGACCTCGCCGGCGGACCGGGCCCAGGTGCTCGCCCGGGCCGGGTTGCGGTCGTTGTCCGCGGACGCGCTGGGCGACTGGCTCCTCCGGGAGGCCCGGCTGCAGGGATCCCGCGAGTCCGCCGTGCTGTCCCTCTTCTGCGGCGAGGAGGCAGCGCGTTTCGCCCGCGAGCGCGCCGGTGGGGGCCGGGCCAGCCTCGAGGAGCTCGCGCGCCAGCTCCCGCCGCGCTACGCCGACCGGGTCGCGCTGGCGGCCGCCGCGCTGACGCTCGGCACCGCGTACGCGCTGGCGTGGCCCCTGCCCGACTCGGCGCAGGTCACCTCTCTGTTCGGCGTGCGCGCGCATCCGCTGCTGGGCGGCCGCCGGTTCCACTCCGGGATCGACCTGGGGGTCTCGGTCGGCACTCCCGTCCGCGCGGCAGCCGAAGGCATCGTGCGCCGCGCCAGCGACGATCGCGTGAGCGGCCGGCTGGTGTTGCTGGACCACGGCAGCGGAGTCTCCACCGTGTACTGCCACAACGACGCCCTGCTGGTGGCGCCGGGCGACGCCGTGGCCAAAGGACAGGTCATCGCCCTCTCCGGAAACAGCGGGCTCTCCACCGGTCCACACCTGCACTACCAGCTCGACCTTCCGCAGGGCCCGGCGGATCCTCTCCTCTTCCGCGCGGCCCGTCCCCCGCAGCTCGCCGCGGGCGGAACGGAGCCGTGACGGGGGGGACGCGGCGGCCGGAGCGGTGCTCCTCAGAAGGCACGCGGCGCTGGCCGCGGCGGCTCCCGCGCGATAAGTTCCCCGCCCCCAGGAGGAATGCAGCGTGGGCATCCGCAAGGTCCTCATCGCCAATCGCGGCGAGATCGCCGTCCGGGTGGCGCGCACCTGCCGCGAGATGGGGATCGGTACGGTCGCCGTCTACAGCGACGCCGACCGCGCCGCGCTGCACGTCCGCAGCTGCGACGAGGCCATCCGGGTGGGGCCGCCACCCTCGCGCGAGAGCTACCTGTCGATCGAGAACGTGCTCGCCGCCGCCCGCAAGACCGGGGCGGACGCCGTCCACCCCGGCTATGGGTTCCTCAGCGAGAACGCGCAGTTCGCCCGCGCATGCCGCGAGGCGGGCCTCACCTTCATCGGCCCGCCCCCGGAGGCGATGGAGGAGATGGGCGAGAAGACCCGCGCCCGGCGCAAGGTCAGCGAGGCCGGAGTGCCGATCGTGCCGGGCCTCAAGGAGCCGATCGCCGAAGGAGGCGAGGAGCAGGCCAAGCGGTTTGCCCAGGAGATCGGCTACCCGATCATGCTCAAGGCGGCCGCCGGCGGCGGCGGCAAGGGCATGCGGCTGGTCGCAGGGCCGCGCGAGTTCGACGCCGCGCTCGCCACGGCCAGGCGCGAGGCGCTCTCCGCGTTCGGCGACGGCCGCGTCTATCTCGAGAAGGCCATCTCGCGCCCGCGGCACGTCGAGATCCAGATCTTCGCCGATCAGCTCGGCAGCTGCCTGTGGCTGGGCGAGCGCGAGTGCAGCGTGCAGCGGCGGCACCAGAAGGTGATCGAGGAGACGCCCTCGCCGATCGTGACTCCCGAGTTGCGCGCGAAGATGGGCGAGGTCGCCGTGCGCGCCGCGCTGGCGGTGAAGTACGAGGGCGCGGGGACCTGCGAGTTCCTGGTCGACGGCGACACGCGCCACTTCTACTTCCTCGAGATGAACACGCGCCTCCAGGTCGAGCACCCGATCACCGAGTGGTGCACCGGGCTCGACCTGGTGCGCTGGCAGATCGAGGTGGCGCAGGGAGCGGAGCTGCCCTGGGCACAGGAGGACGTGCTGCGCAACCTCCGCGGCCACGCCATCGAGGCGCGCCTGTACGCGGAGGACCCGGCGCGGAACTTCCTGCCCAGCCCCGGGCTGATCACCGACGTGCGGATGGCTGAAGGTCCCGGAGTGCGCAACGACTGGGGGGTGGAGTCGGGATCCGAGGTGCCGCGCTACTACGATCCGATGATCGGCAAGCTCGCCGTCTGGGCGCAGACCCGCGAGCAGGCGATCGCGCGCTTGCGGCGGGCGCTCTCCGAGACGGTGGTGAAGGGCATCACCACCAACACCCGCTACCTCAAGGCGATCCTCGATCTGGAGGAGTTCCGCCGCGGCGACTACGACACTGGCATCCTCGCGCGAGCCAGGGACCGGCTGCTGCCAGCCAAGCCCGAGGCGAAGCAGCTGACGCCCGAGCAGGAGATCGCGCTCGCCGCTGCCGCCATCTGGCAGCTCGAGCAGGACCAGCGCGCCGCGCTTTCTCCCGCCGCCCAGCCCACCGCCCGTGAATCGGCCTGGTCCCGGGCGGGGCGACTCGAGGCCCTGCGGAGGAACGGATGAGGTACCAGGCCATCATCGGAGCGGTGGAGCGCCTGGTCGAGGTAACCCCGCACGGGCAGACGTACCGGGTGACGATCCACGGCGGGACGCAGCAGGCGGCGAACGCCCGCGCGCTGGAGGTCGACACCGTGCATCTCGCCGGGCACGCGATGTCCCTCATCGTCGACGGGCGGAGCGTGCGCTGCGAGGTCGAGCCCGGCAAGGACGGCCGGGTCGCGGTGCTGGTCGGTAACGAGGTCCACGAGCTGGAGATCCTCGACGAGCGCCGCCTGCGCCTGCGCCGCGCGTCGGGGAAGTTCAGCCTCGAGGGTCCGCAGCGGGTCGACTCGCCCATGCCCGGCAAGGTGGTCCGCGTGCTGGTGAAGCAGGGAGACCAGGTCCAGGAAGGCCAGGGTCTCGTGGTCGTCGAGGCGATGAAGATGGAGAACGAGCTGAAGAGCCCGAAGGCCGGCGTCCTCGCCGAGTTGCACGCGCAGGAAGGGCAGGCGGTGGAGGCGGGAGCCAAGCTGGCCGTGGTCGTCTAGTCCAGTCGCCGCCGCATCCGGCGGCGCCACGCTTTTCACACCGCGGACGTTGTGGAATGTAGTCCAAATGGACGCCGCCCCGCTGCCCGTCGCCGCCCCGCCGGACGTGCTCGCACGCGCGCCGGCCTGGCGGCGCGAGCCGTACCTGCTGCTCTTTCCGCTGGGCGCGCTGCTCGCCTGGGCGGGCGTCCTGCCCTGGCTTCTGTTCTCCCTCGGCGCGACCGAGCTGTACCGCCCGATGTTCGAAGCGATCGGTTACCGCGCCGCGTTCCATCCGGTCGCGCAGGTGGAAGGGTTCCTCACCTGCTTCGCGGTGGGGTTCCTCTTCACCCTCCTCCCGCGCCGCACCGGGACCGCGCCGCCCTCCTGGTGGCAGATGGCGGTGGCGCTGGCCGCGCCGGTGGCCTCGGTCGTCTGCGCCTGGTTCGAGCGGTGGCTCCTGGCGCAGATCTGCTGGATCGCGCTCATCGCGGTGCTGGTCGGATTCGTCGTCCGGCGAGCCGGGCACGGCAGCCGGCGGATCCCGCCCAGCTTCGTCTGGGTTGCCGCGGGCCTTCTGATGGGCGCCGCGGGGGCGCTGCTCGCGGGACTCGGCCCAACGCTCGATGCTGGAAGCTTCTGGTTGCACCTGGTCGGGCGCGGCCTCCTGCTGCAGGGCCTGTTCACCGGCTTGGTGCTGGGGATCGGCGGCCTCCTCCTGCCGGCCATCACCCGCGGAGTCGATCCCACCGTGGATACGCCGCCGCGCGCCTGGGCATACGCGCTTCACGCGCTGCTCGCGGCGGTGTTCGCGGCCACCTTCTTCCTCGAGCACCGTGTCTCGGTGCCGATGGCCTACGCATTGCGCGCCGCGATCACCCTGTCGGTGGTGATCGGCTCGCTCCAGGCGTTGCAGCCGCCGACCCTGCCCGGCCTGCACCGGCGCGTGGCGCGGTTTTCCGTGTGGATGCTGCCGGCCGGGTACCTGTGGGTGGCGGTCGCGCCCGAGTACCGGCGCGCAGGGCTCCACCTCGTTTTCCTGGGGTGCTTCACCGCACTGGTGCTCGCCGTCTCCACCCAGGTGGGCCTGTCGCACGGCGGCCGGCCGGGGCCGCTGCGCGGGCACCCCTGGCAGCTCGTCGCCTCCTGCGCGCTGCTGGTCGCGGCGCTGGTCGCGCGCGTCTTGCTCGAGGTGGACCCGCCTCACTTCCACCTCTGGCTGGGCGCCTCGGCCGCGGCCTTCCTCAGCGCGACGGTCCCCTGGGCGGCGCTGGCCCTCGCGAGGCGCTCGTGAGCGAATCCCGCTACATCCACGGCACCGCGCCCGACGAGCAGGCGCGGCTCTCGCAGCTCAACCAGCTGCTCAACGACGCGGCCTTGCACGAGCTGCGCCTGCGCGGCGGCGAGCGCATCGTCGATTTCGGCTGCGGGCTCGCGCAGCTGACGCGCGCGATGGCTCGCCTGGCGGGCGTCCGCGCGGTGGGGCTGGAGCGGAGCATCGAGCAGATCGCCGAGGCGATGCGGCAGGCGAGGGCGGCCGGCGAGGAGCGGCTCCTCGAGCTCCGCGAAGCCGACGTGCTCTTCGCGCAGGTGGAGCCGGGCGCCTACGATCTGGCGCACGCGCGATTCCTGCTGGAGCACGTCCCCGATCCGCTCGCGGTGGTGAAGGCGATGGTGCGCGCCGTGCGCCCCGGCGGGCGCATCGTGCTCCAGGACGACGATCACGACGTGCTCCGCCTCTGGCCGGAGCCGCCCGGACTGCGGCCGCTCTGGCAGGCGTACATGCGCACCTACGATCGGCTCGGCAACGATCCCATCGTGGGACGCCGGCTCACGACGCTCCTGCACGAAGCCGGAGCGCGGCCGACCCGCTGCACCTGGCTCTTCTTCGGCGCCTGCGCCGGCGAGCCGGCCTTTCCGGCGTTCGTCGAGAACCTGCACTTCCTGCTGGTCGCGACCCGCGACAGCATCGTGGGGAACGGGCTGCTCGGGGCGCCCGAGATGGACGAGGCGCTGGCGCAGCTCCGCCGTTTCGGGAAGCGCCCCGAAGCGGCGTTCTGGTACGCCGTCGCATACGCGGAAGGCGTGAAGTAACAGTCGCCGCCCTATTCGGCGGCGCTGCGCTTTTGATGGCGCGGACGTTCTGGGATCCGTTTAGGCTGTACCCTCGAGGACGCACATGGCCAGCAGCACGCGACGAGTCGAGGCGGCGCTCGAACGGTGGGCGCGCGAGGTCTACGGGAAGGCTGCTGCGAAGCCGGGCGCGCTGCGCCAGGAACGTTTCGCGACCGCCAGCGGCATCGAGCTCGACCCGCTCTACGGACCGCGCGAGACGGACTACGAGGAGAAGCTGGGGTTCCCGGGCGAGTACCCGTACACGCGCGGCGTCCAGCCGACCATGTACCGCGGCCGGTTCTGGACGATGCGCCAGTACGCCGGCTTCGGGACCGCCGAGGAGACCAACCGCCGTTTCCGGTACCTGCTCGCCTCGGGGCAGACGGGCCTCTCCACCGCCTTCGACCTGCCGACGCAGATGGGCCACGACTCGGACAGCCCCCGCGCGCGCGGCGAGGTGGGGCGCGTCGGGGTAGCGATCGACACCGTCGACGACATGGAGCGGCTCTTCCACGGCATCGACCTGGGCAAGGTCTCCACCTCGATGACCATCAACGCCACCGCCGCCACCTTGCTCGCGCTCTACCAGGCCGTCGCGGAGGCGCACGGGACCAGCGCGCGGGAGCTCTCCGGGACGGTGCAGAACGACGTGCTCAAGGAGTACATCGCGCGCGGGACGTACATCTACCCGCCCGGACCGTCGATGCGCCTGATCACCGACGTGTTCGCCTACACGGCCGAGGCGATGCCGAAGTGGAACCCGATCTCCATCAGCGGGTACCACATCCGCGAGGCGGGCTCGACGGCGGCGCAGGAGATCGCCTTCACGCTCGCCGACGGCATCGCCTACGTGGACGCGGCGGTGAAACGCGGCCTTCCGGTGGACTCCTTCGCTCCACGCCTGAGCTTCTTCCTCAACGTGCACAACAACTTCCTCGAGGAGGTGGCCAAGTTCCGCGCCGCCCGGCGCCTGTGGGCGCGCACCATGCGCGAGCGCTTCGCGGCCAAGGACCCGCGCAGCTGGACGCTGCGCTTCCACGCGCAGACGGCCGGTTCGACGCTGACGGCGCAGCAGCCGGACAACAACGTGGTCCGCGTCGCCTTGCAAGCGTTCGCCGCGGTGCTGGGCGGTTGCCAGTCGCTGCACACGAATTCCCGCGACGAGGCGCTGGCGCTGCCCAGCGAGGAGTCGGCGCGCATCGCGCTGCGGACGCAGCAGATCGTCGCGCACGAGAGCGGAGCGGCGGACCTGCTCGATCCGCTGGGCGGATCCTACGCGCTCGAGGCGCTCACGGACGATCTGGAGGAGAAGGCGATCGCATACCTGACGCGCATCGACTCGATGGGGGGGATGGTCCAGGCGATCGCCGCCGGGTACCCGCAGCGCGAGATCGAGGAGGCCGCCTACCGGTACCAGAAGGAGATCGAGGACAAGGAGCGCGTCATCGTCGGCGTCAACGAGTTCGTCAGCGAAGGCGACGCGCCGCTCGAGACCATGCAGGTGGACCCGCGCCTGGAGGAGCAGCAGGTCGAGCGGCTGCGGGCCTTCCGCGCGGCGCGCTCGCAGGAGGCCGCCCAGCGCGCACTGTCGGAACTGAAGCGCGCGGCGCAAGGGACGCAGAACGTGCTGCCGCACATCGTCTCGGCGGTGAAGGCGCGGGCGACGCTGGGCGAGATCGCGAACGGCCTGCGCGAGGTGTTCGGGGAGCACGGGCGGAGCTAGCCGGCGCCGATAGGGCGGCGCTCTGTCTTTCACGGCGCGGACACCATGGGTTGCCCTGCGCGGTCACAATCGGCGCTTCAGCGAAGATGCCACCCTGGAGAAGCGCCGCAGGAGCGCTCGCGCCTTCGTTGCCCTGCGCCTGCGTTCCGCGCGGGCAGCGCGGACCAGCTTCTGCTCGGCGCCGAACTCCTCGAGGCGCACGTCCGCGTCGTGCACCTCGCCGAGCGTGGTCTGGAGGTCCGAGAGCAGGTCGAGCACCTCCTCCAGGTCGATCGCGTCGCGCAGCAGCTCCGCCTCGTAGCGCAGCTTCTTTGCGGCGACGCGGATCCGGTGGGCGGCGGCGGGCTCGAGTGGATCGCTCACCGCGAGGGCCTCTTCCAGCTGCCGCAGGCGCTTGCGGAGCCGCTTCCGCGTGCGCGGGCCGCCGAGGGTTCCACCACTGCGCACGTGCGACAAGGCGCGAAGGACCTGCGGCTCCGAGCGGCGGCTCCAGAACGCCAGCGCCTGCCTGAGGTGGGCCTCCCCCTTGCGCAGCCTGGCGTGGACCCGGCGCGCGTCCCCACGGTGCCGCTTCAACCATTGGACCTGGAGCTGCAGGTCGCGCACCTCGCCCAGCGCGTCCTGCAGGTGCTCGATGCGGCCGTCCAGCGCGCGCAACCTCTTCTTGCCGAACATCTTCACTGCCGCGCGCAGCCTGCGGCAGGCGACCCGCAGATCGTGGATGGTCTCCGGGTCGAGCCGCCGCAAGGCGCGCGCTTCCGCCGCGTGCACGTCGGCCAGGCGCGCCTGCAGCAGCCGCTCGGCGGCGGCGCGCAGGGGCGTTTCCGCGTGCAGCCCGGAGACTTTTCCTGGCCGCGTCACCGGTCCTTCTCGTACGCGTCCACGGCCTTCCGGACCAGGCGCCGCGCGGCGCCCGGTCCGGCGAAGCCGAGCGAGCGCGCGTCCTTGGCCGTGAAGAAGGTCGTGTCCAGGCAGAACTTCTCCACTTCGGCGCGCATGCGCGGCGCCAGGTCCCGCACCTCGGCGATCCGGCCCCAGCGGGCCAGCTCCACCGGCATGGTGACCAGCCGGTCGTTTCGCACCCGCCCCTTCTTTCCCTTTTGCTCGATGCGCAAAATTCCCAGGGCGCGGACCGGCACCACCACTCCAGGCCAGGTGGAGGCATCCTCGCAGAGGATCAGCGCGTCGAGGGGGTCCCCGTCCTCCGCCCGCGTGCTCGGAATGAAGCCCCAGTCGAACGGATACGAGAGCCCGAGGGGCAACGTCCGGCCGACGACCATCGCGCCCAGCTCCGGATCCCACTTGGTCTTGACGTGCGCGCCCTTGGGCGCCTCGACCACCGCGCGCAGGATCCCGTCCTCGTCCTCGTGCGACAGCTCGTGCAGGGAGGGCATGCCGCGAGAGCCTCGCGCGGACCGCGTGCGCCCGCAAACGCCCCGCGGGAGCGGCGTCGATTGCGGCACAGGGATATGTTCGGGTCGTGATCAGCGTGCTCCTGCCGGCGCGAGATGCGGCGGCGACCGTGGATGCGGCGCTGCAGGGAATCCTGCGGCAGCGCGGAGCGCCTCCGTTCGAGGTGGTCTGCGTCGACGACGCTTCGAGCGACGGGACGGGCGACGCGCTGGCGCGCTTCGCCCGCTCGGACGAGCGCGTGCGGGTCTTCCAGGGCGAGGGACGCGGTCTGGTCGCCGCGCTGCAGCTCGGGCTGGCGCACTGCCGAGGCGAGTTGATCGCGCGCATGGACGCGGACGACCTGGTGGATCCGGACCGGCTTCGCCTGCAAGCGGAGATGCTCGCCCGCGACGTGTCCCTCGGCGCGGTCGGCAGCCTGGTCCGGTGCTTCCCCCGACCGCTCACGCCGGGCCTCGCCCGCCTCGAGGCCTGGCTGGACTCCGTGGTCACTCCCGAGCAGTGCGAAGCGGCGCGCTTCATCGAGGCGCCGCTGGTGCACCCCAGCACCACCTTCCGCCGCAAGGCCCTGGAGGCAGTGGGAGGCTGGCGCGACGCCGGGTGGGCGGAGGACTGGGACCTCATGCTCCGGCTGGCAGCGGGCGGCTGGCGGCTGGCGAAAGTGCCCAGGGTGCTTCTCTTCTGGCGCGACTCGCCCGGGCGGCTGACGAGACTGGGCGAGGCCTATCGTCCGGAGCGCATGATCGAGCTGCGCGCGCATCACCTGGCCGGCGGTCCGCTGCGGGGACGCTCCTTCGACGTGTGGGGCGCCGGGCCCACCGGCAAGCGGCTGGCGCGGGCGCTGGAGGCGCACGGGCTGCGGCCGCGCCGCTTCTGGGACGTGGACCCGCGCAAGCGCGTCGCGCGCGGGGTGCGCGTCGCCGCGCCCGCCGAATTGCGCGCGCCCGACGGCGCGCTGATCCTCTGCGCAGTGGGCAGGGCGGGGGCGCGGGAAGACATCCGCGCAGAGCTGGCGACGAGGGGGTTCGAGGAAGGACGAGACTTTCTCTTTGCCGCGTGACCTTCCTCACCGAGGATCCGCGTTGCCCGTGCTAGCGTGTTCGCTGCGCGGATTCTCGCCTGGGGGAAACGTTGTCCGGAGCGGAGCAGATCGGCCGTCTGCTGGTCTCGAAGGGGTACGTCGAGGACCGGTGGATGCGGAGCATGCTGGCCGCGACGCCGGCATCCGCGGCGGCCTTCCTCGAGCGGGTACTGGAGAGCGGCGCCGTCAACGAGCCCGAGCTGCTGTCGATCGTGGCGGAGCACTTGGGCATCCCAGCGGCGGACCTCTCTCGCACCGCCATCCCGCTCGCCGCGCTCGAGCTGATCCCGCGGCCGGTCGCCGAGGCGGACCTGCTCCTACCCCTCTCCACCGAGGGCGCGCGCCTGCACGTGGCCGTGGACTGCACCTCCTATACGCAGGAGACGCTCGCCGAGCTGCAGTTCATCACGGGGATGCTGGTGTCGCCGTACGCGGCCCTCCCTGCCACCCTCGAGAAGGCGATCGCGGCCGCGTACGAGGCGCGCGATCGCGGCGAGGAGTCCTGGCACGGCGAGGGCCTTTCGCGCGAGGCGCCTCCCGGCATCGCCGCCATCCGGCCGGGAGAGATCGGCGTGCGCACGGACGAGGTGGACATCCCCACCATGGAGATCGACGCGCTGGCGTTCGAGATCGAGGGCGCGGAGCCCCCCGCCGACGAGGAGATCGTGCACCAGGAAACCGTGCGCGTCGGCCCGGCTCGCGTGCTGGTGGTCGACGACGAGCCGGAGATCCTGCGGCTGCTGGAGAAGTCGCTGCGCGCCGAGGGGTACGTGGTGGAGACCGCCCGGGACGGGCTCGAGGCGGAGCAGAAGTTGAAGGGCCCCCCGCCCGACCTGGTGGTGCTCGACGCCATGCTCCCGCACGTGCACGGGTTCGAGCTGTGCAGCCGCATCAAGGGCGATGCGCGGCTGCGCAACGTGCCGGTGCTGATGATGAGCGCCGTCTACCGCGGCTGGAGGTTCGCGCAGGATGCCCGGGAGGCGTTCGGCGCCGACGACTACCTGGAGAAGCCCTTCCACCTCGCGGACGTGCTCCGCCGCGTGCACAACCAGTTGGAGAGCCCGCGAGGCATGTCGGCCGAGCAGAAGGAGGCCGCGGAGCGCAGCTACAAGGAGGGTGTGGATCACCTCTCCCACGGCCGCCCCGCGCAGGCGCGCGGCGCGCTGGAGCAGGCGGCGAAGGCCGACCCGTTTTCGGCGCGCAACCACTTCGCGCTGGGGCGTGCGCTGCGCGAGACGGGCGAGGCCTTCCGCGCGATGAGCGCGTACGAGAAGGCCGTCGAGCTGCGGCCGACGCACTTCGCCGCGCTCTGCAGCCTGGCCGAGCTGTACCTGGAGAAGGGGTTCCGCCGCAAAGCCGTCGAAGCGCTCGAGCGCGCGCTCAACTGCGCCCCGGACGGCCGCACCCGCGACGGCATCCGCACCCGCCTCCTCCGCTTGCTCTAGAAGTCAAAAGCGGTTCACGCAGAGCCCGCTGAGCTCGCGGAGGATTCTGGTTCGGGTGCACGATCCGGGCGCGAGCGGCCGATCGGCGCCACCGAAAAACAAGCCCTCTGCGTTCTCCGCGGGCTCTGCGTGAAAGTCTTCTTCCGTTGCACAAGGGGGGTTTGCGCGACATGCTCGTGGCGTGCGCGTGGATGAGGCGGCGGTGCGGAGGAGGAGGGAGCAGAATCTCGCGGCGGGTCGGCCCGATACGCGGTCGATCGCGCCCAGCATCCGCAGCTTCGCCCAGGCCATCGACCGGCAGCGGCAGGCGGTGGAGCACGTCCCTCTTCTGGCCGCGGCGCGGCCGGGGCTGACCGGGTCGGCGCGCGCCCTCGACGAGGCGGAGGTCGCCGCGCTCGCCATCTCCGTCGAGGATCCGCAGGCCGAGCTTCCGGCGCTCGCGCAAGCAGCCCACGCCGTCTCGGTCCCAGTGCTGCGCTGCGACCTCTTGCTGGAAGAGTTCCAGGTATACGAGTCGCGCGCCGCCGGGGCCGACGCGGTGCTGCTCCATGCGGCGCTCCTTCCCGGCGAGCAGCTCGAGCGGCTGTGCGGCGCCGCCCGGGCGACCCACATGGCCGCTTGCGTCGCCTGCGAGACGCCCGAGGAGGTGCAGCGCGCCGCCGCCGCCCGTGCCGCCGCCGTCGCCCTGGCGCGCGCAGGCGAGGATCTCTTCGCCGCCGTCCCCCGGCGCGTGCTGATGCTGGCGCTGCATCCCGCCGCCGCGGTGCGCGGCCGCGCCGATGCGCTGATCGACGAGGCGATCGGGTCCGCATCCGACCCGGCCGCCGCATTCCGCGCCGCCCTGGAGCAGGACTGAAGATGCCGCCCCCCTTCCGCAAGCACCTGTTCGTCTGCCTCAACGACCGCGGCCCCGGCCACCCGCGCGGCTCGTGCGCGCAGAAGGGGAGCGAGGCCTTGCACCAGGCGTTCAAGGCCGCCTTGAAAACGCGCGGCCTCGACGCGGACGTCCGCGCGAACAAGGCCGGCTGCCTGGACAACTGCGCGCTGGGATGCTCGGTGGTCGTCTATCCCGAGGGGGTCTGGTACGGCCGGGTCACCTTGCAGGACGTCGACGAGATCGTCGAGAAGCACCTGGTCAAGGGCGAGCCGGTCGAGCGCCTGCGACTGTACAAGCCTTAGTTGAGCAGTTTTCCAGCGCCGCGCAGGCGGTCGACGCGGGCGCGGAGCGCGGCTGCGTCGGACGCGGCCGGTTGCAGGCGCAGCACCGTCTCCAGATTCGCCGCCGCGGCCTCGGGGCCGCCCAGTTGCTCGCACAGCCGCGCGCGATCGCGGAGCACCCGCACGTCGTCGGGCTGCAGCAGGAGCTGGCGGTCGACTGCGGACAGGGCGCGAGGCAGGTCGCGGCGCTCGAGGTAGATGGAGCGCAGGTTCTGCAGCATGCGCGCCAGGATCTCCTTGGGCCGCGCGGCGCGCAGGAGCCGCGGTTCGAAGCGCGTGGCGTCGCCGGCGGCGGACGCGAAACGGCGCTTGAGCTCGGCGAGCCCCAGTAGCTGGCCGCGGTTGAAGGCGTCGACGATCAACTCGCCGTCATCGAGCGTCACCTTGCACAGGAAGTGGCCCGGGAAGGAGACGCCGTCCACCCGCAAGCCGCAGCGCCGTCCCACCTCCAGGTACACGAGCGAGAGCGAGAGGGGGATCCCGGTGCGCCGCTCGATCACTTCGTTGAAGAAGCTGTTGCGCGGGTCGTAGTAGTCGGCCTGGTTGCCCGTGAAGCCGAGCTCGTGGAAGAGCACCGCGTTGAGCCTGCCCACCCGGCGCTCCGGAAGCGCGCCGGCGGGCAGGCCCCGCGTGACCTGAAGGGCGAACTCGTCCAGCGACTTCAGATAGTGCGCCTCGTCGAGCTGGGGGTACTCCTCGCGAGCGATGGCCAGCGCCGCGCGAGCCAGATCGATCGGCTCCCGCCTGGCGAGCTGCTCCAGCTCGCGGCGCGACGCAGCGGAAGGGTCCACCAGCCCATTCTATCCCGATCGTGTGGGGCGAGGTGCGAGGCGGCTAGAAAGCGTCCTGGATCAGGCGCTCGAAGTCGACCTGGGTGCAGGGGCGGGGATTCGACTGGTGGCAAGCGTCGGCGAGGGCCTTCTCGACGAGCCGCGGGATCATCTCCCGCTTGACCCCGGCCTGCGACAGCTTGCGCGGAAGCCCGCACGCTCCGCGCAGATCGTCGACCATCTCGGCGCAGGCGTGCGCACGCTCCTGCGCGCTCATCCGCGGGTCGGCGCCGAGGGCCACCGCCGCGGTCGCCAGCCGCTCCTCGGCCGCGGAACGGTTGAACCGGATCACGGTCGGGAGCATGAGCGAGTTGGCCAGCCCGTGGTGCGTCCCCGCGACGGGCGTGAGCGCGTGCGCGACCGAGTGGCAGGCGCCCAGGCCCTTCTGGAAGGCGATGGCGCCCATCGCGCTGCCGAGCAGCATCTGCTCGCGCGCCTCCACGTCCTTGCCGTTCTTCACCGCGCGCCCGAGGTGCTGCCCGATGCGGCGCAACCCGTCCAGCGCGATGGCGTCGGCGAGCGGGTGATCGCCCTTCGCCACGTACGCCTCCAGGTTGTGCGTGAGCGCGTCCATTCCCGTCGCGGCGGTGATGAACGGCGGCAGGCCCACCGTCAACTCGGGGTCGAGGAGGGCGGCGTTCGCGAGCAGGTGCGGGCTGAAGATCACCACCTTGGTCCCCTCGATCACCAGCACCGTGGAACGCCCCACCTCGCTGCCGGTGCCCGCCGTGGTGGGCACCGCGAGGAAGGGGGGTTGCCTCCCGGTGATGTACCGGTCGCCGCCTTGCGCGTCGTCGTAGCGGTCCAGCGGCGGATCGTGGTGGACGAGGAGGCGGATCGCCTTGCCCATGTCGAGGGAGGCGCCGCCGCCCACCGAGACGATCGCGTCCGCGCCCGCGGCGCGGTAGGCCTCGATGCCCTTCAGCGCGTCCTTGTCGGTGGGGTTGGGATCGAACTCGCTGAAGACGATGAACGGCACCCCGGCCTGCTCGAGCAGCGGCGTCACGAACCGCAGGAGTCCGGCCTGGAGAATGCCCTTGTCGGTGACGAGCAGCAGCTTGCGCGCACCCGCGCGCCTCAGCTCGGCGGGCAGCTCGCGGATGGCGCCGCGCCCGTGGACGATCCGGGTGGGAAAGGACATGACGGAAGGCATCGAACTCTCCTCAGATGATCTCGAAGTAGCGCTCCAGCTCCCACTTCGTCACGGCAGCCTCGAACTGGCGGCATTCCCACTCGCGGGTACGCACGTAGTGGTCGACGAACGCGTCGCCCAGGAGCTCGCGGACCTCCTTGCTGCGCGCGAGCGCCTCGGTGGCGGCGCGCAGCGTCGGCGGGAGCGGCTCGGCCTTCGCGTCGTAGCCGTTCCCCACCGTCTCGGGCGGAAGCGGCATCTCGTACTGGACCCCGTGCAGACCGGCAGCGACCGAGGCGGCGATGGCCACGTACGGGTTCATGTCGGCGGCGGCGAAGCGGTACTCGACGCGCGTCGAGGCGGGCGACCCCGCGATGACGCGCAAGGCGGTGGTGCGGTTCTCCACACCCCAGGTCGCCATCGTCGGCGACCAGGCGCCGCGCACCATCCGCTTGTACGAGTTCACGGTCGGCGCGATGAGCGCGGTCATGGCCGGCATCAGCGCCACCTGCCCGGCAACGTAGTGCTGCAGGAGCTTCCCCATCCCCTTGTACGCGCGTGGATCGAGGAACAGCGGGTGCCCGTCCAGGGTCCAGAGCGACTGGTGCAGGTGCCCGCTGCAGCCGGGCAGCTCCTTGCTCCACTTCGCCATGAAGGTCGGCATCACCGCGTGGCGCGCGCAGATCTCCTTCACCGCGGTCTTGAAGAGCGCCGCCTTGTCCGCGCCGCGGAGCATCTGGTCGTAGCGGATCGCGGCCTCGTACACGCCGGGCCCGGTCTCGGTGTGGAAACCCTCCACCTCGATGTCGAAGGCGGCGAGCTGGTCCAGCAGGTCGTGCACCAACCCGGCGTGCTCGCTGGCCCGCAGCCACGAGTATCCGAACATCCCAGGTGAGAGCGGCGTCAGGTTCGCGTACCCCTTGGCCCGCACCGATTCCGGCGTCTCGCGGAAGAGGAAGAACTCGTATTCCGAGGCCACCTTCACCGCGAATCCCATCGAGCGCGCCTTCTCCTCGATCCGCTTGAGGAGCTGGCGCGGAGAGACCGCGAGCGGCTTGCCGGGCTCCGCCTCGAAGTCGAGCAGGAAGGCGGCCGTCCCCGGTTCCCACGGGATCATGCGGAAGGTGGAGAGGTCGAGGGTGGCGCGCGCGTCCGGGTAGCCGGTGTGCCATCCCGTGACGGTCGCGTTGTCGTAGAGCTGGTCCATCAGGTCCCAGCCGAAGATCACGTCGCAGAAGCCCAGGCCGCCCTCGGCGGCGCCCCAGAACTTCTCCAGGGACACGTACTTGCCGCGCAGGACGCCGTCGACGTCGAAGCCGCCCAGCTTCACCTTGCGCACGCCGTGCTTCTGGAACTCTTCGCGCAGGGCCTCGATCTGGGTGGCTCGCGTCTTCTCCATGGGGCCTCATTGGTGGGGACACCATGTTTTGATGGTGTCCCCTCGCGTCTCACGTTCAGCGGCTCCACGGTGGAGCCGGGGGGAACGGCCGTCAAGCGCTCGGCGAACCGGCCCCGGGACGAGGACTCGCGCAGGCGGGCCCGAACCGTTATGTTTCCTGGGCGGAGGGCTTCGATGTCCATTCCTCGACTGGTTGTGGTCCAGACCGGCACGGCGGCGCCGGAGATCGTGCGCCAGCACGGCGACTACCCCGACTGGTTCAACCAGGCGCTGGGGGGTGAGCTGCCGGTGCTGCGCGCGCACCTGGGCGAGCCGCTCGAGCTGCCAGCCGGGACGCAGGGGGTGATCGTCTCGGGATCGCCGTTGTCCCTCACGCGGCCGGAGCCGTGGATGGACGAGGTCGCCGAGGAGTTGCTGCGCATCGGCGAGCGCGGCACGCCGGTCCTGGGCGTCTGCTTCGGCCACCAGTTGCTCGGCCGGGCGGCGGGCTCGCAGGTGGTCCGCAATCCCAAGGGTCGGGAGATGGGCACCGTGCGCGTGCAGCTGACCGCCGCGGGCCGGACGGATCCGCTGTTCCGCGGCTGGGTCCCGGAGGACGGCCTCGCCGACGTACAGGCGACCCACGTCGACTCCGTCGACCCTGTTCCGCCCGGCGCCATCCTGCTCGCCTCCAACGAACGGTGCGCCACGCAGGCCCTGCGGCTCTCCGACGCGGTGGCGTCGGTCCAGTTCCATCCCGAGCTGCGGCCGGAGACCCTGCGCGACCTGATCGAGTCCCGCGCCGGCGCGCTGCGCGCCGAGGGCCTCGACCCCGATTCCTTGCGCGCGGACGTGCGCGAGACGGCCTCCGCGCGACTCCTGCGCGCGTTCGCCGACGAGGCCCGCCGGAGCTGATCCCGGCTCGCGGGTCCTGATCCCCCCGCGCCGCGGGTTGGCGATGTGCGTCTTGACGCCAGCCTGCCACACGGGCGTAGGCTCGCCTACATGAACGTTCGCACGATTCTCATCGGTGCCGGCGTCGCCGCCCTGGGCGGCTTCGCCCTCTACGATTACTACAGCCCTGACTCGCGCCGCGCGCGCGCGCTCCACGAGGTGGAAACGCTCAAGCCCGACGTGAAGCCGCACGCATGCCTTCCTCCAGGGCCGCTCACCAAGGCGTTCGCGGCGGCGGTGGCGCTGGACGCGGTTCCGCCGACCACCTTCGACAGCGACGCGCGCAAGCGCGGCTTGATCAAGCACGACTGCATCCGCGGGTCCGCCCAGCACTCGACCGTCGACCGGTTGCTCGACGCCACCGGCGAGGACATCGTCGCGTACGCGGCCAAGGTGGTCGACTCGTGCCAGCTGGGAAAGAACGAGTACCCGGTTCCGCAGTGCGTGGCGCTGGACATCCTCGGCCGGCGCGTCGATCAGTCCCCCGCGGCCGTGGCGGCGCTGGAGAAGGTCGCCAGCGAGCGGAAGGGCGCGAAGGAAGTCTGGGAAGGCGCCCTGTACCGGCTGATGTCGATGCCCGCGTGGCGCACTCCGGCGCAGCTCGCCGCCCAGCTCGCCTCGGAACCGGAATGGGAGGCGCGCGAGCTGATCCTGGAGAAGGTGCGCGAGCGGCGCGACGCGTCCACCCGCGCTTCGCTGGAAACGGCATACGCCAAGGAAGACGACCAGAGCACCAAGGGGCGGATCAAGGCGGCGCTGCTCGAGGTTGCGAACCCCGGCAAGTGCGTGGTCGAGGACGAAGGACGCGCCGAGGACGGCACCTGCCGCTATGTCTGCCGCGATCAGAACCTGCGGCTGCGCTACCCGAAAGAGCCGAAAGAGAAGGGGCCGTGCACGCTGGTGCGCGAGCCCGAGCCGCCGAACGCAGCGGCGAAGCCGCCGTTGAACTCGGCCGCGCTGGCGAAGTAACGCCTAAAGCACCGGCACCGGGCCGAGCAGCTCCATCCCGCCGGGGTGGGCCGCGCAGCGGAGCCCCGCGACCGCCACGCCCGCGCGCCGCGCCGTCCGGAGCGCTCGCGCGAACGCCGGATCGATCGATTCGTCGGCCGCGATCGCGCTGACGTCGCCGCGCTGCGCGCAGAGGACCAGCGCGGCCGGCACCCCGCGCCGGGCGAGCCGCGCGAGCAGTGCGAGGTGCCGCAGCCCGCGTAGCGTGGGCGCGTCGGGGAACAGCGCCACTCCTTCGCGCGCGGCTCCCACGCTCTTCACCTCGCACGCGACGTCTTCGCCAGACGGGGCGCGCAGGAGCAGGTCGATCCGCGGCCGCGGCCGCGCGCGGAGCCGCGGAAACGTCAGCTCCCTCCCTACGACCGAGTGCCCCGCAAGCTCGGGCAACAACCCTCGCTCCAGCGCCACCGCCACCAGCCGCGGCGCTCCGGCCGGGTCCAGGCTGACCCACGGCGACGGCGCCGCGCGCGCCCTCGCGAGCAGCACCGTGTACCGGGTCCTCCTCCTCGGTATCCCCTCCTGTCCTCCTACCTCGACCAGCACCAACGGCTGCCCGGGTACCAGCAAATCCAGACATCTCCCCCGGTCCGGCACATGCGCCTCCACGGCGCGCCGCGCGATCCGGCAAATCGCCAGAAACTTGTTGGGCCGCTCGACCAGCGTTGCGAACACGGGCGCCCCCAGCCACCGGTGCGGGATCAGCCCTGGCTCGGCAACACGCATTGACATCCATTCACCCATACCTCTCCGTCTCCGTCTCCGTCTCCGTCTCCGTCTCTGTCTCCGTCTCTGTCTCCGTCGCTGTCGTTGTCGTTGTCGCTGTCGTTGTCGCTGTCGCTGTCGCTGTCGCTGTCGTTGTCGTTGTCGCTGTCGCTGTCGTTGTCGCTGTCGAACCTCGAACCTCGCCCTCCCCCTCCAACCTCGACATCCCCCGCCCGCCTCTGCTAATTCCCTCCCTCCTTGGACCTCGTCCGCCTGGAACGCGCGGTCATCGGCTATCGCACCCCGCTCCTTCCTCCTCTCGACCTCTCCGTCCGCTCCGGCACCACTTTGGGCGTCCTGGGCCCCAACGGCGCCGGAAAGACCGCGCTGCTCAAGTCGATGCTCGGTCTGTTGCCGCTCCTCGGCGGCCGGCTGCTGTTCCCCAGGGGCCGGCCGCCGCGCGTCGGCTACGTCCCGCAGCGGGACCGGCTCGACCAGAGCTGGCCACTCTCGGTGCTCGACGTCGTGCTGATGGGCCGCACCAGCCTTCTCGGACCCCTGCGGCGATTCGGCCCCGAGGACAGGAAGCGGGCCCGAGAAGCGCTGGAGGAGATCGGGATCGGCGAGCTCGCCGAGCGGCCCCTGTACGCGCTTTCGGGCGGCCAGCACCAGCGCGTGCTCATCGCCCGCGCCGTCGCCGCCGAGCCCGAGCTCCTGGTCCTCGACGAGCCGACCAGCGCGATGGATCCGGCCGCCGAGCGCGTCCTGCTCGAGCTGGTCGAGCGGCTCAAGCGCGCGCACAACCTCTCCGTGGTGCTGGTGACGCACCAGCTGACGGCGGTCGCCGGGTTCGCGACCGAGGTCGCCCTGGTCGATCGCGCCCGCGGGCTGTTCGAGGTCGGCCCGGCGCGCGAGATGATGACGCCCGAGCGGCTCGGCCGCCTCTACGGCCGCGAGGTGCGGGTCGCCGAGCTGGACGGCCAGATCGCCATCGTGATCGCGCGCGCTGCCGACCGCGACGACGGCCGCGGCCGGGCCGACGGCCGCGCACCCGAGGACGTCGGGTGACCGGATTCGCGGAGTTCTGGGCGGGCCGCGAGCTGTGGCGCGAGCCCCTGCTGGCCGGCGTGCTCGCCGGCGGGTTGCTCTCGTACCTGGGCGTCTTCGTGGTCCTGCGGCGGATGGTGTTCGTCTCCGCCGCGCTATCCGAGATCAGCGGCGTGGGCGTCGCGACCGCCTTCTACGTCGGCGCGGTCGCCGGCATCGATCCGCATACCCACCGGGCCATCCCCCTCCTTCTGGAGCCGGTCTGGTTCTCGCTGGTCTTCGCCTGCGCCGCCGCGGCGCTGTTCTCGCTGCGCCCCGGCCATCGCAAGCTCGCGCCCGAGACCATCGTCGGCCTGGGGTACATCGTCGCCAGCGCGCTCGTCCTGGCCATCCTGAACAGCCCGCGCATCGCGCAGGAAGCGCACGCGGTGGGCGACATCCTCTTCGGCAACGCCGTGACCGTGCCTCGCGCGCAGATCTACGCTCTGGCCGGCGCGGGCTCCGTCGCGGTGCTCGCGCACGTCCTCTTCTTCAAGGAGCTGCTCTTCGTCAGCTACGACCCGGAGACCGCCATGGTGCAAGGCGTGGGCGTCTTCCGGTACGAGACGCTGCTCAACGTGATCGTCGCGGTGGTCATCTCGGTCGCGACCCGCGCGGTCGGCGCCCTGCCCGTGTTCGCCTTCACGGTGCTCCCGGCGGCGGCCGCGCTGATGCTGACGGAGAACATGCGCTCCACCATCCCGCTCTCGATTGCCTTCGGGGTCGTCTCGGCGGCCGTCGGCTACTACGTCAGCTGGATCGAGCAGCTCCCCACCGGCGCGACGATGGTCGTGGTGGCCTCCGTCTTCCTGCTCCCCGGGCTCGCCCGTCTGGCCAAGCGCAGCACAGTCTGAATAAACGGGGCAGCCGGCCGTCCGAGCGCTCCAACAGTCCGGGAGGGTATCCGATGTTGATCTTGCTCCTCGCGTTGAGCGCCGCCCCTGCGCAGGCGGGCCAGCCGGACGGCGGCCCGGGCAGCGCCGCGGATGCGGGTCCTGCGAAGCCGGCCGGCTCGGCCGACGCGGGGCCGGATGACGAGGCGCTCCGGCGCGAGCTGGAGAAGGCACTCGGAAAGGATGCTGCGGCGGCCGCTGCCGCGGGCCAGCCACCGCCACCGACGCCGGCCCCGGACCCGGCGATCACCGGCGCGGCGCCTTTGCCCCTGCTTCGTGGAACGCAGTCCCTCAACCCGGACATCGCCGTCATCCTGGATACCGAGGGTGGGTACCAGCGGAGGCCGTTCCTGTTCCCCAGCGGAGACGATCCCGCCCTGCGCAGCGAGGAAGGCAAGAAATCGCTGGGTTTCGCCGTGCAGGAGATCGAGGTCGCATTCCAGGCCATCGTCGACCCCTACTTCCGGGCCGACGTATTCCTGACCATCCCGAACCTCACGGGTCTGGAGGTCGAGGAGGCCTTCGGGACCACCACGACCCTTCCCTGGAACCTGCAGGTGAAGGCCGGCAGCTTCCGCAGCGCCTTCGGCCGGCAGAACGGCCAGCACCTGCACGTGCAGGACTTCACGCTCAGGCCGCTCCTCAACGCCGCCTTCCTCGGCGGCGACGGGCTGCGCGGGCCGGGCGCCCAGGTGTCCTGGCTCGCGCCGCTGCCCTTCTACCTCACCCTCCACGCAGAGGCGTTCTCCCTGAGAGGGCCCGAGCAACCCGGACCCGGGACGACGCTCGCACCGCCGGTGGCGAGCTTCGGCGGCGGCGAGCCAAGCGATCTCACGTACACCGCCGAGGCGAAGGCGTTCTTCCCGCTCGGCGAGGAATGGTCGATCTTTGCCGGCCTGAGCGGCGCGACGGGCGTCTCGCCTGGTCTCTTCCAGCCGACGGACACGGGCGTGAACGTGCTCGGCGCCAATCGACGTAGCTACCTGGTCGGCGCCGACCTCTACGTCAAATGGAAGCCGCCCAACGTCGCGCGCGGGTACAACTCCGTCGCGTGGCAAACGGAAGCGATCTGGCGGCACTTCGAGGACGTGGAAGGCGTGCCGGGCGGGTGGGACGGCGGTCTTTACACCCAGGTGGTGGTGCAGGTCGATCGGCGCTGGTTCCTGGGCGTCCGGGGGGACGTGCTCGGACTGCCGACGTCCAGCTCGCTGGGCCGGACATTGCGCGCGGCCGGCAGCATCACCTTCCAGATGAGCGAGTTCGCGCGCCTGCGCGCCTACCTCGAGGCCGAGCGCGCCGTGTCCGGCCCGTCCGTTCCGGGCGTCGTGTTCGCGGCCGTGCAGCCGCGCGACTCGCTCGCCGCGTTCCTGCAGCTCGAGATCTCCATCGGCGCGCACGGCGCGCACCCGTTCTGAAGCTTTCGCGCAGAGGAGAGTCGAACGATGGCCATGAGACGCTTCGCCCTGCTCGCCGCCCTTGCGCTGTCCTCGCCGAAGCCCGCCGCGGCCGCGGTGCGCGTCGTCTCGTCGATTCCGACGCTGGGGTCGCTCGCCAAGGAGGTGGGGGGCGATCGCGTGGAGGTCCAATCCCTCGCCAGGGGCTATCAGGATCCGCACTTCGTCGAGCCGAAGCCCAGCCTGATGTTGCTCCTGAACCGCGCCGACCTGCTGCTGTACGTCGGGCTCGAGCTGGAGATCGGCTGGCTGCCGCCGCTGGTGCTCGGCTCGCGCAACGCGAAGATCCAGACCGGCGAGCTGGGCAACCTGGACTGCTCGCGGGCCATCCCGGTGCTGGACATCCCCACCATCAGGGTCGACCGCTCGATGGGCGACATCCACCCGCAGGGCAACCCGCACTACTGGCTGCCCCCTGCCAACGCGAAGATCGTCGCGCGCGAGATCGCGCAGCGGCTTTCGCAGATCGACCCGAGCAGCGCGGCGACCTACCAGACGAACCTGGCGGCCTTCAATGACCGGGTCGACGCGGCGGTCAAGAGGTGGCAGCCGATGACCGCCAAGGTGCGCGGCACCAAGGTCGTCACGTACCACAAGAGCTGGACGTACATGTCGCAATGGCTCGGGCTGCAGGAGATCGGTTACCTGGAACCCAAGCCCGGCATCCCGCCCGACCCCGACCATCTCTTCCGCTTGATCCAGGCGATGCGCGCCGAGCACGTGCAACTGGTGCTGGCCGAGGACTTCTACAACCTGAACACCGCGCGGCTGGTCGCCGAGAAGGGCGGCGCAAAGCTGCTCGACCTGCCCACCGACGTCGGCGCCAAGCCCCAGATCAAGGACTGGTTCACCCTGGTCGAGACTGTCCTCAAGCAACTCTCCTCCTCGGTCTAGGGCTACAAGACAGGCGGTTCGGCGGGCGGATAGACTGGAAGAGTGCTGCTCAAGCTGGCCCTCTGGCAGGACGTGGAGGAGTACCTCACCCGGCGCGACGACGTCGTGGTGCCGGTGGGCTCCACCGAGCAGCACGGTCCCTCGGGCCCTCTGGGCAGCGACCTGATCCTGGCCGAGGAGCTGGCGCAGGAGCTGGGCGAGGACCGGCGCGCGATGGTGGCGCCGGCCATCCCGTTCGGCGTCTCGGCCGTCCACGCCGCGTTCCCCGGGACCATCGCGGTGCAGCCGTCCACGCTGCTCGCGCTGGTGGGCGACGCGCTGCATGCGCTCTACGCGCAGGGCTTCCGCCGCTTCCTCCTGGTCAACGCGCACCCCGGGTCGGCCGGAACGCTGCAGGCCGCCTGCGCCCAGGCGCACGCGGAGCTGCCCGACTCTCGCTGCCTCCTGGTCTCCTGGTGGGAGCTGGCCGAGGTGCAGTCGCTGGTCCTCGAGCTGTTCGGCGCGCGCGAGGGGCACCACGCAACCCCCGCCGAGCTGTCGGTCGTCCGGCGCTTCTACCCGCGGGCGGTGCTGGAGCTCCCGCCGATGGAACGGTTCGAGGCCGTGCAGCAGATGGTGGCGTGGGGCGCGCAGGACTTCCGCCGCCGGTATCCCGACGGGCGCGTTGGCTCGGATCCGTCGCTGGCATCGGCGAGCGCGGGCGACCGCATCTTCGCGGCGGCCTCCCGCGCGCTGGCCGAAGCGCACCTCCGGCTGGTGGAGGATCAGTGACTCGGGTCACGCCGGATTTCGCGCGCCGGAGCTTGCGATCGGCCTGGCGGCGAATTCAGTTACATTGAGATTTTCTAGATAGCGCACCGGCCAGCGCGTGCGAGAGAGGCTGGAGAACGAGCGATTCGGTCCGTGCGCGGAGCCCACCCCACCCGCAACCCCATGGTGCGCGGATGTGAGCTAATGCGGTGAAACTTTTGGATTTTTTTGCAGGCGCGCTACTCTGGTCGCCCAGGGGAGAAGCCGCCGTGGCCTTGACCGGAGACCTGAGCGAGACGCCGTTCACCGACCTGGTGCAGTTCTATTGCCAGCGCCGGGAGACCGTCGCGCTCGTGGTGCGGACCTCGCGCGGCGAAGGCACGTTCTTCATCCAGAACGGGGACGTGGTCGACGCGCACCTGGGCGGCCAGCGCGGCCTCGACGCAATTCGCATCGCCATGAGGCTGCGCGACGGGACCTTCCGCGTGGACAAGAACGCGGTGTCCCCGTCGCGCGCGATCCATGAGCCCTGGACCAAGGTGTTGCTCGAGGAAGCCTGGCGCGAGGACGAGGCCAATCGCGACGTGGAGGACGCCCTCGCTGGCCTGGACGACAAGGAGGCAGTCGTGACTTCCGAACGCAAGCCTACCCCGGCCCGCCCGACTCCGGGAGCGATGCGCGCCCCCACGGGGCGCATCCAGCTGCCCTCCCCGCCGCCCATGATGGCGCCTGCCAAGAACCACCGCGGCGCGCTGCTTCTCGGCGTGGTCGCCGCGCTGGCGCTGGGCGGTCCCGGCGTGCTCCTCCTGCGCTCGCACTGGTCGGGCGAAGGGCCGATGGGGATCGGCGGCGTGAAAGACGGCGTGAAGGTCGCGTCAGTGGTGCAGCCGCTGGCGCAGCCCGCCGCGGCGGCCCAGGGCGACCTGCTCTTCGGCATGTCCTCGCCGCTCACCGGTCCCTCCAAGGAGTTGGGCCGGGCGATGAAGACCGGCGTGGAGGTCGCCTTCGCCGCGGCCAACGAGGCCGGCGGCGTGCACGGGCGCAGGCTGCAGCTGATCGCGCTCGACGACGGCTACGAGCCCACTCGCACGGTAGGCGTGATGAAGGAGCTGGCCGAGCAGCGGCGCGTGTTCGGCTTCATCGGCAACGTGGGCACCCCGACCGCCGCGGTCGCCGTCCCGTTCGCCGTGGAGCGCAGGATGCTCTTCTTCGGACCGTTCACCGGCGCGCCGCTCCTGCGCAAGGACCCACCCGATCGCTACGTCTTCAACTACCGCGCGAGCTATGCCGAAGAGACCGCGGCGATGGTCAGGCATCTGGTCGACGTGAAGCGCATCAAGCCGATGGACATCGCCGTCTTCGCGCAGCAGGACTCCTACGGTGACGCGGGCTTCGAGGGCGTGGCGCGCGCGATGCGCCGCTACGGCCGCGACCCGTCGAAGATCTTGCGGCTCGGCTACCAGCGGAACACCGCGGACGTGACGGACGCAGTCAGCGAGCTGGGGAAGCACGCCAACGTGCGCGCCGTGGTGTCCGTCGCCACGTACAAGGCCGCCGCCAAGCTGATCGAGAAGATGCGCGACAAGGGCTCGGAGATCATCTTCACCAATGTCTCCTTCGTCGGCTCGACCGCGCTTGCCGAGGAGCTGGCCGCGCTGGGCCCCAGGTTCTCGCAAGGCGCGATGGTCACCCAGGTCGTGCCGCTGCCGCAGTCGAGCGCAACCGCCGTGCTGAGGTACCAGGACCAGCTGCGCAAGTACGCTCCCGGCGAGAAGCCGGACTTCGTCTCGCTGGAGGGCTACCTCGCCGGCACGTTGCTGGTGGAGGGCCTCAAGCGCGCCCAGGCGCTCGAGACCGAGAAGGTCATCGACGCGCTGGAGGGCATCCGCGGCCTGGACCTCGGAACGGGCGCCTCGCTCAGCTTCGGCATGAGCGAGCACCAGGCCTCGCACAAGGTCTGGGGCACGATGCTGGACGAGAAGGGCGTGTTCCAGAACTTCCAGCTGGACTAGAAGGATTTCACGCAGAGTTCGCAAAGGGCGCAGAGAAAAAATTCTTCTCTGCGGTCTCCGCGCGCTCTGCGTGAAACGCACTTAGGTTTAGCGGAGGACGCGCATCAGGACGCCGAGCAGGACGCCGAGGGCCACGAGCGCCAGGAAGATGGCGCCCCAGCCGAGCAGGTAATGCTTGAAGCTGGGCTCGGGCGGCTCCGGCTCCGGCGGCGGGAACTGCTGCACGTGCTTCTCTTCGCTCATGCTCCCGCTGCCTCCGGCCGCGGCTCCGCCTCGTCCTTGCCCTGCTCGTGCTCGAGCAGCCACCCGGGCAGGTGGTGCTGGGCGAGCAGGGAGAACAGGCCGGAGGAGGGCGGCACCATCTCGTAGACGCCGAGGCCGCCGGTCTTCTCGAAGCCCCTGAAGAGCGCGCGCCCGACGTGGATGTACAGCTCGTGCAGGCTCTGGCCGTCGGGTGCCATCGCCGCGATCAGCTGCAGGGTCTGCATGGGGAAGACGAACCGCTCGGTGATCGACGGGTGCAGCGAGGCCACGGGGAGGCGGCGGCGCAGGAACGTCAGCTCGCCTCCGCGCGCCCGGACGTACGCGTGCAGCGCCTCCTCGGAGAGCGCCGCGCCGCCATTGTAGATGTCGCCTCCGCCCGCGATCCCCGTGTCCTGCGAGAGCTGCGCGACGAACTGGCGGACGGATTCCTGCAGCATCAGCTCCGCGCCGCCCGGGTCGCCGTCCTCCAGGCACCCTCGCACCGCGAGCTCCGCCTCGGGAGGCACGTGGATGACGAGCGGCTGTGAGACGAACACGGAGAACGGACAGGAGAGGTCGGCGCGGCCGTGCGATCCGCGCGCCTGCCTGACCAGGCTGTCGATGCGCGCGCGCACGCCGCCGTTGCGCGCCGTGCCGCGGGCGCTCTCGTTGATCTTCTCCGCGATGGCCACCTTGATGGAGCCGAACACGTGGTCCTCGAAGGTGGCCACTTCCGGCGCCGCCCCGTAGGAGATGAAGATGCCCGCCTCGAGCTTCTCGCCCGCGGCGAGCGCGATCTCCGACTGGCGCTCTTCCTCGAGGCGGGACAGCTCCAGGCGCAGCCGCGCGAGCCGCACCCGCGGCTCCTCGCCGCTCTGGTCCACCAGGCCCTGGTGCAGCGCCGACTGGGCCTCGGCCATCTGCTGCTGCAGCTCGGCCCGCCGCGCGGCCGCGCGCTGCTCGACGGAGGCGATGCTCCTCGCCACCGCGTCGGAGCTGCTCTCGCTGTCGAGCCGCTTGGCGTAGCTGTTCAGGGCACGGCGGATGTCGTGCGCCAGCGCCACCAGCGCGGACACGTCGCCCGAGAAGCTGACCGCATCGCCGAGCAGGTTGTTCAGGTAGATGCCGCCCTTGTCGTGGAGGTGATCGGCGCCGTGGTGGTGGCGAGCCGCCGCGGTGAGGATCGGCGTGTAGAACTCGCGGGAGAGGAAGTCGGCGACCACCGCTTCCTTGAGGAAGACCGTCCGGCGGGTGAAGTCCTTCACGTCGCAGAAGAGATGCCCCATCTGCAGCGCCTGGGCCCGGCTCCGCAGGATCGGTCGCTCCTCGGCGCGGACCAGGTACAACCGGCCCCGCTCGTGCTCGGCCTCGATGCCGTGGGCGCTCTCCTGCCCGGAGCGGTGCAGGAGCGACAGCTCGGCCTGGTCGAGCAGCTTCTCCAGCGCGACGTCCACGGCCAGCGCGACCATCGCCCGCCCGGTCCCTTCCCGCACGTCGGCCGCGGCGAAGACGGAGGCACCCTCCTCGCGCCATTCCTTGCTCACGCGGGACAGGGACTGGAGCGCGGCGCGCGCCTCGCCCTCGCTCGCCCCCTTGGCGGCCGCCTTGGCCCGCGCGTGCATCTCCTTGCGGCGTTCCGGGGCGGCGAGCATGCGCTCCAGCGCGCCCGGCGACCCGAAGAGCTGCGCTGGGGCCACGCCGTCCAGGCCGAAGGACGGCGTGCGCGTCGTCTCCGACAGGCGTAGCAGGTGCAGCAGGTCGGAGCGGATGGTCGCGAGCGCGAAGGCGCGCTCGGCCCGGCGGAAAGCGTCCTCCGCGCCCTCCAGCTCGGCGTTCACGTCCTTCGCCAGCTGCTCGGGAGAGGCGCCCTGCATCACCTTGTGGGCGTACAGGTCCATGCGCGCGGCCGGCTCCGCGAAGGCGACGCCGTACGCGTGGCTCGAGCCGCCGGCCAGGTGGCGCATCCCGCCCATCCAGCTGAGCGCATGCGTCGCCGCTTCCGACAGGACGCCGCCCGGCGCCTCGAATGCGCCGGCCTCGCGGGCGGCGAGGCGCGCGGCGACGAGCAGCCCGGTGGCGACCGCACCGTGGAGGACGCGGTGGATTCCCTGTGCCAGCGGGACGGCGCGCAGGATGGCGTGCGCTTCGTCGGCCAGGACGCGCAGCGAGAGCAAGAGCAGGTAAGCGGTGGGCTCGTGGCGATCGCTCGCCGCGCCTTCCTTCATGGCCCGGCGCAAGACGGCATTGAGCACCCCCAACCAGGCGCGGCCGGGGCGCCCGGAGGCGATCCACGAGGCCAGCACGCCGGCGTCGAGCGCCGGGTGCAGCTCGGGGGCCTCGGCGAAGGCCCGGCGCACGTTCTCTCGCGCGACGGTCGGCGGCGCAGAGAAGGACACCGGCCGCAGGGCCTTGGAATCGAACCCGTCCTGCAGGAGGAGCTGATCGAACTCGCTCTCCTTGAGCGACGGCCGGTGGCGCAGGCAGAGCAGGAAGTACAGGTCGCGGACCGCCGCCGTGAACGCCCGGCGCAGGTCGGCGCCGAGCGCGACCGGGACGCGGAGGTCGGCGAGCGAGGTGCCGAGTTGGAAGCGCAGCGCGCGGCCGTCGAGGCGGAGCGCGTCCTGCAGAGCGCGGCCCTCCGCATGCTTCCGCAGGCGCGCGAGCAGCGCCGGGCGCTCGTCGGCGTAACCCACGAAGGCCACTGTAGCAGCACGAAGCGGCGGCTGAACCTTCGAGCCCCGGCGGTCCAGCCGGCGCGGCTACACCGGAGACGGATGTGGATACCGGTGAGGAGGGCCCCTACCCCGTGGCGGCCGCGGAGAGCACCCGCGCGCGGACCTCGACGGGGAGGTCGAAGGAGCGCAGGTCCGCCTCGACCAGCACGGGGGCATCCGGAGCCCGCGGCGAGCGCAGGACGAGCACGTGCAGGGCGCCCTCGCGGGCGAAGACGAACGGTGCGTCACCCTGGTACTTGCGCACGCGCCCGTCGTCCGGCAGGCGGTAGCGGAGGTAGTGGACGCCCTTGTGGCTCCAGGCCTTCTCCACCTCGCCGACCACCTCCTCGCCGTCCTCGGCGCACATCCGGAGCAGCTCCAGACGCCGGCGCTCGACCCTGGCCAGGGTCCGGGCGCTCAGCAGCATCAGCGCGCCGAGCAGGCCGCAGAGGATGGCGATGCCGGAGCGGGGCAGCCCGCCCTGCGCCGCCCAGGAGAGGACGAAGCGGTCCGGGGCGGCGGGGTCGTAGCGGAGCCGCGCTGCTTCGCGCTTGCCGACGCCGCGGAAGGTGCGGCCGAAGCTCGTCTTGCCCGAATGCTGCCGGCCCTGCGCGTCCAGCCACTTCACGTCCAGATCGTAGTCGTAGAAGAAGGTGAGGCCGAGCTTCTGCGTCTCCTCCACCTTGCCGGTGAGGTGCACGAGCTTCCCCTGCGTGCCGCGCGCCCAGAGCACGCGCTCCTCGACCACCTGCCGGGCGGAGACGACCGCGCCAGCGCAGAACGCCGCGCCCATGGCGATGAGCACCGCGATGACCCCGAAGTTGCGGAGGCGGCGTTGCGCGAGCGCGCGCGGATCGAGCTGCAGCGGGCGGGCGGGGAGGAGAGCCATGCCTGGAACTCTGCACGGTACGGCCCGGTGTGCGGCAAGTTCGCCTGCGTGCGCCCAGGTGCGGAGGCGTGGATACGCCTCCGCGCCGGTGCGGCACCGCCCTACCTCGAGGCCTTGGCCCCGAGCTGCGCCTGCACGTTCTTGGCGTGCTGCAGGTGCCCCTCGAGCGTCGGCAAGGCGTCGGTGAGCAGCTGCTTCAAGTCCTTGTTCTGCGCGCCCGGGATCAGCGCCGTCTTCACCGCGTCGATCACCGCCTGGTGGTATTGCACCTCGGTGTCGATGTAGTCGCGGTCGAACTTCGCCCCCGACTCCTTCTTCAGCCGCGCGGCCGCCTTGTGGGCGCCGTCCTGCAGGCTGTCCGAGGTGGCGTTCTTCTCCGGCTTCACGCCCAGCCGCGCCGCGAGCGCGACCGCTTCCTTCACGCCGGCGCCGTGGTCGTCGATCATCTGCTGGGCGAACTGCTTCACCTCCTCGTTCTTCGTCTTCTTGAGGGCCAGCTTGCCGCGCGCGATGTCGATCTGGTGCGCGGTGAGCGCCACGTCGGCGATCTGCGGATCGTCGAGCTGAGCGAAGGCGGGCGATGTGGCCAGGACGGCGGCCAGGACGAGCGAGCCTCTCACGGGGGACCTCCGGGTTGGTTGCGGTCGTGCCTGGGATCGGAGTCGGAAGCCCTCGGAAGGTCACGGCCCGGCGGGTCCCTTTCCTGGCAATCGTCCGTTGCGGGGAGGGCGAGGGGCAAGTAAAGTGCGCGCGTCCCGGAGCCAAACGGCATGAAGAAGATCGAAGCCATCATCAAGCCCTTCAAGCTCGACGAGGTGAAGGAGGCGCTGGCGGACGTCGGCGTGCTGGGTCTCACCGTCACCGAGGTGAAGGGATTCGGGCGTCAGAAAGGGCACACCGAGCTGTACCGGGGCGCCGAGTACGTCGTCGACTTCCTACCAAAGGTGAAGGTCGAGGTCGTGCTGACCGACGAGATGGTGCCAAAAGCCCTGGAGGCGATCGAGCGCTCGGCCAAGACGGGGCGCATCGGGGACGGCAAGATCTTCGTGACCACCGTGGACGAGGTGGTCCGCATCCGCACGGGCGAACGAGGCGAGCCGGCGCTCTAGGAACGTCAACGGCGCGGCCGCTGTTCCTTTCGAAGGCGCGCATACGGAGGAGTGGAAGATGGCGAAGGGCAAGGACGTCGTCGGGCTGGCGCACGACAAGAAGGCGGTGATGGTCGACCTGAAGTTCATGGACTTCGTCGGCCTCTGGCAGCATTTCACCATCCCGATCGCCGAGTTGACCGAGGCCGTCTTCGAGGAGGGCCTGGGCTTCGACGGATCCTCCATCCGCGGCTGGGCGCCCATCCACGCCAGCGACATGCTGGTGGTGCCCGATCCGGACAGCGCCGTGATGGACCCGTTCATGAAGGACACGACGCTGTCGCTCATCTGCAACATCGTCGACCCGATCACCAAGGAGCCCTACTCGCGCGACCCGCGCTACATCGCGCAGAAGGCGGAGAAGTACCTGAAGTCGACCGGCATCGGGGACACCGCTTACTACGGGCCCGAAGCCGAGTTCTTCATCTTCGACGGGGTCTCCTACGACACCGGCCCCAACCACGGCCATTACAAGATCGAGTCACGTGAGGGCCAGTGGGAGACGGGCAGCGCCGTCGAGCACGTCTACGACGGCAAGACGCACGGCACGCGGCCGAACCTGGGCTACAAGCCGCGGTACAAGGAAGGCTACTTCCCCGTCGCCCCGCTCGATTCGCAGCAGAACCTGCGCACCGAGATGTGCCTGGTGATGGAGCAGGTGGGCATCCAGGTCGAGCGGCAGCACCACGAGGTGGCCACCGCCGGCCAGGCCGAAATCGACATCCGCTTCGACAGCCTGGTGAAGACCGCCGACAAGCTGATGTGGTTCAAGTACATCATCAAGAACGTCGCGCTGCGGAACGGCAAGACGGTGACGTTCATGCCCAAGCCGCTCTTCGGCGACAACGGCAGCGGCATGCACACGCACCAGAGCATCTGGAAGAGCGGCAAGCCGCTCTTCGCGGGCGACGGCTACGCGGGCATGAGCGAGATGGCGCTGCACTACATCGGCGGCATCCTGAAGCACGCCCGCGCGCTGGCGGCGATCTGCAACCCGACCACCAACTCGTACAAGCGGCTGGTCCCGGGCTTCGAGGCGCCGGTGAACCTGGCGTACTCGTCGCGCAACCGCTCGGCCGCGATCCGCATCCCGATGTATTCGCCCAGCCCCAAGGCGAAGCGGCTCGAGTTCCGCTCGCCGGATCCGTCCTGCAACCCGTACCTGGCGTTCGCCGCCATGCTGATGGCCGGCCTGGACGGCATCGAGAACCGCATCGACCCGGGCGACCCCCTCGACAAGGACATCTATGGCCTGTCCCCCGAGGAGCTGAAGGACGTCCCCAAGATGCCGGGCTCGTTGGAGGAGGCCTTGGGCGAGCTCAAGAAGGACCACGAGTTCCTGCTCAAGGGCGACGTCTTCACCGAGGACGTGATCGAGACCTGGATCGAGCACAAGATCGAGAAGGAGCTGAACCCGGTGCGGCTGCGGCCCACGCCGACCGAGTTCGCGCTGTACTTCGACATCTGATTCGCCCTTGCGCGCCTGGTCGATCGGGTTCCTCTGCGTGGGCTGTGCTGCCGCTCGGCCGCAGCCCCAGCCGGTCTCGCACACGGCGTTGAAGGGCGTGACCCTGGCGGTGCCCGCGCCGCAGGATGCGCGCAAGTCGGACAGCATCGGCTGCGGGCAGTTCGCCCCCCAGTTGCCGCAGGCGGTGGCGCGCGCGGTGATCGCCTCGCTCGGGGAGACCGGGGTCTCCTTCGCGCAGGGGGCCCCCTGGGTGCTCATGCTCTCGGTCACCTTCGCCGGGACGGGCGACGAGTACGTGGGCGCGCCGCGCGGTCCCCCGCAGTTCGGTAGCGCGCCCGCGGGGCTCGCCTTCGAGGAGCGCAGCGGCGGGATGAACGCGGGCTGGGACGACACCAGCCTCGCGCTGGATGCCACGCTCGAGCGCCAGGGGCGGATCGTCTGGCACGGGACGGTCACCGGGCACGCGCGGTCGGTGCCCTGTGTCGCGCACCAGGAGAAGCTGGACGAGGCGACGCAGGACGCCGTCGGGCGCCTGCGGGTGGAGCTGATCCGGCGGATCGCCTCGGCGCCGTGAGCCGGCGCCGGAATCGGCGTCGTACAGGTCGTCCGGAGCGCAGCAGGATCGGCCCGACCGGACGGCGTGCTCCTGGCCTGCGCGGTTCCACGCCGGGCTTCCCGGGCTGGCCGACGACGCTCAGCCCCGCGGGGACAACTCCACCGAGAGCGCGGGATCGACGATGCGGAACAGCTCCGCCCCGCCGTCGCGCAGGACCGGCTCGCACCCGGGGCCCGGGCAGGTCACCGTATCGACGTGGTAGGGGCGCTTCTCCCCGCGGAACGCCGCGCAGGGGTGCACGCGCTTCTCCAACCCGAAAAAGGCGACATGGAGTTGCGGGAACGTGATGGGCCGCCCGACCAGCGCGGGGATCCATTGGCCCGCGTCGCCGTAGTTGTTCATCACCCAGCAGCCTTCCGGGAATTGCGCCCCTTCGATCACGCGCAGGTCGGCCGCGGTGGCGAGCGCGTGCGCGCTCCCGTTCCGCAGGAGCTTCCGCTGCAGGATCCCGGCGTGGACGAGCAGCACCACGGACAGGGCGGCGACCGCTCGCGGTCGCAAGTCCAGCGCGTCGTGCGCCAGCAGCGCGATCGGATAGAGCAGCAGGACGGCGATCCGGTCCGGGTAGAGCAGCAGGCTGGCCGGCAGCGCCGCGGCGCGGCCCTGGAGGACGAGCAGGACGAGGAGCGCGGCGAGCGAGGCAGGTAGCACGGCCCGGCTCGGCGCCCGCGCCAACACGGCCACGAGCGCTGCGGCGCCGGCGATCAGCGGCACGTCGTGCAGCATGCGGGGCAGGACGCGGAGCGTCGCCGATTCGCGCAGCCAGGCCAGGATCCAGGCCGCGCCGCGTGCGTCGATCGGCTTCACCGTCGCCAGATAGGGGGCACAGAGGAGCGCGGCGAACGACCCGGCGGCGAGGAGAACAACCGAGCCGCGGAGCAGACCGCGCTGCCGCAGCAGCGCCGCGGCGAGAAGCGCGGCGGCGCAGTACGCGAACGCCACGACCGTCACGGCGTGCGTGAGCAGGCCGGCCGCCGCGTAGAGCGCGCAGGCGGCCGCGCTGCGCGCGTCCTGCTGGCGCAACGCATCCAGTCCGGCCGCGAACCCGGCCACGCCGAACGCAATGCCGAGCGCGTTGGGGGCGCCCCCCCAGGTCCAGAAATGAAGGGGCGCGCGCGCGACGAGGACCGCGGCGACGCCGATCCCGAGGCCCAGCCCGGTGCCGCGCCACCTCCACACCGCCGCCGCGAACGCGACCACCACCAGGCCGTAGGCGAGGGCGTGGCCCCACAATCCCGCCTCGCGCCAGCCGAGGCCCGCGAGCTGGGCGAGCAGCGCCGTCAAGGTCGGCTGGCCGAGCGGATAGCCGCGCAGCTCGTCGATGGGCCAGAGCGGCCGGAAACCCTGCGGGTGACCCTGGGACTCGGCGACGATGCGCGCGACCGCGGTGTGGACCGCGCCGTCGACCCCTGGAGCGACCAGCGCGGAATGCGCCAGCACCACGGCGACCGCGGTGGCCGCTGTCCACACCAGCGCGCTGCCCGGGTCGGGCCATCGCCGCCACAGGAGCACGCCGGCGCACAGCGAAGCTGCTCCGGCCGCGAGCACCGGCCCCCTCCAGCCCCACGGCAGCAGGCGGATCCACCAGAGCGCGATGACCCAGAATGCCGCCGCGAGCAGCGGCAGCTCGACCGCCCGTCGATGCCGCGCGAGCAGCGCATGCAGCAGGACGCCAGGGCCGAGCAGGAGCAGCGCCACGGGCCGCGAGTCTAGCCCTTCGCCGTATTCGGCGGCGCTACGCTTTTTGATGGCGCGGACTTCGTGGGATGCCGTTCTGGCCGCCTCGGGCGGCGTCTGCGCGCCTTGGTGGCAACGAGCCGGTCAGCCTTGCCGGGGACGCACGAACTCGGGCTCGAGCCCGGGGGCCTGCACCCGCCCGCGGCGCCAGAGGATCTCCTCGCAGCGGGCGAGCAGCTGCGGGAACCCCTCGCGCGTCGCCGCCGACACCGCCACGCCTCCCTCGCGGTGGGCGAGCGCCCGGGCTGCGTCCGGGTCGCGGTCCAGCTTGTTGAAGACCAGGAGCCGGGGCGTGCCCTCGAGGTCGAGGCTGGAGAGCACCGTCTCCACGGCGCGCGCCTGCTCGGCGTGCCGCGGATCCGACGCGTCGACGACGTGCAGCAACAGATCGGCCTCCTCCAACTCCTCCAGCGTGGCGCGGAAGGCGGCGAGAAGGTCGCGAGGCAGGTCGCGGATGAACCCCACCGTGTCGGTGATGATCACCTCGCCGGCTTCCGTAGGCTTCTGGCCTTGCGCCTCCGGCCCATCGCTCGGCTGCGCAGCCCTGTTCCGAGGGAGGCGCAGCCTGCGGCTGGTCGGGTCGAGGGTGGCGAAGAGGATGTCCTCGGCCAGGACCTCGGAATCGGTCAGGGCGTTGAGCAGCGTGCTCTTGCCCGCGTTCGTATAGCCGACGATCGAGATCACGGGCACGCCGGCGCGGTTGCGCTGCCGGCGACGGGTGGCGCGGTCGGCGCTGAGCCGGTCGATGCGGCCCTCGAGGTGCGAGATGCGATCGCGCACGCGCCGCCGGTCGACCTCCAGCTTGGTCTCGCCGGGTCCACGCCCGCCGATGCCGCCCGCCAGGCGCGAGAACGAGTCGTCGCGCCCCACCAGGCGCGGCAGCAGGTACCTGAGCTGCGCCAGCTCGACCTGGAGCTTCCCGTCCGCGCTCCGCGCCCGCTGGGCGAAGATGTCGAGGATGAGCTGGGTGCGGTCGATGATGCGCAGCGAGGTCGCCTCGCCGATGTGGCGCGCCTGCGAGGGCGACAGGTCGCGGTCGAAGACGAGCAGATCGGCGCCCAGCGCCATCGACTTGACCAGGATGTCCTGCAGCTTGCCCTGGCCGACCACCGTGCGCGGATCGATCTCCTTGCGGCCCTGCAGCATCAGGTCGAGCACCTCCACGCCGGCGGTGCGCGACAGCTCGCGCAGCTCGGCCATGGAGTCCTCGGCGGCGCGGCGGGCGCCGGTGAACGCCCCGACCAGCAGGGCGCGGCCCTCGCTTCCCACCGCCCGGCCCGGGGCGGCGCGGGCCATCTCCTGCTCCAGCGCCGTGACGGACGCGAGCGCGTCGAACGCCAGATCGGGCACCGAGGGCGCCTGCTCCTGCCGGTAGAGGTCACCGCCCGGATTGAACGGGAGCAAGGTGGCCAGATAGACCTTGCCGGGCAGGCCGTCGTCGCGCGCCACCACCGCCGCCACCGCATCGAGCCGCAGCAGGACCAGGTCGGTCAGGTCGTCGCGCGTGAGCGGCTCGTCCTTGAGGTGCGTGTGCACCAGGCGCAGGCCGCGCAGGCGGAGCTGGCCGGCGCGGGCCCGGCCCACGTCGGGCAGCTCGATCTGCCGGGCGTCGCCGACGATCACGTACTCGACCTCGCCGCGGCGGTTGAGCAGCACGCCGATCTGGCGGCCGACCTCGCGCGACAGCTCGCTCAGGTGGCGGGCCAGCTCCGGCGAGCACAGCTCGCGCGGCTGGACGCGGCGCCGGTAGGTGGCGAGGAGCCGCCGGGCATGGCTCGCTTTCAGGCCCGCCGTGTTGCCGTACAGATCGTCGCGCGTACCTGCTCCCGCGGCGCGGTGGCCGCGCCGTGGGTCTTACCATGTGCACGCTACCGAGGCAGGCGAAAGGGTCCTGCGCCGCGAGCGCCGGCGCGGCGGGAAGGACCGCGCGCCGGAACCGCCCGGTGCTGCCCGCCGAGGCGGCGACCTCCTCCACCACTTCGGCGGAGTAACCGAACGAGAGGCATCGATCGCCGCCGGGAGCGGCGTGCGTGCAGGACGGCCCCCGGGCCGAGCGCAGCGGACCCGGCGCTGCACCGGTAGCCGAACCCGCCCTGGGTGACGAATGCGACGGAGGCGTCGCCGTGCCACTCCTCGAACGGCGCGTCCCCGGCCTCGCCCTGCAGAGCACCTCCGTCATGCAGATGCCCGGAGCGCATCTCGTCCGCCGCACGGCCACCGTCATCCGCCGGCATCCTGCTCGGGTGGGCGCGGCGTGGCAACCGGCCGCCCGGCGGGCACCGCAGCCATGGCTCGGGGCCGGCCGGACCGGGGGCGCGCTCCACCTGGCCTTCCAGGCCAACGATCGCGCATCCGTCCAGCGGTTCCACGCGGCGGCGCTCGCGGCTAGCGGTAAAGACAACGGAAAACCGGGCCCCAGGCCGAGCTACGGCGAGACGTACTACGCGGCTTTCGTCCTCGACCCCGGCGGCCACAGTGTCGAGGCGGTCTGCCTGCGCGCGGAGTAGGCCGCGAGTCTGCACCGAGCCGGGAGCTTTGCTATCGTATGGGTGCGCAGATGCGCTCGCGATGACGCAGAGCCCCCGAACCCAACTCGCCCAGACCCGGCGGCCGGTGATCAAGATCGGCTCCGCGGTGTTGGCGGGAAGGGGCGGGCAGGCGGGCGCCCCGACGCTGGATCGCGAGCGATTCTCGGCACTTTGCGACGACGTCGCCGCGGTGGCGGGCGGAGGTGCGCGCTTGCCCGTCCTGGTGTCGAGCGGCGCGGTCGTCCTCGGAGTCGAGCGCCTGCGGCTCCCTTCGCGCCCCCGCGAGATGGCGCTCAAGCAGGCGGCGGCGGCGGCCGGCCAGAGCCGGCTGATGCGGCTGTACGACGACGCCTTCGAGGCGCGCGGCCTCACCTGCGCGCAGGTGCTGCTCACCCATGCGGACATCGCGCACCGCGGCCGCTACCTGAACGCGCGCCGGGCGCTCGGCGCGCTGGTCGAGCGCGGCGTGGTGCCGGTCATCAATGAGAACGACACCGTCTCCGTCGAGGAGATCAAGTTCGGCGACAATGACGCGCTCGCCGCCATGGTCGTCGACCTGGTCGAGGCGGACCTGTTGGTCATCCTCACCGACGCGGTGGGCGTCTGCTCGGCGGACCCGCGCAAGCACCTGGACGCACAGCGGATCTCCGTGATCGATCGCATCACCCCGGCGGTGGAAGCGCTGGCGGGCGACGCCGCCTCTGAGGTGGGCACCGGAGGGATGGTCACCAAGCTGCGCGCCGCGCGTCGGGCCACCGAGGCGGGCGTCCCCTGCGCCATCATCCCCGGCGAGCCGCGGGCGCTCCAGCGACTGCTCCTCGGCGAGGACGTGGGCACGCTGGTCCTTCCCCAGGGAGAGCGGCTGCGGCTGCGGCAGCGGTGGATGCTGGATCTCAAGACGCGCGGCGAGCTGCGGGTCGACGACGGCGCGCGGACCGCGGTGCTCGAGGGCAAGAAGAGCTTGCTGCCTTCCGGAGTGCGCGAGGTGCGCGGCAGCTTCGCACAAGGGGATCCCGTCGAGATCGTCTCTCTCGACGGACGGCCGTTCGCGCGCGGCCTGGCGGTGTACGCCGCCGACGAGGTGCGCCGGATCGCGGGGCTGCGCAGCGCCGAGATCGAGGCGCGGCTCGGCTACCGGCTCCTCGACTGCGTCGTCCACCGCGACGACCTGGTGGTGACCGCTTGAGCGTGGAGCGGGAGCTTCTGGCGGTGGAGCTGGCCGAGCGCGCGCGCAGCGCCTCTCGCGAGCTCATGCGCGGCTCCTCCGAGCAGCGGGCGCGGGCGCTGCAGCTCTTCGCGGCCGAGTTGGGCTCGCCGCGCGTGGCGACCGCGATGGAGGCGGCGAACGCGGCCGACCTGCGCAGGGCGACCGGCGAGAACGCGGCGTTCCTGGACCGGCTGAGCCTCGACGCCGGGCGGCTGTCGGATCTGGCCCGGGCGGTGCGCGAGGTCGCTGCGCTGCCCGATCCGGTCGGCGAGGTGGTGGAGCGGACCACGCGGCCGAACGGCCTGCGCGTCGAGCGGGTGCGGGCCCCCCTGGGCGTGGTGCTGCTGATCTACGAATCGCGCCCCGGGGTCACGGCCGACGCTGCCGCACTCTGCCTGCGCAGCGGCAACGCGGCGCTGCTGCGCGGCGGATCGGAAGCGCTGCAGAGCAACTCGGTCCTGGTGGAGGCCTTCCAGCGCGCTCTGGAGAAGGCCGGCCTGCCCGAGGACGCGGTGCAGCTGGTGCCGCCCGACCGAGTGCTGCTCGATACTCTCTTGCAGCAAGAGGACCGGATCGACCTGTGCATCCCGCGGGGCGGGATCTCGCTCATCCGATTCGTCGCGGAGCGGTCGCGCATTCCGGTGGTGAAGCATTATCAAGGCGTCTGCCACCTCTACGTCGCGGCCGACGCGGACCTCGAGCAGGCGGAGAGCATCGCGGTGAATGCCAAAGCGCAGCGGCCCGGGGTGTGCAACGCTCTGGAGTGCTTGCTGGTCGACGCCCGGGTCGCCGCGCAGGCCCTCCCGCGGCTGGGCCGGGCCCTGCAGGCGGCCGGCGTCGAGCTGCTCGCCGATGCGCGGGCGCTTCCCTCCCTGCCGGGCGCCCGTGCAGCCGCGCCCGACGACTTCGGGCGGGAGTTCCTCGACCTCAGGCTGGCGGTGGCGGTGGTGGACGGCGTCGAGGGTGCGCTGGGGCACATCGCGCGTTACGGTTCGCGCCATACCGAGGCAATCTGCACGCGCGATGAGCAGCTCGCCGAGAGGTTCGTGAGGGAAGTCGACGCGAGCTGCGCTCTGGTCAACGCCTCGACCCGCTTCAACGACGGGGGCGAGCTGGGGCTGGGAGCGGAGATCGGAATCTCGACCAGCAAGCTGCACGCGTACGGCCCGATGGGGCTGCGCGAGCTGACCTGCACCCGATTCGTGGTGCGGGGCGATGGGCAGGTACGTACGTGAACGCGACACGCGGAGGCAGGAAACGGATGCAGAACGTCCCGATCGCACTGAGCGCCATGAATCCCGCGCGCGCCCGCGCGCGCGCACACGACTCCGAGAACACCGCCCGCCGCGCGGCCGAGGCCGCGCTGGAGAAGAAGGCCGAGGACGTGCTGCTGGTCGACCTGCGCGACAAGGCGACCTACGCCGATTTCCTGGTCATCTGCTCGGGCACCAGCGAGCGCCAGCTGGAGGCGGTGGCCGACTCGGTGGAGAAGTCGTTGCACGAAGCGGGAGAGCGGATGATCGGGTCGGAAGGCGGGCGCGGCGGACGGTGGGTGCTGCTCGACTTCGGCGACGTGGTGGTGCACGTCTTCCATGCGGAGGAGCGCGCCTATTACGACCTCGAAGGCCTCTGGTCCGACGCCCCGGTCCTGCGGCCGTAGTGCGGATCCGGCTCGTCTCCGTCGGCCGGGACAAGGAGTTCACCGCCCAGGGAGCGCAGGAGTACGCGGAGCGCATCCGGCGGTTCGTGCCGCTGGACCTGATCGAGCTCCCGGCGGCGAGCGGGCCCGACGCGAAAGACCGCGAGGCGGAGCGGATCCTGGCCAAGCGCCTTCCCCGCGGCGAGCTGTGGGCGCTCGACGAGCGCGGCACCCAGACAAGCAGCGTCGACCTGTCGGGGCGCATCGCGCGCTTGCGCGACTCGGCGCTGGACCTCACCCTCTGCGCGGGGGGCGACGAGGGCCTGGGCCCGGCGGTCGCGCGCGAGGCCCGGTTCACCTGGAGCCTGTCGCGCCTCACCCTCCCCCATCGGCTGGCGCGGGTGGTCGCGCTCGAGCAGCTCTACCGGGCGTTCGAGATCCTGCGCGGCGCGCCGTACCACAAATGACGGCGTGCGGCGCGCGGCTTGCGGCCCGTGGACCGACGCACTAGGAGGAGACGGATGCGACCCGTGCTGCTGGTCATCCTCGACGGCTGGGGGAGCTCGGCCCGGCGGGAGGGGAACGCCATCCTGTTGCAGGGCACCCCGAACCTCGACAGGCTGGCGGAGCGGTTCCCCGTCTCACAGCTGCAGACCAGCGGGCTCGCGGTCGGACTTCCCGAAGGGCAGATGGGGAACAGCGAGGTCGGGCACACCAACATCGGTGCGGGGCGGGTCGTCTACCAGGACCTGGTGCGGATCAACCGGGCGATCGATTCGGGCGAGCTCTTCCACGACGAGGTGCTCCGCCGCGCGATGCACGCGGGCCACGGCGGCGCGGTGCACGTGTTCGGGCTGGTCTCGGACGGAGGCGTGCACAGCCAGGATACGCACCTCGCCGCGCTGGTGGAGATGGCGCGCCGGGAAGGGGTGAAGCGCCTCTTCGTGCACGCCTTCACCGACGGGCGCGACACGAGCCCCGGCGCGGGCGTCCGTTACCTGGACGAGCTGGAGAAGCTGCTCGCGCAGAAGTCCAGCGCGGACGGCCTCCATGCACAGGTGGCGACGGTCTCCGGCCGCTACTACGCCATGGACCGCGACAAGCGCTGGGACCGCGTCGCGCGCGCCTACGACGCGATGGTGCTCGGCGAGGGGCTGCGCGCTCCTTCCGCAGTGGAAGCGGTGAAGCAGTCGTACGCGAAGAACGTGGGCGACGAGTTCATCGAGCCCACCGTGATCGTCCAGCCCGACGGATCGCCACGGGGGCTGATCCGCGACGGCGATTCGGTCATCTCTTTCAACTTCCGCGCCGACCGGGTGCGCCAGATGACCCAGCTGCTCGCCTTCGACGACCCGCCGGGCTGGGACAAGAAGTGGCCGAGGGTCTCCGAGGTGCGCAGGGCGCGGCCGCGCCTGTCGGCATACACGACGATGACGGAGTACGACGCGAAGTTCACCGAGCGTGGGATCCCGGTCGCCTTCCCGCCCGATCAGCCGACCGACATCCTGCCCGAGCTGGTCGCGCGGGCCGGCGCGCGCCAGCTGCGCTGTGCCGAGACGGAGAAGTACGCGCACGTGACCTTCTTCTTCAACGGCGGGCGGGAGACGGTGTTCCCGGGCGAGGAGCGCATCCTGGTCCCCAGCCCGCGCGACGTGAAGACCTACGACCTGAAGCCCGAGATGAGCGCCGAGGAGGTCACGCGGCAGCTCGAGAAGCGGATGCACGAGTTCGGCTTCGTGCTGGTGAACTATGCGAATCCGGACATGGTGGGCCACACCGGCGTCCTGCCCGCCGCGCTGAAGGCGGTGGCGAAGATCGACGAGTGCATCGGGCGTCTGTGGGCCGCGGCGCAGAAATGCGGGATGGCGATGGTCGTCACCGCCGACCACGGGAACATCGAAACCATGATCGACCCGGCCACGGGCGAGCCGTTCACCGCACACACGCTGAACCCGGTGCCCATCTACCTCTGCGACCCCCAGCTCACGGGCGCGCGCCTGCGTCGCGACGGCATCCTCGCCGACGTCGCGCCCACCCTGTTGCAGATGATGGAGCTGCCCAAGCCCGCCGCGATGACGGGCAAGAGCCTGCTCCAGACCTGAACCGCCCCCGCTGGAGGACTCGAGTGCCTGACCCCACTCCGCTGCCGTCGACCCCCGGCGCCCTGCGCCGCGGGGCCGCGCTGTTCGACGACGGGCGGTTCTGGGAAGCGCACGAGGCCTGGGAGGAAGCCTGGCTCGAGGAGGAGGGCGAGGTGCGCCTGTTCCTGCAGGGGCTCATCCAGGTGGCGGCCGGGTATCACAAGGCCACGGTGCAGCTGCAGCCGAACGGCTGCGTGAAGCTCTTGCGCAGCGGTCTCGACAAGCTGGATCCGTTGCCTCCGGAGCTCCTCGGAGTCGCCCTGGCCCGGTTCCGTCCGGAGGTGGAGCGCACCCTGGCCGAAGCACGGCGTTGGCAATCGGGCGAGTTGCCGGCGTTTCCCCGCCACCTCATCCCCCGGCTCGCGCTCGGCGCTTGAAGGCGCTCGGCGGCTGGCCTGGAGCGTGCAAGCGCTCCTGGCCATGTCCAGAGCGGGTTTGCGCGATTTGCTGGAGGCGATCCCGGCCCTCCTGTTCCCGGACCGCTGCGGCGCGTGCGAGGCGCTCTGCGAGGGCCCGTTCTGCGCCCCGTGCTCGGAGACGCTCCTCCCGGTGCCCGCGGGGTGCCCGCTCTGCGGCGAGCCCGGGGACGAGGCCCTCCTGCCCGCGCTGCGGCCGCGGCGCTGCGCCCGGTGCCGCAAGGACCCGCCTCCGTATGCCCGGGCGCAGGCGCCGTTCCTGCACGGCGGGGCGCTTTCGGAGGCCATCCACCGCCTCAAGTACGAAGGCCGCGAGGAGCTGGCGCGCCCGCTGGGCGCCCTCTTCGCCGGATGCGATCCGCCGCGGGCCGACGTGGTGGCGCCGATCCCGCTGCACGCGGCCCGCCTGCGCGAGCGCGGCTACGACCAGGCGGCGCTGCTCGCGCGCGAGGCGGGGCGGCGGTTCGGTTTGCCCATGCGGCCCCTGCTGGTGCGGGTGCGCCCCACCCGGCAGCAGGTCGGCCTCGATCGGACGGGCCGCGACCGCAACGTGCGCGCCGCGTTCGGCGCACTGCGCGGCTCCGCGGGCGTTCGCGTCTGCCTGATCGACGACGTGCTCACGACGGGCGCGACGGCGGCGGAAGCGACGCGCGCGCTGCTCCTGGCCGGCGCCATCCGCGTGGAAGTGCGGACGCTTGCGCGTGCGGCATAGAGGCGCTGGGCCGCCCGGCCGGCTAGCGGGCGGTCCGGCGGCACGCTAAGGAATGCTCCGGGGAGCCGGGCCGTTGCGGCTCTGACCCCTCTCCAGGAGCCCGATGCCGAGCCGACTCGTCGTACTTGCGCTGCTCTTGCCCCTCGCCGCCACGGCGGCCACCGGCGACGAACGGGCGCTCTCCGCCCGGCTCGCGGGCGAGCTGGGGTCGGCGCGAGCGCTCCCCGACCTGTACCGCCTGTACGAGCTGCGCGACGAGGTGGCCGACCTGCCGGCGCTCGCACGCCTGTTCGACCGGATCGCTTCCGACCGCAAGGCGCGGACCGACCTCCGGGCGGCGGCGCTCGAGCTGCGCGCCCAGCTCGCCGTGGCCCAGGGCCAGCTTCCCCAGGCGAAGTCGATCGTCGAGCGCGCCGCGCCGGTGCGCACCTGGGCGGTGATCGGTCCGTTCGACAACGACGGACGCAGGGGGCTGCGCACCGTCTACGGCCCCGAGACCGACGGTTACGACCCGGCGGCGAAATATCCGGGGAAGGACCACGACGTCTCCTGGAGGACGCTCCCTCCGCAGCTGTTCCCGCTCGGGTACGTGGACCTCTCTTCGGCGGTGTGGCCGGCGCAAGACTCGGCCGTGTACGCCGCGACCGTGCTGCGCTCGCCGCGCGCCCGGACCGCGCTGCTGCACCTCGGCGCGAGCGGCGCTACCCGGCTCTGGGTGAATGGAAGGCTGGTGCGTGAGGACCCGGCCGTGCATCCCTCGCGCTGGGACCAGGCCGCCTTCGCCGTCGAGCTGCGCGCCGGAGACAACGCCGTGCTGCTGAAGGTGGCGCACGGGATCGGCAAGCCCGGCTTCTCCCTGCGCATCTGCGATGAGCGCGACGAGCCTCTGCCAGAGCTGGCGCGGTCCGCGCGGGCGCCGGACGGCAAGCGGGCGCTCGCGGCGGTGCAGGAGGCCCCTGCCCGCAAGCTCCCGGCCCGCGTCCCCGACGCGCTGGGCGAGCTGCGCGAGGCCGCCCGGCTCCACCCGGAGGATGCGCGCGCCCAGGAGGACCTGGCCGTCCTGCTCGCCTGGCGCCGGCCGGACGACGAAGGAGAGCGCCTGGCGTTGCACGCGCAGGAGCGCGCCTCCGATGCCGCGCCCGGGGATGCGCAGATCGAGCTGCGCCTCTCCCGCTACGAGGACCGCGACGGGAACCGCCGCCGCGCGGCCCTGGAGCGGGCGCTGGCTCGGGATCCGCAGGATTCGGCGGTGCTGGATGCGCTCGCCGCGCAGCGGATCGAGCACGCCGATCCCTGGGGCGCGGTGCGGCTCGCGGAGAAGGCCCGCGCGGCCGCGCCGGGTGCGCTGCAGCCGGCGCTGACGCTCGCGCGCGCTCTCGAGGCGGTCGGCCTCACCGCGCGCGCTTCGCTGCTGCGGCTCGAGGCCGCGCGGCGGCATCCCGCCCTGCCGGCCGCGCGCCGGGCAGCCGCGAACGCGCAGCGGCGCCTGGGCCGCGCAGCCGAGTCCGAGGCCGAGCTGCGCGCCGCGCTCGCCGCCCGCTTCGACGACGGGGAGGCGCGGGGAGACCTGGCCGCGCTCCTGCTCGACCGCGGCGACCTCGACGGCGCGCTGCGCCTCCTGGGCGAGTCCATCTCGCTGGACCCCGCCTCGCCGTACACGCGCCTGCGCGCCGCCGAGCTGCTCTCGCAGAACGGGCGCGCCGCCGAGGCCGATCGCGCCTATGCCGAGCTGCTCGACCTCGCGCCGGACCGTCCCGACGTGCACGAGGCGCTCGGCCGCCACCGCCTGCGCCAGCGCGACGACGCCGGCGCCCTGGCCGCCTTCACCCAGGCGCTGGCGCTCAAGCCGCAGAACCCTGCCCTGCGCGAGCTGATGCGCACCGTGCGTCCCGAGGAGCAATACGCCGCGCCCTATCTCTACGACGCGGCCGCCCTCGCCAAGGCGCCCACCGCCGCCGGCGGCGACGACGTCGAGATCCTCGCCGACCTCAGCGTCACGCGGGTCTTCGCCAACGGCCTCTCGTCGCGCACGCGCCAGCTGGTGCTGCGCGCGCTCACCCAGCGCGGCGTGGACCAGTCGCGCTGGCAGTCGGTGCAGTACTCGCCGGACCGGCAGGTGGTGCGCATCGAGCGCGCCCGGGTCGTGCGCAAGGACGGCACGGTGGTGGAGAGCCGCAGCGACGGCGACCGCACCGTGAGCGAGCCCTGGTACGCGATGTACTACGACCTGCGATCGCGCGTGGTCGGGTTCCCCCAGCTGGAGCCGGGCGACACGCTCGAGCTGGTGCAGCGGATCGACGACTCCGGCACCAACTTCTTCGCCGATTACTTCGGCGACTTCCAATACCTGCAAGGCTATTCGCGCAAGGGCATCGCGGACTACGTGCTCCTGGGCCCGCCCGGGCGCAGCTTCTACGCCGCGGCCTCGCCGCTGCCCAGCCTGACCCACCAGCAGGGCAAGCTCCCCGACGGCGGCACCTGGCAGCGGTGGACCGCGCGCGACGTGCCCCGGGTGGTGCCCGAGCCGTCGATGCCGGGCACGAGCGACCTGCTCGCGTACGTGCACGTGTCCACCTACAAGGATTGGGAGAGCGTGGCGCGCTTCTATTGGGGCCTGGTCAAGGACCAGCTGCGCGTCACCTCCGAGGTCCGCGCTGCAGCCGAGGAAGCGGTGCGGGGCGTCCGGCCGGACGACGAGCAGGCGCGCATCCGCGGCGTCTACGACTACGTGGTGTCGCGGACGCGCTACGTGGCGCTCGAGTTCGGGATCCACAGCTTCAAGCCGTACCCGGTGGAGATCGTGCTCACCCGCCGCTTCGGCGACTGCAAGGACAAGGCGTCGCTCATGCACGCCATGCTGGAGGCGCTGGGCATCGACTCGCGGCTGGTGCTGCTTCGCACCAGAAGGATGGGCAACCTGTCAGAGGCGCCGGCATCGCTGGCCGTGTTCGACCATGCCATCCTCTACGTCCCCAAGTACGAGCTGTACCTGGACGGCACCGCCGAGTTCCACGGCTCAGGCGAGCTGCCGCCCGACGACCGCGGCGCGGAGGCCCTGGTGATCGAGCCGGACGGCACCGGGTCGCGGATCCGCCGCACGCCCGACGCGCGTCCGGCCGACAACGTCGACGACACGCGCGCCCGGCTCTCGTTGAGGGCGGACGGCAGCGCCATCCTGGACCTGACGGCGAGCGCGCGCGGCCCCTGGACGGCCGAGCTGCGCAGGACCTTCGAGTCGCCCGACGAGCGGCGCGCGCGGGCGGAGGAGCAACTGGCCCGGGCGGCGTTCCCAGGCGTCAAGGTGACCGAGGTCGAGGTCTCGGACCCGCACGACATCGAGCGGCCGTTCACCGCGCGCTTCAAGGCGGACGCGCCGGCGTTTGCGACGCTGTCCGGCGGCGCGCTCCGCTTCTCGCCCTTCGGGCAGCAGCGCAGCTATGTCGAGTCGTACGCGCAGCTCTCTCGGCGCGCGCTGCCCCAGCGCCTGCCTGCTCCGCAGCGCCTGACGGTGGCCGCGGAAGTCGAGCTGCCGCGGGGCTTCCGCGCCGTCGTGCCGCAGGACGCGTCGGAGGAAGCTCTCCAGGGGAGCTGGTCGATCAAGTACGCGGGCGGCGAGGGCAAGGTGACCGCGAGCCTCACGCTGGAGCTGAAGGGCGGCACGGTGGCGCCGCAGGAGTACGCGGCGTTCCGCTCGTTCCTGGGCAGGCTCGACCGGGCCTTGCTCCGCAAGGTCGAGGCGGCCCCGCCCGCGCAGACCGCCGCGAACGAGGGCCGCTGATCGTGCATCGGCTCACGCGTCCGGCCGCGCTGCTGGCGGTTTCCATGTTCGCGCTCGCCTGCGGGCACGCGGGGCGCGGAGCGGCGCCACCCGCGAACCCGGAAGAGGAGGCGCGCCGCCGCCTCGACGATGCCGAGCGGGCGGCGCCCGCCGATCCGATGGCGGCGGCGCGGGCCGGCTGGCTCCGCTACCTGGTCGCCTCGGACGCGCCCGGGGCCGAGGAGCGGCTCCGCGCGGCCGCGCGGGACGGGAGGGATCGCGCCCGGGCGCTGGCGCTCTGCGGGCTGGCGGAGATCCTCGAGGATCGCCTCGACACCCAGCCGGCGGTCCAGGCGTGGATCGCCGCGCTGCGAGCAGCGCCGTCCGATCCCGTGGCGGAGCTCGCCGCGTCGCGGCTGCTCGACGTGCAGGGCGATTCCCGCGCGGTCGACGATGCGATCGTGGAAGCGGCGGAGCGCGCCCCGGACGGCCTCTCACCCCGCGCAGCGCGTCTCTTGCGCGAGGCGGCGGCGCGATCGCTCAGCGCCAGGGTCGCCGAGGTGGGTCCGCCGGCCGAGGCCGAGGCGTGGCGGCGGATGGGCGCGGTGCGCAACTGGCGCGTGGCCGGGCCCTTCGGCGCGTCCCGGCTGTTCGACCTTTCGCGTCCTCTGCCGCTGGACGGGCCGGCCCCCGCGACGGCGCCGGCGCAGGGCCCGGCGGGGCCGACGGGCTCGCGCGCGCTCGATTTCCCGGACGGGGACGTCGGGCTCGACCTGGAGCCGTCCGAAGGCGATGTCTTCTATGCCGAAAGCTCGCTGCGCTTGGAGCGCGGCGGCGACTACCTCGCCTGGATCGAGGGCGCGGCCGCGCTCGAGCTGCGATTCGACGGCGCCGTCGCGATCTCCCGGTCGCCGTATCCGCGCGAGATGCCGCGCGCGCAGACCGTCGCGGTGAGGCTCGCGCCGGGCACGCACCAGGCGCTGGTGCGGTGGAGCCGCGCCGAGGGGGCGCGCTTCCGGCTCACGCTGGTGCGCGCGGACGGCGCTCCCGCGGACTTGGTCAGCGCCGCTCCGGCGCAGCTCGGCGGCGCGCGCCTCGAGGCGCCCTGCCCGCTGGGCCGCAGCTGCTCCGCTCCCGCCGCGTGGGCGGAGCCTCCTTCGCTGCGTCGCATGGCGGAAGAGCGCCTGAGCGAGGACGGCGGCGACCCGCTCGCGGCCTGGCTCCTGGCGCGCGCGGTCGTCGGCGACGAGCGCGCCCCGGCGCGGGCGGCAGTGGATCGGGCCGTCGCGCTGACCGCTTCCGGAGCGCCGGCCTTGCTGCTGCGGGCCCAGGAGGTGCTGCGCGACCCCGAGGTGCCGGACCGGCTCGGCCGGTCGCGCGCGCTGGTCGATCTGTCGCAAGCAGCCCGGAAAGACCCGCTGCTGCTCCGGGCCCGGCTCACCGCCGCGGCGCTGCAGCGCGATGCGGAGCGATACGACGACGCGGCCCAGGAGCTGCAGCAGGCCGAGGCGGCGCTGCGGCACCTGCACGACGCTCCGGCGCGCCCTGCCGGCATCAAGCCGGCCGCCGCCGTCTCCGCGCGTCCGCCGCCCGCCGCGGCGCTGCCGGCCCGCTTGCAGCTCGCCCGTGCCCGGCTGCTCGACGCGCAGGGGAACTCGTCCGCGGCGCGCGCAGGGGTCGACTCGGCGCTTCGGGCCGACCCCGACCGCTGCGAGGCCCGATCCCTGCGGTACGAGCTGGCCCGGCGCGACGGCAGCCTTCCCGACCAGCGGAAGGCCGCCGAAGGGCTCCTCGCTTGCGGCGATGGGGCGGCCACCCTGGCCGGCCTGCTGCGCGACCGGCGGGACCTGCCGCGCGCGGAGGAATTGCTCGCCCTGATCGCCGCCGCCCACCCGGCCCAGCCTGCGCGCCTGCACGCGCTCGCCGAGGTGCAGGGCGCGCGCAACGAGGTGGGCGCGGCAGCGCGCACGCTGCGGCTGGCCGCGACGCTGGCGCCCCGGAGCGCGGATCCGCTGCGCCGGCTCGCCGGACTGCTCGAGGCGAGCGGTGACGCCCGCGGAGCGGACGAGGTGCGCGCGCGCGCCGTGGCTCTCGCGCCCGGAGACCTGGGCCTGCGTCGCCAGCTCGCGCTCTCCCGGGGCGAGGAAGTGATGTCCTGGGCCGACCGCGACGGCTTGTCGCTCGCCCGCGACGCGAAGGTGAAGGTGCCGCCCGGGGCATCCGCGGTCCGGCTGCTGGACCACGGGGCGCTCCAGATCTACCCCGATGGCGGCGCGGTCGAGCGGGTGCACACCGTGGTCCGGGTGCTCGACAAGAAGGGGGTCTCGCGCTTCGGAGAGGCGCACCTCCCGGGCGACGCCGACGTGCTGCGCCTGCGCACCATCAAGCCGGACGGCCGCACGCTCGAGCCGGAATCCATCCCGGAGAAGGAGGGCGTGACGCTGCCGGGCCTGGAGCCGGGCGACGCGATCGAGATCGACTACCTCCACGCCCTGCCGCCGCGGGGGCCGGACCTGCCGGGCATTGCGCCGGGCGGGTTCTTCTTCCGCGACGAGCAGACGCCGATGGTCGAGAGCACGTACGAGGTGCGCGCGCCGGCGGGGCTGCCGCTGGAAGTGGACGCGCACAACACGGCCGCGCCGCCCATCGAGAGGGTGGCGGGCGAGCAGCGCTTCCGGATGTCGGCGCGAGACGTCGCGCCGCAGGAGCCCGAGCCGCACGAGCCGCCGGAGGCGGAGACGATGCCCTGGATCCAGGTGGGCGCGGGCGCCGGCCAGCGCGAGCTGGTGCGCTCGATGGCCGACTGGGCGCTCCTGCGCGGCCGGGCGGGCAGGGCCACCGACGAGCTGGCCCGCGCGGCCGGAGGCGGGACGCCGCGCGAGCAGGCCCTTCGCATCCACGCCGCCGTGGCGCAGGTCGTGCGCGGGCGCTCGCAGGGATCGGACTTCTCGGTGCCCGCCGCGCACGTCCTCGCGCAGGGGCGCGGGAATCGCCTTCTGCCACTCAAGGCAGCGCTGGCCTCCGCCGGCATCCCCAGCCACATCGTGCTGGTGCGCGGGTTCAACCAGGACCAGGCGCCCTATCGATTCCCGCGCGGCGACGCGTACGGCTGGGCGGTCCTGCGCATCGACCTTCCCGACGGAGCTGCCTGGGTGGATCCGACCTACCGCCTGGCCCCCTTCGATCGGCTGCCCGCCTTCCTCCGCGGACAGGACGCGTGGGTGGTGCCCGAGCCGGGCGAGGAGCCCCAGCAAATCCGCACGCCGCCGGGTCCGGCGGACGATGGGCGCGACGTCGCGCTCCAGCTGACCCTCGACACCTCCGGGGCGGCGACGGGCAACGGCCGCGACAGGCACCTGGGCTTCGAGGCCGCCGGCCTGAAGGACGCGCTGGAGCGATATGACGACACCCAGCGCAAGCAGGCCGTCGAGGCGATGCTCGGGCGCGGGCTGCGCGGGGTGGAGTTGGAGTCGCTCTCCGCCGAGGGTGAGTCGGACGTGGGCGGGACGACCACGCTCGTGTATGGCCTGCGGGTGCAGCTGGCGCGCCGCGACGGAGCGCAGCTCTTCCTGCCCGCGTCGCTCTCGCCGCAGCGGCTGTCGCGCCGCTGGGTGCAGAAGGCGGAGCGCGCGTTGCCGCTCCTGGTCGACTCGGCCGAGAACCAGACCACGCGCGCCGAGATCGCGCTCCCGAAGGGCTTCCACCTGCGCGCGCCGCCGGCGCCCGTCGCGCTGCGCACCGCATACGGAGAGTTCTCCTGGAGCGCGCGCGAGGAGCGCGGCAAGCTCGTGGTCGAGGAGTCGTTCGCCCTGCCGCAGCAGCGCGTCCCGCCCTCCCGCTACCGGGAATTCGCCGATTTCGCCCGCCGCGTCGACGACGTGGAGGAGCAGGAGCTGGTGCTCGCTCCTTGAATCCATCGCTGCACGGCGCGTCTGGTAACGTAAAGCACTACAACTTTGGGGAACGTGAGAGGGCCTCAATCTCTCGAATTGACCGGGCGATTCGATACCCCTTCTGCCCACGGGTACCCGGTTCAACGAGAACCACACCGATGAGCCGCGGCTCCGTCGGCGCGCCATTGAGCGTTACGTTTGAACGCTTGTACAGACCGTTCTTGTATGCGTAGGTCATGATAGGAAGCGCCGCCTTCATAGCAGCGTCGTCGGTCATCTTTCCAAAAGCACATTGCTCGCATGTGTACTCTACGGTGAATTGCAAGGGAGAATCCGGCAGGTCGATTCGCGACATGATGTACGTTGCCTGGAGAGAATATTGTTGGCCTCCGATCGCCCAGTTCGCTGGTCCCGTAAGCGCGAACCTTGGCGGGCCCGAGTTCACGTCTACGCGGCACGACGTCAGAAGCAACAGGGCCGCCAGGACAATCTTCACGGTCAACAGTGGCATTGATACTGACAGGAGCAAGCGTTGTCGCAACATTCGCCGCATGAAACCACCTCTTTTCAATCAAGCATCATCCCGAACCGGCCACGGGAACACAATCTGGGTTCTTCTGCGACGGACCGCGCCTGCGGGCTTGCGGTCCAGGCTCAGAAGAACCGGAGCGCCACTTCGCTGTGCAGGTCGAGGCCAGCCTCGGTGAGGCGCAGGGTCGGGCCGTCCAACTCGGCGAGACCTTCGCGGCGCAGCCGATCGATCTGGGGCCCGAACCGGGAGCGCACCGGCAGGCCCAGATCGTCCTCCAGGGCGCCCAGGTCGAGACCGGCCGCGAGCCGCAGGCCGGTGAAGAGGCGCTCGCGCAGGTGGTCCTCGGCGCCCAGCTCCTCCGCCTGTGCCTCTCCGAGGCCGCTCGCCTCGACCCGTTCCAGGTAACGCTCGGGCGAGCGATCGTTCATCCAGCGGCGCGCGACGGCGGGACCTTCGGAGAGCCTGCGGAAGCCGCACGCACCGCATCCTGCCGCGGCGTACTCCAGCCCGCGCCAGTAGAGCGAGTTGTGCACCGCCTCGTATCCCGGCCGCGCGTAGTTGGAGATCTCGTAGCGGGCGTACCCTGCGCGGCGCAGCTCGCCGCGGACCGCGTCGCCCATCGCTGCCTGGGCCTCGTCGTCGGGCAGCCGCAGCTCCCCCCGGCGCACCGCCTTGGCCATCGGCACCTCTTCGGCCAGCCCGGTGAGCGTCAGCGCGTAGCAGCTCACGTGCTCGGGACCGAGCGCGACCGCCGCCGCCGCGTCGCGCCCCGCGCCCTCGTCCGTCTGGCCTTCCGCACCGTGGATCAGGTCGAGCGAGACGTTCTCGAACCCCGCGGCGCGCGCGGTCCGGTAGGCTCTCACCGCGTCGCCGCCGGAGTGCTGCCGCCCGAGCGCCACCAACTGCGGAGCGGCGAAGGATTGCACGCCGATCGAGAGCCGGTTCACGCCGGCCGCCCGGAAGGCGGAGAAGCGCACCTCGTCGGTCGTGCCCGGGTTCGCCTCGAGGGTGACCTCCGCGGACGGGGCGACCTCGAACCGGGTGCGCACCTCGCGCAGCACGCCGTCCACGCCTTCCGGGTCCCAGAGCGAAGGCGTCCCGCCGCCGAAGTAGATGGACACCGCCCGCCGCCCGGCGAACTCCGGGGCGCGCTCGCGCAGCTCGCGCAGAATGGCGCGCGTGTACCGCTCCTGCGGAATCACCTTCTCGGCCCGCGAGGCGAAATCGCAGTACGGGCACTTCGACAGGCAGTACGGGAAGTGGATGTAGACCCCGATGTCGCTCACGGCGGCCGCTTTATAACCGGCCGGCCGGCGGCGCGTCGCGTGCGGCCGCGTCCCACGCCTGCCGGATCCGGTCCGCCACGAGCTCCGGCTGCTCGATGTGCAGGTGGTGGCTGGTCCCGGGCACAGTCTCGACGGTGAGTGACGGGACGGGGGAGAGCCACGACCGGAGCTGCTGCTCGTGCGGCAAGTGTCCGCGCTCCGCCCGCAGCACCAGCACCGGCGCTCGCACCCGGCCCACGAGCGCCTGGAGGACCTCCTTCGTGTAGGGCAACGGAGAGCGCGCCCGCAGCAGCGGGTCCCATTTCCAGGCCAACGCGCCGCCTTGGGCAGGGTCGGGACCGACCGCTCCCTGGGCGAGCAGGCGAGCGGCGGCGGGGGCGAGGTCCGGGTTGGCGCGCTCCATCCGCTCGCGCGCCTCGTCGACCGATGCGACCGCGCGGCGGGCCCGGGGCTTCGCCAGATCCTCCAGCCACCCGGACAGCCGATCGGGCACCTCGGCCGGCGCGATGAGCAGCGGCGCCGCGTCGAGCAGCGTCACGTGCGCGACGAGATCCGGTCGCGCGGCGGCGTAGAGCAGCGAGACCGCGCCGCCCATGGAGTGGCCGACCAGTCGCACCGGCGCGGCCAGCTTCAGCTCGCGCAAGAGGCCGTCCAGGTCCCCGAGGTACTCGACGAAGTGGTAGAAGGCGCCCGCGCCCGCCCAGGAGGAATCGCCGTGCCCGCGCTGGTCGACCGCGACGCTGCGGCCGGGAAGGAGCGGCGCGAGCAGGTCGAACGAGCCGCGGTGGTCGAGCCATCCGTGCAGCAGAACGGAGGCAGGCCCATCCTGGGGACCTCGCTCGCGCACGCGCAGCGACAGCCCCCGCACGGCTACGTCGCGCTCGCGGAAGTCCATTGCCCGGATCTGTCGGCTCGCGGACGCCCGAGTCAAGCGCCTTGACCGCGCGTCCTCGCTCTGTTACCCGCCCCGGATGGCCGGCAAGCCGTTGGTGGGCATCATCATGGGGAGCAAGACCGACCTCGAGATCCTCCAGGGGGCGGTCGAGGTGCTGCGCGAGTTCGGCGTGGGCCACGAGCTGCGCATCCTGTCGGCGCACCGGACGCCCGAGAAGGTGCTGGAGTGGTCGGAGACGGCCGAGGAGCGCGGGCTCGAGGTGCTCATCGCCGGCGCAGGCAGCGCGGCTGCCTTGCCGGGCGTGGTGGCGGCAAAGACCCTCCTTCCGGTGCTGGGCGTGCCGGTCGCCTCGACCACGCTGGGGGGCGTGGACGCGCTGCTGTCGATCGTGCAGATGCCGAAGGGCGTACCGGTGGGAACGCTGGCGATCGGCAAGGGCGGCGCGGCGAACGCGGCGCTGCTGGCGGTCGCCATCCTCGCCGCGAAGCGCCCCGAGCTGCGCGAGAAGCTCCGCGCCTGGCGGAAGAAGCGCGCCGAGGAAGTGCTCAAGTCCGACGCCGAAGCGCAGGGGAAATAGCCAGCCTTCAGCGGACCTTGACCCCGAGGGCGAGGCCTTCCTCGGTGGGGATCATGGTGGCCCGGAAGCGGCCCCCGCGGGCCAGCTCTTCGTTGAAGCGGCGCAAGGCCCGCACGCTGTCGTCCCCGTCCGGCTTCGCCACCCCGCCGAAGCCGAACGCGTTGTCGCCCAGCACGGCGCCTCCGACGCGCAGGTACCGCGCGGCCCAGTCGAGGTAGGCGGGGTAGCCGGTCTTGTCGGCGTCGATGAAGCAGAGATCGAACGGCCCCTCGCTCTCGATCTCGCGCAGGTTCTGGAGCGCCGGCCCGACGTGGATGCGGGCGCGGCCCGCGACGCCGGCCTTGCGGAACGATTCGCGCGCCACCTCGGCGTGGTGCGCGTCCAGCTCGAGGGTGTGCAACACGCCGTCCTCCGGCATGCCGCGCAAGAGGCAAACGCCGCTGTAGCCGCCGAGCGTCCCGATCTCGACCGCCTTGCGCGCGCCCAGGAGCCTCGCCAGCACCTCGAGGTGCAGCCCGTCGAACCGCCCCACCGCGATCGCCGGAAGCCCCTCCCGGACGCTGCGCGCGCGGATCTCCGCCAGGACGGCGTCCTCGGGCTGGAACACCTTCTCGGCCCAGCGCGCCAGCTCGGGCGAGCCCTGGCTGAAGCCCTTGTCCTCGGGAGAGATCGGCATGGCGGCGGACTCTACTCCGGGCCGGCGCGGAGCGTCTCGAGCAGCATGCCGACCAGTCCGCCGCGGTACACGGCAACGTACGCGAGAGCTCCAAGGGCGGCCAGGGTTCCAGCGGCGTGCAGCGCCCGCGCTGCTCCCCGCGGCGAGGCGGCGCGGAGGCGCAGGCCGGAGAGAGTGACCAGCAAGGCCGCGCCCGCGCAGAGCTCGAGAATGGCGGCGCGCGGCGCCGGATCCTGCCGCGCGGAGAGGAGGGCCAGGACTCCGAGCACGGGAATGACGATCCGTCCCTCGGCGGGCAGCGGCCAGAGGCGCACGGGCCCATGACGCCGCAGCGACGCTCCCAGGAGCCCCGCGACGACCACCGCCAGGCCGCCCGCCGCCCAGGCCAGGCGCTGCCGGGCGCGCAGCGCCTGCGTCGTTCGCGCCGAGACGCGGCCTATCTCGCGCACCGCCCCGTCCCGCGCTCCCTCGGCCTTCGCGTACCATTCCAGCGCGGCACCGTACCGCCTCTCCTGCGCCGCCGCGTCGCCCATCCCCAGCCAGCTGCGCTCGGCCCAGACCGACCCTGGATGGTCTCTCCCCACCCTCTCGAACCACCGCCGCGCCCCATCGACCTCCTGCAGCGCCAGCCACGCGCTCCCCATCCAGTACTCAGCCCGGTCGTGTTCCGGAAAGTCCCCTTCCCCGATCAGCCGCTCCACCTGGGCCAGCGTCTCCCTCGGCGCCCTCTGCGGGTACGTCCGCAGGAGATAGAGGAACCGCTCCTGCCTCGCCGTCGCAGTCGCGGTCGTTATCGTTGTCGCTGTCGTTGTCGCTGTCGTTGTCGCTGTCGTTGTCGTTGTCGCTGTCGTTGTCGCTGTCGTTGTCGCT
>DASQBG010000064.1:0-3295 GCA_035635335.1 Myxococcales bacterium | reverse complement strand
TCCGCGCCGAGCTGGTACGTCTACCTGCTGCGCTGTGGGGACGGCAGTCTCTACGCCGGCGCGACCACCGACGTGGGATCGCGGCTCGCCGTGCACCGCGCAGGGAAGGGCGCCCGATACACCCGCGGGCGCGGGCCGCTCTCGCTCGTGTTCTGCGAGCCTCACCCGGACAGGTCGGCGGCGCTGCGGCGCGAGCGCGAGCTGAAGCGGCTCCGCAGGGCGGACAAGCTGGCGCTCCTCCGCGCCGGGAGGTCACCGGTTCCGCCTAGGGTACGGGGCCGGCTCGTGCCGTAGCCCGCGCCTGGCGCACCAACGGCCCCAGCGCCTCGGCCACCGCGCGGACGCGCGCTTCGTGCTCCGCGGGAAAGCGGCCCGCTTCGCGCGAATCGACGTCGATCTGGCCGACGATCTCGCCGTGATCGCGCACCAGGACGATCAGCTCGGAGCGCACGTCCGCGCTGCAGGCCAGGTACTCGGGCTGGCTGGTCACGTCCCCGACGTTCAGGTCCTTCTCCTCGCGCACGGCGCGGCCGCACAGCCCGCGCCCGAGCCGGATCCGCACGTGCTCGGTCGGCGGGCCGACGAAAGGCCCCAGCACCAGCTCGTCGCCCTGGAGGAAGTAGATGCCGGTCCAGGAATGGCGCGGGAACGCGCCGTGAAGGGCTTCCATCGCCGCCTGCAACGCCGCGGTCGCGACCCGCGCTTCGATCGGTACCATGTGCGGCACAGTACCATTCGAGGGCGGGGAGGTCGGTCCCGAGCTGATTCGCCGCGCCCCAGACTCCTTGACAGCCCCTGAGGCCGTGGTAAGCGCGCGCACATGCGAAAGCTCGCCCCGCTGGCCCTGGTGCTGCTGTTCGGCTGTCCCAAGCCGCCCGCCTATCCGGAGTGCCGCAACGACGACGACTGCAGCGGGCACGTGGAAGTGTGCATCAACAACGTCTGCCGCGAGTGCCGCGACGACGCGCAGTGCGCGAAGAAGCCCGGCACGGTGTGCGTGAACAACGCCTGCCAGCCCAAGGCGCAGTGCCAGCAGAACCGGGATTGCCCGGAAGGCCAGAAGTGCGCGCAGAACAAGTGCGTGGCGGAGTGCACCGAGGCCACCGTCCAGCAGGACTGCGGCTCGGGGCGCAAGTGCCTTTCCGGCCGCTGCGCCGCGCCCGACGCATGCAACGTGGACTCCGAGTGCGGTTCGGGCCAGGCTTGCGTGCAGGGGCGCTGCGCCGCCGCGCAGGCTTCCTGCCGGCTCGATAGCGTCTATTTCGGGTTCGACGACTCCACCCTGACGCCGGACGCGCGCAGCACGCTCGACAACGACTACCAGTGCCTGCGGCAGCGCGGCAATCCGCCCACCACCATCGCCGGGCACACCGACGAGCGAGGCACCACCGAGTACAACCTGGCCCTCGGCCAGCGCCGGGCGGAGTCGGTGCGGAAGTATCTGGCCGGGCTGGGCGCCGACGCGGGCAAGATGAAGGTGGTGAGCCACGGCAAGGAGCGCCCCGCCGACCCTGGCCATGACGAGGCGGCCTGGGCCAAGAACCGCCGGGCGGAGATCACCGCCGGGACGGCGCAGTGAAGAGGATCCTGCCGTTCTGCCTCGCCCTCTGCGCAGCCTGCGTCACCACGCGCCAGGAGGGCGAGGACATGCGCAAGCGCATCGACGCCCTGGAGAAGGACGCCAAGGCGCAGAAGGAGGCCAGCGCGGCCGACCGGCAGAAGCTCCAGTCCGAGCAGGCGGCGAAGCTGAAGGAAGTGCAGGACGCGATGGACGCCTTGAACCGGGCGGCGCGGAAGAGCGGCGCGGACCTCGCGGTCGACCTGGAGAAGGCCCAGAACGACCTGGCGCAGATCCGGGGCATGCTCGAGGTGTCGCAGCACCGCCTCGACCAGATGGACCAGGGCAACGCCGAGCGGGACCGGAGGATCGACGAGAGCGCCCGGTTCGTCGCCAATCGCCAGAGGGAGCTGGAGCACCCCACCGACAAGGCGGGTCTGTACGCGGCGGCGCGCAAGAAGCTGGACGCGGGCGACACGGGCGGCGCGCGCCAGTTCCTCACCGAGTTCCTCTCCAAGTACGGCAAGGACGAGCTGGCCGGGAACGCGCAGTACTGGCTGGGCGAGACGTACTACGGGGAGAAGCGCTGGAACGACGCCATCGTCGAGTTCCAGAAGGTACTCAAGGACCACCGTGGCAGCGAGAAGACGCCCGACGCGCTGCTCAAGATCGGCATGGCCTTCCAGAACCAGAAGGACTGCAAGAACGCGCTGCTCTTCTTCGACGAGGTCCAGCAGGCGTACAAGTCGTCGCCCGCGGCCAAGGTGGCGCGCGAGCAGGAAGCGCACTGCAAGAACCCGAAGAAGAAGGCCGCCGGGAAGCCTTCGCGCTGAAAAACCCGCCCTCGCTCAGGGCATGGTGACCACGGTCAGGTCGCGGAGCGGGACGCACTGGCAGGCGAGTCGCTTTCCGCCCTTGACCAGCCGGCGGTGCAAGAGCTTCTCCTTCCAGGTGGGCGGGCTGACGGCGGCGGGGTCCTTGCCGCGCAGGAAGATGGCGCAAGCCGCCCCCGGGCATCGTCCCTTCCCCTCGCACGGATGGATCGCCGCGAAGCCTCGCTGCAAGACGATGCCGGCCTGCGAGGCCGCGTCGTGGACGGTCGACCCTTGCGGGATGTCGACCGTGACCGACTCCATCTCGAAAGTGACCTTGGGCACGGGCCTGCCCGGTTTACAGGCGGAACCGGTGCCCTTGCAACAATCTGTCCTCGATCTTCTCCAGCAGCGCCACCAGCTCGCGGCGCGCGAACTTGCCCTGCGCCAGCTCCTGGAAGGCGAGCGCGGCGTCCACCAGGTACTGGGTGACGAAGTGCGCCGTCGTCTCCTCCAGCTCGTCCGGCAGCAGCTCCCGGTGCGCGCCGCTGCGCCAGAACCGATCGATCAGCTCGTAGTCGCGGAGCAGCTCGCGCCGGGCCAGCTCGCAGGCCACCCGCAGCGTCGGAACGCCGGGCGCCGAGGGACGCTCGATGGCCCCGCGGAAACGGCGCCGGGCCGATTCGTCGAGCCACTCGTCGAGCGCCGGAGGCCAGGCGCGCAGCTCGGCGGCCAGGCGGTCCGCGACCTGATCGAGCACGTAGTCCTTGAGCTCCTGCGGCTTGGGGTCGACGAGGTGGTCCCAGCGTCCCATCACGGCGCTCCCGGCAGTCCCGGCCGAGCATAGACGACCACCTGGGGCGTCTCGTCCAGGTAGAGGCCGGTCGCGGGCGTGCGGGTCCCGAAGGCGTTCCAGGTCTCGGGC
>DASQBG010000063.1:0-45971 GCA_035635335.1 Myxococcales bacterium | reverse complement strand
GCCGGTGTGGTTCATGAGGCAGGCGGGGAGGTATCTGCCGGAGTACAGGGCGGTGCGGGCGAAGGTGCCGTTCCTGACCTTGTGCAAGACGCCGGAGCTGGCGGCGGAGGTGACGCTGCAGCCGGTGGACATCCTCGGCGTTGACGCCGCAATCCTCTTCAGCGACATCCTGGTGGTGCCCGAGGCGATGGGCATGCACCTCGTGCTCGACGACGCCGGGCCGCAGTTCCCCGAGCCGCTGCGCGGGCCGGCCGATGCGCGCCGGCTGCACCTCCCCGACCCGGAGCGGGAGCTGCGCTACGTCCTGGATGCGATCCGGCTGGTCCGGAAGGAGCTCGCCGGAAAAGTGCCGCTGATCGGCTTCGGCGGAGCACCGTGGACGCTCGCGGCCTACATGATCGAGGGCCGCACCTCGCGCAGCTTCGAGCGGGCCAAGGCCGCGCTCCTGGGCGACGAGTCGTTCGCGCACGAGCTGCTCTCGCGGATCTCGGAGGCGCTCGCGTCGTACCTGCAGGCCCAGCTCGACGCCGGCGCCGACGCCGTGCAGATCTTCGATTCCTGGGCGGGAGCGCTGGCCCCCGCCGACTACGCCCGCCTGGGCGCGCCGTACATCGCGCGCGTGGTGCAGGGCTTGCGGCGCGAGAGGAAGCAGCCCGTCATCGTGTTCGGGGTGGAGACGGGCGAGCTCCTCGGCCACCTCGCCGCGACCGGCGCCGACGTGGTGGGGGTGGATTGGCGCGTGCCGCTCGACGAGGCGCGCGAGAGGGTGGGGCCGGCGCCGGCACTGCAGGGGAACCTCGACCCGGCGTCCCTCTTCTTGCCTGCCCCTGTGCTCGAGAAGCGCGTGCTCCGCGTCCTCGAGGAGGCCCGCGGCGCGGGAGGCGGCCACGTCTTCAACCTCGGGCACGGAATCTTGCCTTCGACTCCCGTGGAGAACGCGAAACTGGCGGTCGAGCTGGTGCACCGGGGCCTGCCCGCCCGCTGAGCGTAGCCGTCCTGGCGCCCTCCCCCACGCCCGTCCTCCCGCACTTACGCCCTCCCCGGTCAGCGCGCAGCTTTGCCCGGCGACCATCACGGTCCTTGAGGGAGACGACCATGACCTGGCAATCCACGCTGCTCGCCGCCGCGCTCGCGCTGGTTCCCGCGTTCGCGCGCGCCGACGATGCCAAGAAGAGCGACACCACTTCCTTGTCGATGCAGACGAAGCTCACCGACGACAAGGTGCTGCGGAAGCTGCACCACGTGAACCTGGAGGAAGTGAACGCGGGCCAGCTCGCGCAGCAGAAGAGCGCGTCCAAGGACGTGAAGGACTACGGCGCGATGCTCGTGCGCGATCACCAGAAGGCCGATCAGGACGTGAAGACAGTGGCCAGCAAGCTGAACATCGACGTGGAGGCGAAGAAGACGGACGCCGACCGGCAGACGAAGGCAGACGCCGATCACCAGGCGAAACGCCAGGCCAAGGAGCACCAGATGGACGAGCTCCAGAAGCTGACCGGCCGCGCCTTCGACCGCAGTTTCCTGCAGATGATGGTCAATGGCCACCGCGAGGTGATCGCGATGGTGAAGAGCGCCCGCAACGACGCGAAGCCCGAAGTGAGGGACCTGCTCGACAAGTTGCTGCCCGTCCTGCAGCGCCACGAGGACAGGGCAAACGAGCTCCTCGACAAGATGGGGAACACCGCGAGCGCGAAGTAAGTCGGATGCGCCAGTCGCCGCCCTCCAAGGCGGCGCTGCGCTTTGATGGCGCGGACCTTGCCGGATGCGTTGTAGAAGGTGGCGTGGTCCCGCTCCTTCCGCCCGCTGCCGCGCACCGCACCGGCGTTTTGCTGCTCAACCTGGGCGGCCCCGACTCGCTGGAGGCGGTCGAGCCGTTCCTGGTGAACCTGTTCAGCGATCCGTTCCTCATCCGCCTGCCGCTGCGCGGATGGCTGCGGCGCAAGTTCGCGCAGTGGGTGGCGCGCAAGCGCGCCCCGCACGTCCGGCAGCTCTATTCCGAGATCGGCGGGCGCAGCCCGATCGAGCCGATCACCCGCAAGCAGGGCGACAGGCTCCAGGCCGAGCTGGGCGCCGGGTATCGCTGCTACGTCGCCTTCAGCGCCTGGACCCCCTACATCCGCGAGGCAGTGGAGCGCGCACAGGCGGACGGGTGCGCGAGGCTCGTCGGCGTCTCGCTCTTCCCGCAATGGTGCAGCGCCACCACCGCGTCAGTGCTGCACGACCTGCGCGCGGAGGCGGCGAGGCGCGGGCTGCCGCTGGTCGAGGTGGACCGCTACCCGGAAGACCCCACGTACCTCGACGCGCTGGCGAGCACCGTCCAGGAGGGCCTGACGCGCTTCGATCCGGGCGAGCGCGCGCAGGTGCACGTCCTGTTCAGCGCCCACGGCGTGCCGGTCAGCATCATCAAGAAGGGAGATCCGTACGAGCGCGAAGTCCGCGCCACCGTGCAGGGCGTGCTGGCCCGGCTCCCGCCCGGGCAGCCCTGGTCGCTCTCCTGGCAGAGCAAGGTCGGGCCGGTGAAGTGGCTCGAGCCCGCCAGCGCGGAGCACCTCCCCGCGCTGGCGGCCCGCGGGGTCTCACGGGTGCTGGTGGTGCCGGTCGCGTTCGTCTCGGACCACATCGAGACGCTGCACGAGCAGCGGATCCTGCTGCGCGGAATCGCGGAGCGGGCGGGGATCGCGCGGTACGAGGTCGCCAACGCGCTGAACGACTCCCCCCTCTACGCGCGCGCGCTGGCCGGGCTGGTGCGCGCGGCCGAGGCGAGGGCCGGCTGATGGGGCGTGCGGTGGTCGTCGTCGGCGCCGGGGCGGCGGGGATGGCGGCCGCGCTGGCGCTGCGGGAGCGGGGGATGGAGCCCCTCCTGCTCGAGGCGGAGGACCGGGCGGGCGGGAAGCTGGGCACCGACTCGCACCGGGGCTTCCTGCTGGAGCGGGCCGCGCTCGGGCTCCTCGATCGCACCGGCGAGCTGGCTGAGCTATGCGCGAAGCTCGGCATCGCCCCCCATCCCGCCAGCCCCGCGGCCTCGCTGCGCTTCCTGGAGCGCGGCGGGACCGTCCACGCCCTGCCGCGCGGCCCCGGCGAGGCCCTGCGGACCCGGCTGCTCAGCACCCGCGAGAAGCTGGGCCTTCTGGGCGAGCCATTCCGGCCGCCGGCGCCGCCAGGCGGGACCGTCGCGGAGTTCTTCGCCCACCGCCTGGGCGCCGGGGGAAGGTTCCTGGGCGACGCGATCCAGACCGGCATCCACGCGGGCGACCCGGATCGGCTGGAGCTGCGCAGCGCGTTTCCCACCCTGGCGGCGCTGGCCGAGGCGGGCCGGGGGAGCCTCGTCCGCGGCGCCCTGGCGGCCCGCCAGGGCAGAAAAAAAAATTATTTTTTTTTCGCCGGGAGGCCCCGGGCGCGGCTGGCGTCGTTCCGCGGCGGCATGCAGGAGCTGGTCGACGCCCTTTCCCGCGAGACCGTTCCCCGGCTGCGGGCACGCCTGCGGGCGGTCCGGCGCGCCGGGACGGGGTACCGGCTTCAGGTGGAGTCCGGCGGCGGGGGAACCGAGATCGACGCCGAGCGGGTGGTCCTGGCCATGCCGGCGCCGCGCGCCGCCGAGGTGCTGGAAGGGCTGGACGCCCCGCTGGCGGCGCGCCTGCGCGAGCTGAACGCGGCGCCGATCTCGGTCGTGCACCTCGCCGTCCAGCCGCAGGACGTCGCGCCCCTCCACCAGGGGTTCGGACTGCTCCGGCCCGGCAGGCCCGTGCTGGGCGCGCTGTTCCCGGCCGCGCTGTGGCCCGAGCGGGCGCCCGGCGGACAGGCCCTCCTCACGGCGCTGGTCGGAGGCGCTCGTCATCCGCAGGCAGGCTCGCTCCGGGACGAGGAGCTGGTGCAGCTGGTGCGCGACGAGCTGCGCCTGCCGAGGGATCCGGAGCTGCTGCGGGTCGTCCGCTGGTCGCAGGCGATCCCTCAGTACGAGCCCGGCCACGCCGGGCGGGTGGCCGAGATCGAGCGGCTCACGGCCGGGCACCCAGGCCTCCGCCTGACCGGCGCGTGGTACCGCGGCATCGGCGTCCTGGACTGCGTGCGGGATGGGCGCAAGATAGCAGAACAACTGACGAAATAGCCCGTGAGCCGACCGCCACCCGCCGCAGGCCCTGGCTTCATGCTAGGACAGCGGTCTCGGCCATGGCCCACCCCGCGCCCCCACCGGCGCCCAGTAGTTCCCCTCCGCAGCCCGAGCCCGAGCCGCCGCTGCCGCCGACGCGATGGCAGCGGGTCAAGCGCACCCTGCTGGGCGGCCCCAAGGACATCCAAGACCCGCAGCTGTTCGAGCACATCTCCCTGGCCGCGTTCTTCGCCTGGGTGGGTCTGGGCGCCGACGGGCTCTCCTCTTCCGCGTACGGGCCCGAAGAAGCGTTCAAGAACCTCGGCGACCATCAGTACCTGGCCGTCTTCCTGGCGCTCGCCACCGGGATCACCGTCCTGGTCATCTCCGCGGCGTACACGAAGATCATCGAGCACTTCCCGCTCGGGGGCGGAGGGTATGCGGTCGCGTCGCGACTCCTCGGTCCCCGCGCCGGCGTGATCAGCGGCTCCGCTCTCCTCATCGACTACGTGCTGACCACTACCACCTCGGTCGCGGCCGGCGGCGAGGCGGTCTTCAGCAACCTTCCGGCCCACCTGCACGCCTGGAAGCTGCCCGTCGAGGTCACGGTCCTCGTGCTGCTGACCATCCTGAATCTGAGAGGGGTCAAGGAATCCATCCAGGTCCTCCTCCCCATCTTCCTGCTCTTCGTCGTCACGCATGCCATCCTCATCATCGGCAGCGTAGGACTGCATCTGGGCCGGGTCGACGAGGTGGCCCACGAGGTGACCACCGGACTCCGCCGCGACTTCTCGACCATGGGCGGGATGGCGGTCTTGCTCCTGTTCCTTCGCGCCTACTCGCTCGGCGCAGGTACGTACACCGGCATCGAAGCGGTCTCGAACGGCCTGTCGATCATGCGGGAGCCGAGGGTCGAGACCGGCAAGCGGACGATGCTCTACATGTCGACGAGCCTCGCAATCACCGCGGGCGGAATCATCCTCGGCTACCTGCTGCTGAACGTCCACCACGTCGAGGGCAAGACGATGAACTGGACCCTCGCGCAGATGCTGGCGGGCAATCTCCGGCTGTTCGGGCTGCCTCTCGGCAACTGGTTCGTGGTGGCCACGCTCGCGTCCGAGGCCCTCCTGCTGTTCGTGGCGGCGCAGGCCGGCTTCATCGCCGGGCCGCGGGTGATGGCGAACCTGGCACACGACTCGTACCTGCCCCACCGGCTCAGCGCGCTGTCCGACCGCCTGACCATGCAGAACGGCGTTCTGCTGATGGGCGGCGCCAGCCTGTTCATGCTGGTCTACACGCGGGGCTCGGTCGACGCCCTGGTGGTCATGTACTCGATCAACGTCTTCGTGACCTTCTCGCTCAGCCAGGCAGGGATGATCCGCTACTGGCTCCGGCGCGACACGCGGCAGAAGTATCCGGACTGGCGCTCGTCGATGGCGATCGCGGTGGCCTGCTTCGTGCTGTGCAGCTTCATCCTCGTCATCAACGTCTTCGAGAAGTTCTTCGAGGGCGCCTGGCTGACCGTGGTGGTGACCGGCGCCCTGATCATCGTGTGCCTGGTGATCAAGCGTCATTACCGGAGCGTGTTCGCGCGCCTCAAACGGCTGGACACCATCCTCGAGGCGCTTCCCACCAGCGGGCCCCTCAAGGAGCTGCACATCGAGAAGCGCAAGCCCACCGCCGTGCTCCTGGTGGCGAGCTTCTCCGGGCTCGGCATCCATTCGCTGCTGACGGTGGTGAAGCTGTTCCCGCGCTACTTCCACAACGTGGTGTTCATGTCCGTCGCGGTCGTCGACTCGGCCACCTTCCAAGGCGTGGAGGAGGTGGACCGCGTGCGCGAGGAGACGGAGACCGCCCTGCAGAAGTACGTGGACCTCGCGCGCCGCATGGGCATCCCGGCGGACTACCGGATGAGCGTCGGCACCGAGGCGGTGTCGGAATGCGAGCGACTCGCCACGGAGGTGGCGCGCGAGTACGAGCGCAGCATCTTCTTCGCCGGCAAGCTGATCTTCGAGCGCGAGCGCTGGTGGGACCGCTTCCTCCACAACGAGACGGCGTACGTCATCCAGCGCCGGCTGCAGTTCGCCGGGCTGGCCATGGTCATCCTGCCGGTCCGCGTGCTCGAGTGACGGCTTCATCGGCCGGTTGACCGAGGCGAGAGCGTGGCGTGCGCGGTAGGGTCGCGGGATGCGCTTTCCGCGCGCCGGGGCCGCGCTGCTCGCCTGCGCAGCCGCGCTCGCCGCCGCCCGCTGCATGCCCGACCCGGAGCCGGGCCGCTGTGAGGCGCCTCCCGGCGACGTCGTCGACCCCTGCGCCGGACCGGCGCCCGGCGACGGCGCGCTGCCCGGCACGCCCGATCCCGGCGAGGTCCCGTCGGGGAAGGTGGGCGAAACCGGAGGCGCGGTGGACCGGCTGTGGTTCGCCACCACGGGAGACACGCGCCCGGGCTTCTGCGACCGGACCGAGGATTACCCCTCCGGAGCGATCGGGCAGATCGCCCGCGCCATGAAGGCGCTCAAGGTGCAGTTCGCGCTCGACCTGGGCGATCACATGTACGTCTGCAACCAGTCGCTGGTCGAGGCGAAGGCGCAGATGGCCCTCTACATGGGCGCGGTGGCGCAGGGGCCGCCCACCTGGTGGATGACGATGGGGAACCACGAGTGCGGCAACGACGCGCCGCCCTACTCGTGTTTCGCCGGCCGCGGCGACGCGAACTTCACCGCGTACATGGCCGCGCTGCACAGGCCGCTGCCTTACTACGCAACCGACGTGCAGACCTCGCTGGGCAAGGCGCGCTTCGTGGTGGTCGCGGACGACTCCTGGGACGCCGCCCAGGCGGACTGGCTGGAGAGCACGCTCGCCGCGGCCGACGCGAACGCGCGGTACACCATCGTGGCCCGCCACCATCCCGTGACCGGCCCGCGGACGGGGAATGCGCGGATCGTGCAGACCATCGCCCGGCACGAGTACTCGCTGATCCTCACCGCCCACTCGCACCTGTACGCGCGCGATCCCACGGCGTTCGGCGGCCGAAGCGCGATCGTCGGGCTGGGAGGCGCTCCCGCGACCGCGCCGCCCGGGTTCGGGACGGTGCTGCAGAACCGCGACGGGTCGCTGACCTTCGTCCGGCGCGACGCCAACGGCAACCCGATCGACGTCCCCTGGACGGTGGCGCCTCAGTGAACCTCTGAAGCGCCGGCGGGCAGCGTGTAGCGCTTGTCGATGGCCGCGCGGATTGCCTCGCGGCTGTCCTCGGGCGAGAGCGATTCTTCCTGCTCGATGCGCTCCACCTCCCGGGCCAGCTCCTCGTCCTTGATCTGGTCGCGGAACCACCGTGAGTAGTCGCCGCGCTTCAGGTGGTGGAGCCAGGTGGCGTCGTCGACGCCCTCGGCCAGCTGCTCGAAGAGTTTGAGGTTGTGCGCGCGCAGGTTGAGCTTCTTCTCCGGGCCGCGAAAGTAGAAGCTGCGGTCGGGCGGCAGCTCACCGTCGGCGTACTTGCGCACGTGGCGCTGGTGCGGCGCGTGTGTGCGGGCGAGGCGGACCCAGACGAGCGAGTCCTGCCCCTCGCGCCAGAGGAAGGCCTCGCCCTTCTCCATCCGGCGGCGCACCGACCGAGGCCTCTGCAATCCCCGGGCGGCGCAGAATTCCGCGATGGTTTCCTCGGCGTGCGGTCCCACGCCCAGGACCGCCGCGAGGCGCTCCAGGAACGGGGGCGCCAGCTCGCTCGGGCTGACGGTGATGGCGGCGACGCCGCTCAGGTCGGCAGGCAAGGCTTCGAGGGCGGGTTGCGCCACGGTGGGAAGGAAGTGGTGCGCCTCGTCCACCACGAGCCAGTGCGGCCGGCCCGTGCTGGCGCGCAGCTCCTGGATGCGGGGCAGCAGCGCGGCGAAATAGCGGGGCCGGTCGTCGTGCCGGACCGCGATGAGGTTCACGACCACCTGCTCGCCCGGCAGGGACAGCGCGTGCACCACCTCGTGCACCGTGGGGGCGCGGCGCGCCTCCCCGATCAGCACCATCCGCTCGAACTCCGTCCAGTCGCCCTCCGGGTCGAGGATGCAGCACTGGTACCCAGCGTCGATGAGCCGCTCCACGAACCCTTTCGCCGCGGTCGACTTGCCGCTCCGGGGGGTCCCCGCGAAGAGCAGCGGCCCCGAGGCCGGCTTGATGGTGACGGACGCGCCGCGCTCGTCCTCGCCGAGCAGCAGGTCGCGCCGGGTGGTGCGCGCCGCGGCGGCGCGGAGGTCGTCGGCCAGCATCTGGTCGATCAGCTCCTCGACGCCGCTGTGCGCGGCGCCGCGCAGCACCAGGTCGGCGCGCTCGCGCAGGCTCGGCAGGGCGTTGGCGACGGCCGCGCCGAGCTCCGCTTCGGAGAGGAAGACGTGGTCGTTCTCGGCGTCGCCCACGGCCACCGCGTTGTGCGGCGACAGGCGCAGCTCGGCCAAGGCCTGCTTCAGGCCGGTGCCCTTGTTCACCCCGGAGGGGAGCACCATCACCGCACCCTTGTTGAAGATGACCTGCAGCTCGAGCCCCTGCCGCTTGATCTCCTCCAGCACGGTCGTCTCGTGGGGCACGCGCGTGGCGACGATCACGCGCCCGGTGGTGAGGGGCACGCCCAGCCGCCGCAGTGCCGCCACGAAGCGTTCCGGCGGCGACTCGGCCAAGGGGCGCTCCTGCTTTCGGTCGGGCAGGTAGAGAAGCGCGCCGTTCTCCGCCACCACGGCGTGGAAGAGATCCACGCGGGAGAAGACCAGCCGGAGGTCGGCGAGGTCGCGGCCGGTCACCAGCAGCAGCTTGCGCCCGCTCGCCCGGAGCCGCTCCAACGCTTGCTCGGTTCCCGGCAGCACGCGGCCGTGATCGGCCAACGTCTCGTCGTAATCGGTGGCCAGGGCCGCGAATCGCATGGGTTCAGGGTAGGATCGGTCGAAGCTGGCGGCTTGCCATCTCCGGACCCTACCGCGCCGTGTGAAGGCGAAAGCGCACCGGCCCGCCCGTGACTTCCGCCAACAGATCCGACTTCTGCTGCGCGGACCAGACTTCCAGCTCCGAGCCCTCCTCCGCCCAGACGTCGATGCGCAGCCCGCCGCCGCGGCCCCGGGTGGCCTCCAGGCGGCGGACGTGCCGCCGGTGCCCACGGTCCAGCCCGTCGGCGACCCGCAAGATGGCCGCGAGCCGGCGCACCACGGTGCGCTCCTCGGGAGTGAGCACCTGGAAGACCTCGTGGCGCTCCTTGGGCACCGAGCGGCGGTGGTAGCGCGCGACCGTGGCGATCAGCTCGCGTTCGCGGTCGGTGAAGCCCGGCAAGTCGGCGTGGTAGAGCAGGTAGTAGCCGTGCTTGTGGTGGCGGTTGTACGACACGAACGAGCCCACGTCGTGCAGCATGGCAGCCGCGTGCAGGAGCGCGCGTTCCTCGGCGCCCAGGCGGTGCAGGCTGCGGGTCTGATCGAAGAGCAACAGGCTGAGCTGCGCGACCTGCTCCGCGTGCGGCTCGCGGTAGCCGCAGCGGCGGCCGAAGGCGCGCAGGCCTTCGAGCACCACGTGCTCGCCGTGCAGTCCGCTCGGCGGCGGCCGCACCTCGCGCCGGACCAGATCGGCCATCAATCCGTCGCGCAGGCCCCGGGCGGTGACCTCCATCTCCTCCACGCGCAGCCTGCGCATCACTCCCTCGAGGATGGCCGCGCCGGCGTACAGGACGTCGATGCGCGACTCGTCCACGCCCAGCTTGCGCCGCTGCTTCGCGGTCGTGTCGCGCAGGTCATCGAGCACGTCTTCCACCTGGGCGTGCGTCACCGGACCGCTTCCTCCCGGCGCGCCGGAGAGCCTGCGCGCCAGGTCGGCCACCGCGCCGGTCGTCCCCGCCGCGCCGATGAGCCTTCGATGGCGGCCGATCAACAGCGGGTCGATCTCGCCGAGCGCGTCCTGGATGGCCTCCTCCAGCAGGCGCGCCTCGCGCCGGGTCACGGGATCGTTCTTGACGAAGAACTCCGTCAGGCGCACCGACCCGAGCTGCAGGCTCGCGGAGCTCTCCGGCTCCTCTCCCCTCGCCGAGATCACCTCGGTCGAGCCGCCGCCGATGTCCAACAGCAGGGCCCGCTCCGAGGGCGGCGCGCCCTGCAGGACGCCGAGGCAGATCAGGCGCGCCTCCTCGGCGCCGGAGATGACTTCCACCGACAGCCCGGAGGCCGCGCGAACCGCGCGCAGCAGCTGCGCCCGATTGGACGCCTCGCGGACCGCGCTGGTCGCCACGGCGCGGACCCGTTCCGCCCCGGCCCGCTGGGCGAGCTTGGCGAACCGCTGCAGCGCCGTGGCGCACGCGGCGATGGAGTCCGACGAGAGCCGCCCGGTGCGGAATACCTGCGCGCCCAGGCGGACGGCGGCGCGGTCCTCCGCGCGCACGGTGAAAGTACCGTCCCGGGCGGCGTCGGCGATCTGCAACCGCACCGCGTTGGACCCGAGATCCACCACCGCGAGCGGGGTGGACCGCGCGCGCCGCCTCATCCCGCCATGCGGAAATCGACGATCGACGGCACGTCGGGCCGCACCTCGACGGGCCTGCCGGAGTGATCGGTGTCCAGGTGCACGACGCGCGCCTCCGGGAAGGCCCGCTTGTAGGCGTTCACGTGGGTGGGCTCGTTGTCGAAGGCGCAAGCGAGGCCGGACAGCTCGAGCAGGCGCGCGTGGCAGGCTTCCTTCCAGCGATCGTCGTCGTCGTCCGGGCGCGGCTTGAGCCACAGCTGCACGCGGGAGCCGTCGGGGAGGGGAAATCCCGCCCGGCGGAAGCTCTCCAGGGTGCCCGCCTCCATCCCGGCATGCCGGCCGGTGATGTAGAGGACCTCGCCGCCCGCCCCGAGCACGGCCCGCAGGTACTCGGCCGCGCCCGCGATCGGCTCGTCGTCCTTGCAATATTCGCTGGTGAAGAAGCGCAGCAGCCAGAACCGGCGGAGGTCGCGCTCGAGACGGTCCGCGTCTCCCTTGGAGAGGCCGCACATCCGCATCGTGTCGCGCAGGTCCCAGGAGACGACCGCCTGCGGCGAGCAATCGGCGAGCTGCGGGATCCCGCGCTCGAGCCCGAACTCGCGCACGATGCGGGCCTGGCGCGGCTTGTTGGAGAGGATGGTGGAGTCGAGGTCGAAGGCCGCCGCCGGCCGCGAAGGTCCGATCGCGTCCAGGGCCGCCCGCAGGATGCGCGTCTGGTCGGCTGGCACCGCGCGCGCGCCGAACGGGACGTCGATCTTCACCAGCCATTCGATACCAGAGGCGCCCGAGGTGGGCAAAGCGGTTCCGCGGGCACGGAAATCTGTTGCCCATCTGACCAGCCGCCGCCCATTGGCCCCGCTCCGCTCTCAGAGGGCGGACGGCGCGGCAGGCATCCGGGGCCAGCCGGACAGTTGGCCCGCGACTCGCAATCGGTCGGGGCCCCGCGTGCGGGGCAGGGGGACGGGCGATGGGCGGCTCTTTGCGAATCCTGGCGGTGGCGATGTGCGCGGTGGCGGTGGCTTGCGCGCGCGGTGGCGATCCTGTGACCCCTCCGCCGGTGACGGACGGCGGCGGCGATGTCGGCACGGACGGGGGAACGCCGGACGGCGGTCCTCCCGACGCCGGCCCTCCCGACGCCGGCCCTCCCGACGGTGGGCCTCCCGCGTTCGGCGGCCCGGGACCCTGGCCGATGCAGAACGTCACCTATGGCCTGAATGACGGAATCTTCGAGACGCCCATCGTGGGCATGAGCACCGACGAGTCGCAGAACCTCTGGGTGGCGACCCACCAGGCCCTGTATCTCCTGAAGCCGGGGCAGAAGAAGTTCACGCGCTTCGACAGCAAGGCGGGCCTGCATTTCGCCGACAACCCCATCACCTATTGCGACCGGGATTACGCGAAGGACAAGCCGAGCGATCCGGTGCCCGAACCCGACCGCGCGTGCCCCATCTCCGGCGCGGCCGATCCGTCGGGCATCAGCGAGATCGTGGGCGGCGGCCCCGACGAGGTGTTCGTGGGGTACAACGGGACCCACGACTGGAGCGATTCCAACGACGGCACCTGGGCCGACAAGTTCCGCCACACCGGCATGCTGGACCGCGTGCGGCTCAAGGCCGACGGGTCGGTCCAGGTGGACATGCTCCAGATGCTCTCCGGCGACAGCGCCGCGTTCTGGCACAACCGCGACGTGATGCGGCTGGTCTACGACCACCTCAAGCATCCACACGAGCTCTACGTCGGCACAAACCACGGGATCACCCGGTTCACGCCCGACAAGTTCAAGCCCATCCCAGTGCGGAACGGCTATCAGGGCATCGAGATGTTCCCCTCGATGACGTACGACTGGATGAGCGACCACCTGCATCCGCAGGCCTGCTCTTGCGGCCCCTGCCAGGGCGAGACGGGACTCCTCCTGGGCGACTGGCGCGGCCTCGCGCTCGATACCGACGGGAATCTCTTGGTGGGCGGCCGCTGGGCGGCGGGCAAAATCCTCTGGGTGAAGGAGAACTGGACGGCCGACAAGAAGGGCTGGTTCCAGCGGGGCGGCGATTCCTACAAACCAGAGCTCGGCGGGTTCAACATGGGAGACAAGTACCTCGGCGGGTGTGGCGGCAGCCGGCCGGTCTGGTGCGTCGCCACGGAAGGCGACGTGATCGCGGTCAGCGCGACCACGGTGACCCCGGACGGGCTCAATTGGTTCGCGAGTGGGCCCTACTCGTACCAAGGTCCGCGCGGCTGTAACGCCGGAGATCGCGACCTTGGCGTCGCCTCGTACGACCAGAAGAAGTTCCAGTTCACGTACTACTCGCCCACCGCGGACATCGGCATGGCCGAAACCAACGTGCGCGACATGCTGGCGCTCCCGGATGGGCGCATCGTCTTCGCGGGACCGAACAGCGGGCTCGTGTTCTGGGACCCGAAGACCAAGGCGCGCAAGGTGATGCGCGGCGGAAGCGGGCTACCCGACGATGCCGTACAGCGCCTCGAGCTGGACCTGATGGTCAATCCGCCCACTCTGCACGTCTCGACCAACTCGGGGGCGACTTCCATCCGGATCACGCCGTGAGGTGTGCTGCGCTCTTGGCGTTCCTGGCCGGATGCGGTGGTGGGTTCGGGCCAGGCGGGACGGACTCGGTGGCGACCGGGCCCGGGCCGTGGCCCGTGGCGAACGTGACCTACGGGTCGGGCGACGGCATCCAGGAGACGCCGGTGGTCGGCCTGACGACGGACACGGCCCAGAACCGGTGGCTGGCGACGAACGCCGCCCTGTACTTGCTCCGGCCCGGCGATACCCGTTTCCGTCGCTTCGATGCGAGGGACGGGCTGCACCTGCCGGGCAATCCGATCCAGTACTGCGACCGCGACTTCGCCGGCGGCGACCGGTCCTGCCCCATCTACGGCGCGGCGATGGCGCCGGGCATCACTACCATCGAGGGAGGCAGCCAGGGCGAAGTCTTCGTCGGGTATCACGGCCGGTCGGCCGGCGCCGGCGACTGGACGGACCCGGACCGGCACTCGGGCAAGCTCGATCGCGTGCGCCTGAAGGGCGACGGATCGCTGCAGGTCGACCGGATGGACCTGGTCTCCAGCGTGAGCGCGCAGTTCTGGGAGAACCGGAGGGTCGACCGGCTGCTCTATGACCACTCGCGCCGCGAGCTGTACGTGGGCACCAATCACGGGGTCGATCGGCTACGCCCCGACGCGTTCCGCAATCCCAAGCCCGGCGAATGGTTCCTCGCCTCCACGCGCGAGTGGCTGAGCGACCACCTGCACCCGCGCGTCTGCTTCCACAAGGCGTGCACCGGCGACGAGAGCAAGGACACGCAGATGATCGGAGACTGGCGCGGCCTCTGGCTCGCGGCCGACGGCGACCTGTGGGTGGCGGGGAAATGGACGGCCGGGAAGATCCGCTGGACCCAGCAGCTCTCGCAGTGGCACGCGCGCCTCGGTGCGGACACGTTCTCGGTGGCGTTCGGCGATCCGTACGATCCGGCGACCGGCCGGAACCCGCCGGTGTTCCGGCCTCCCCGCGAGGGAGATCCGGTCGAGCTCTCGGCAGTGGCCGTCGCGAAGGACGGCACCGCCTGGTTCGCCAGCGGGCCGCAGAACACGGCCACCCGGACGTACGGGATCGCGTCGTGGGACGGAAAGGCGTTCCGTTACTTCGACCCGGTGCGCGACGCCGGGCTGCCAGAGGCGAACGTGCGCGACCTGGTCGCGCTCCCGGACGGCCGGCTTGCGGTGGCGAGCTTCTCCGCGGTGGCGCTCTGGGACCCCGCGGCGAGCCGGCACACGACGGTGGCCGGCCTTCCGAAAGGCACGATCCAGCGGCTGGAGCTCGATCAGCGGGTCGCGCCGCCTTCGCTGCACGTGGCGACCGAGCAGGGCGCGGCCGCGCTGCGCGTCCTGCCCCCGTAGGCATATCGGAGACTTGCGGTCCGGTGGCAATTCCAGCACAAAATGTCGGCGGTGCTCCTGGGATGGAACGCGCTGACGTGTGCCGTACTGATCGCGGCGGGTGCGCTGGCGCGGATCGAGAAGCGCGGCGAGCTGCGCTGGGCCGGCGACCTGCAAGGCGGCGAGCCTTACGTGTACCGGGACCCGGCGGATCCGTCGAAGCTGGACGGGTTCGAGCTGGAGATCGCGGAGGGGCTGGCGAAGCGGCTCGGAGTTCGCCAGCGCTTCCTCCAGAACGACTGGAGCACGCTGATCCCGTCTCTCTTGCGCGGCGATTTCGACGCCGCGATGAACGGGATCGAGGACACGCCGTGGCTCCGCGCGCAGGCGCTGGTGACCCGGCCGTACTTCGCCTTCTCCGAGCAGCTCGTCGTGCGGCGCGGGTTCCCGCTGCGCACGCTGGCGGCGCTGCGAGGGCACCGGGTCGGCACGCTGTCCGGCTCGCTCGCCCACGCCATCCTGCGGGAGACGCCGGGGATCCACGTCGTGCTGTACGGCGGGCAGGAGGAGCCCTACCGCGACCTGGAGCTCGGCCGCACCGACGCGGTCCTGCTCGACTCGGTGATCGCCTCCCGGTACGGGCTCACCAAACCGGATCTGGAGCTGGCCGATGCCGACGTCGCGCGCGGCACCTACGTGATCGCGGTCCGGCGAGGCGAGGACGAGCTGCGCGACGCGCTGGACGGCGCGCTCGCGGATCTGAAGTCGCGCGGCGAGCTGGAAGCCATCTTCGCGAAGTACCACCTGCCGCCGCAGCCGTCCTCGGGCGCGCAGGCGGCGGCGCAACCGCAAGCCCGATTCGACGCCGCCCAGGTGCTGCTGTTCGGGCGGGGCGCGCTGGTCACCCTGCTCGTCTCGCTGGTCTCGATGGCCCTGGCGGTGCCGCTCGGGCTCTTGCTGGCGCTCGCGCGCATCTACGGAGGTCCCGCCGCTCGCGTCTCGGCGCACTGGTACGTCGAGCTGTTCCGCGGCACGCCCGTGCTGCTGCAGCTCTACCTGCTCTACTACGGCCTCGCCCCGCTGGTGCACCTCGACGCGCTCACCGCGGCCATCCTGGGGCTCGGCATGAACTACGGCGCGTACGAGGCCGAGGTGCACCGGGCGGCGCTCGGGGCCATCCCGCCGGGCCAGGCGGAAGCCGCCGCCGCGCTGGGGCTGACGCGCGGGCAGCAGCTCCGCCTCGTGCTCCTGCCCCAGGCGCTGCGCACCGCGCTGCCCGCCATGACGAACGACCTCATCTCGCTGCTCAAGGACAGCTCACTGGTCTCGGTCATCACGGTCGTGGAGCTGACCAAGCAGATGACCATCACGGCAGTCGACGTGCGCTCGTGGGCGCTGCCGGGGCTCTTCTGCGCGGCGCTGTACTTCGGCATGAGCTACCCGCTCGCGCGCCTGGCGGCGCGGCTCGAAGCCCGGCTCGGCGCTCCGGAAGTGTCCGGGGAACTGCGGGAGGCGGCGGCGTGAGCGCCATCCGGGTCGAGGGGCTGCGCAAGGCGCACGGGCCGCGCCAGGTGCTGCGCGGGATCGACGCCGAAGTGAAGGTGGGTGAGACCATCGCGCTGGTCGGCCCCTCCGGAGGCGGCAAGAGCACCTTCCTGCGCTGCCTCAACGGGCTGACCTCGTTCGACGCGGGCAAGGTCCAGATCGCCGGCGTGGAGCTGCAGCCGCGCACCGCGCCGGACGCGCCGCTGCTGCGCGCGCTGCGGGCGCGGGTGGGGATGGTGTTCCAGTCGTTGAACCTGTTTCCGCACCTCACCGCTCTGGCCAACGTCTCGCTCGCGCCGATCCACGTGCGGCAGGAAGCGCCCGAGGCCGCGCGGGCCCGGGCGGCGGAACTGCTCGCGCGGGTCGGCCTGGCCGATCGGGGGGACGCGCGACCCACCGAGCTGTCCGGCGGGCAGCAGCAGCGGGTGGCCATCGCCCGCGCGCTGGCCATGGACCCCGAGGTGCTGCTCCTCGACGAGCCGACCAGCGCGCTCGACCCGCAGATGCGCGGGGAGGTCCTGGGGGTCCTGCGCGACCTGGCGCGGACGGGCATGACCATGCTGGTCGTCACGCACGAGATGGCCTTCGCCCGGGCCGCCGCCAGCCGCGTCTGGGTCTTCGACGAAGGCCGGCTGGTGGAGGACGGCCCGCCGGCCCAGGTCTGCGACAGCCCGCGCAGCGACCGCGCCCGCGCCTTCTTCGCCCACGGGTGATCGCCACTCGTATCCGTCCCCGGACGGGACGCAGCGCGTCAAAAGTGGCCCACCTTGGCGCCGGCACCTACGCTCGAGACCGCGGCGAAAAAAATAATTTTTTTTCGGCGCGATGCCCCTCACCGCCCCGGCCGCCACCCGGCTGCCCGGATCAGCCAGACCTTCCAGAGCGCCTCGAGGACGATGGAGCGCGACATCTTGCTCTGACCGACGCGCCGGTCGGCGAAGACGATCGGAACCTCCACGACGCGGAACCCCGCGCGCAAGGCGCGGTAGGTCAGCTCGATCTGGAAGGCGTAGCCGGCGCTGCTGACGGTCGGCAGATCGATGCGTTCCAGCACCTCGCGCCGGAAGCACTTGAACCCGCCGGTGAGGTCGCGCACGCGCACGCCCAGGATGGTCCGCGCGTAGAGGCTGCCACCTCGCGAGAGAACGCGGCGCCCGAGGCCCCAGTGCCTGGTCCCGCCGCCCGGGACGTAGCGGCTGCCCAGCACCAGGTCGGCCTCGCGCGAGGCGGCGAGAAGCGCCGGCAGCCGTTCGGGCTCGTGCGAGAAGTCGGCGTCCATTTCCAAAATCCGCCCGTACCCGGCGCGCAGGGCGACGTCAAAACCAGCCAGGTACGCCCTGCCGAGCCCTTCCTTGCGCGCGCGGTGCAGCACGCGCACGCGCGGATGGCGCCCGGCGAGCTCGTCGGCGAGCGCCCCGGTGCCGTCGGGAGAGTCGTCGTCGACCACGAGCACGTCCAGCTCCGGCGAGGCGGCCAGGATGGCCGGGACGATCGCGGGCAGGTTCTCGCGCTCGTCGTAGGTGGGCAGGACGACGCAGGCGCGGTTCGCGTTGCTCACCTCGGCTCCCCGAGCAGCGCGGAGACTTCCTCGGCGGCGCGCCGGGCCGCGCCGGGGGCACCGGCCGGGGCGAGGGTGGCGCGAATGCGGCGCATGCCTTCGAGCTGCGACTCCCGCGCCTCTCCCGCACTGAGCAGCGGAGCCGCGCTCTCGGCGATGCGCGCGCCGGTGCAGTCGCGCTGCAGCAGCTCGGGGACCAGCCGGCGACCGGCGAGGAGGTTCACCAGCGAGACGAACGGGAGGCGCACGAGCAGCCGCCCGACGATCCAGCTGAGCCACGAGAGCCGGTACACGACCACGGTAGGCACCTGCGCGAGGGCGGCCTCCAGCGTCGCGGTGCCGGACGCGACCACCGCCGCGTCCGCCGCCCCCAGCACCTCGGGCGCACGCCCTTCCACGAAGGTGATGGGCAGGTCCGTCCGCAGCCAGTCCCGCTGGACGGTCGGCGCCACCGGCACGACCAGCTGGAGGTCCGGCATGCGCTCCCGCAACAGGCGCGCCGCGGCGAGCAGCGCCGGCCAGATGCGGCGGATCTCCTGGCGACGCGAGCCGGGGAGCAGGGCGAGGACCGGGCTGCCGGGGTCGAGGCCCAGCGCCCGGCGGAGGTCGGGGCGGGAGGTCGAGGTCCGGGTCGGGGTCGCCGGTAGCAGCGGGCGCAGTCCGTCCGCAAGGGGATTGCCCACGTACACGGCCTTGACGCCATGGCGCGCGTAGAACTCTGCCTCGAAGGGCAGGATGACCAGCATCCGCGCCACGTCCCGCGCGATCTGCCGGACGCGGTACGTGCGCCAGGCCCACACCGAAGGGCCGATGAAGTACGCCACCTGGATGCCGAGGCGCCGCAGCTTGCGCGCCAGCCGCAGGTTGAAGTCGGGGCTGTCGATCAGCAGGGCAACGCGCGGCCGCCGCTGCTCCGCCGCCCGGCGCAGCGTCCGCAGTGCGCGGAGGATTCGAGGAATCGCGGGCAGCACCTCCGCGATGCCCATGACGGAAAGGTCCTCCGCGCGGACCAGCGTCTCGCACCCTTCCGCGCGCAAGAGCGCCCCACCGGCGCCGAACGCCATTAGCCCGGGCCGCAACGCGCGCAGCTCGCGCAGCACCGCGGCGCCATGCAGATCGGCGCTGGCCTCGACCGCGACGACCAGCAGATCGTCGCTCATCCCCCGCGAGACCGCTCCGGGCCCGGCCCCTCCGCGCGCATCTATACGCCCTCGACGGCGATGCCGGCGCGATCCGCCGCCGAGGCGAGCGCCTCCCGGTCCAGCACCACCGCCTTGCGCGCCTCGATGGCGAGCGCCGCGCAGCGGGCGGCGTGCATCGCCGCGACCGTCTCCGGCCCGACGGCAGGGAGGTCGAAGCGCGCGTCCTGCCGCGGCTTGAACGCCTTCACCACCACCGCGCCCTCGGCCAGCGCGCCGCCGCGGGCGATGCAGGCATCGGTGCCTTCGACCGCCTCGACCGCGAGCACCACTCCGCGCTTCACCACCACCGTCTGGCCGACGTCGAGCGCGCCGAGGGAGCGAGCCACGCCGAAACCCACGTCGGCGTCGGCGCGCTGCTCGTCGGTGAGGCGTCTTTGCCCCAGCGGCCCGGCCGGCGCTATCAGATCCGGAACCAGCGGCAGCGGCGATACGACGCGCACGCCTTCGCGCTCGAGCGCGTCCGCGATGGCCCGCAGCGCCGCGTCGTCTCCGAAGCTGCGCAGCCCGGCGAGCACCTTGACGCCCAGCCAGTCCGGGCGGAGCTCGAACAGCCGCACCTTGCGCAGGCCGCCGCAGAAGACCGCCTCACGGCAGCCGCCCTGGCGGAGCGCCTCGGCGATGCGGCCCAGCTGCCCCAGCTTGACCCAGGCGAACCGCGCGACGCTCCGCTCCAGCTCGGGGTCGGTCTCGCCCTCGTGCCCCACCGCGACCACGCCCCGGCCGGCGGCGGACGCGGCCCGGGCGAAGAGGACCGGGAACCGGCCCGAGCCGGCGACCAGCCCGATGGGCTCCATCAGCGCGCGATGCCTCGCTGCGAACCTTCCAGGAAGGCGACGAAGTGGTCGATCTCCGCGTGGCCGCCGTACTCCGCCTTCACGTGGGCTACCGCCTCGCGCAGGCCCATCTTGCTGCGGAAGACGATCTTGTACGCGCCCTTCACCCGGGCGATGGCGTGCTCGTCGAGGTGCGCGCGCGTGAGGCCCACGGTGTTGAGGCCGACCACCTCGGCGCGATCGCCCTGCACGGTGACGTAGGGCGGCACGTCTTGCGTGACCATCGCACCGCCCGAGACGAAGGCGAGCCTCCCGATGCGGGTGAACTGGTGCACGGCGGACAGGCCGCCGAAGATGACGTGGTCCTCGACCACGACGTGCCCGGCGAGCGCGGTGCTGTTGGCGAGGATGCAGCCGTCGCCGAGCTGCACGTCGTGGGCGACGTGGCTGTTGGCCATCAGCAGGCAGCCGTTCCCCAGGCGCGTGACTCCCCCGCCGGCCGCGGTGCCGATGTGGACGGTGGAGAACTCCCGGATCTGGTTCCCGTCGCCGATCACCAGCCGCGTCGGCTCGCCGGCATATTTGAGGTCCTGCGGGATCGCGCCAATCGAGGCGAACTGGAAGACGACGTTGTCGGCACCGATGGTGGTGTCGCCTTCGATGACGGCGTGGGGGCCGACGCGGGTGCGCGGCCCGATCTTCACCTTGGGGCCGATCACGGCGTAGGGAGCGACCTGGACGGTGGGATCCAGCTCGGCGTGCCGGTCGACTACGGCGGTCGGATGGATCACTTCTGCTCCTTCCGGTCGGCGATGGTCGCCATGATCTCCGCCTCGCTCGCCAGTTGCCCGTCCACCTTGGCCTGGCCCGCCAACCGCCAGAAGGACCCCTTCTGCCGCTCGATGGCCACGTGCAGATCGAGGCGGTCGCCCGGCGAGACCACCCGCCGGAACTTCACGTCGTCGAACGCGAGGAGCAGGATGACCTTCTGCGATGGATCGAACGGCGCGCTCTCGTGCGCCAGCAGCGCGCCGGCCTGCGCCAGCGCCTCCAGCTGCAGCACGCCCGGCATCACGGGGTTCCCGGGGAAATGTCCCTGGAAGAAGTCCTCGTTGAAGGTGACGTTCTTGTAGGCATGGATGCGCTCGCCCTTCACCACCTGGACGACCCGGTCGACGAGCAGGAACGGGTACCGGTGCGGCAGCGCTGCCAGGATCTTCGCGATGTCGAGCACGGGGCCTTCCACGCGAACCTCCCGGAAGTGTGGAAACGTATCCTATTTCGGTGCGGATCGCTCCAGCTCGGCGACGCGGGCTTCCAGCTTGCGCACCTGCTTGACGAGGTCCGGCACCCGCGGGAGCGCGGCCATCGTGCGCAGCCACTCGCGGTGCGGCATCGCCGGATACCCGGTGTAGGTCGCGCCCTCGGGCACGTCGTTGGGGACGCCCGCTTGCGCGCCGATGCGCGCGCCGTCGCCGATCTTCACGTGCCCCACGATGCCGACCTGCCCGGCGAGCACCACGCCCGCGCCGATCTCGGTCGAGCCGGAGATGCCCACCTGCGCGACGATCAGCGAGAGCGGACCGATGCGCACGTTGTGTCCGATCTGCACCAGGTTGTCGACCTTGGTGCCGCGTCCGACGACGGTCTCGCCCAGCGTCGCGCGGTCCACGCAGGTGCACGCCCCAAGCTCCACGTCGTCCTCGATCCGCGCGATGCCCACCTGCGGGACCTTGCGGTGGAAGGGGCCTTGGCCGTTGCCCTCGAGGTCGAAGGCGAAACCGAATCCGTCCGAGCCGACCACCGCGTTCGGCTGCAGCACCACCCGGTCGCCCAGCACGCAGCCTTCGCGCACCACGGCGCCCGTCCACAGCACGCAGTCGGCGCCCACCCGCGCCTCGTCCAGCACCGCGGAGCCCGGGTGCAGCACCGAGCGCGGCCCGATGCGCGCACCGCGCCCGATCACGCAGCGCGCGCCCACCGACGCGGTGGGATCGACCTCGGCGCCCGCTGCGAGGTACGCGCTGGGGTGCGCCCCGGCGGGCGGCCGTTCCTCGGGATGGAAGAAGGCGCTCGCCTTGGCGAACGCCACGTAGGGCTGCGGGGCCACCAGCCGCGCGGTGGCGTCGGGCACCAGCTTGGCCTCGTCCTCGGCGACGATGACCGCCGCCGCCCGCGTGAGCGAAAGCTTCGCCCGGTAGCGCGCGTTGGCGAAGAACGCGACCTCGTCGGGGCCGGCGTCCTCGAGGGCGGCCACGCCCCGCACCTGCCGTGAGCCGTCACCGCCCACCGCGGCGCCGATGCGGCGCGCCAGCTCCTCGAGCGAGAGCAGCGCCCCCGCGCCCACCTACTTCTTCCCGGGCGGCGGAGGCGGCGGCGCCGACTTCGGCGTGGGCTGCGCGGTCTTCGGCCCGGCCTTGCCCGCCGGCTTCTCCCCGGCGCCGAAGCGATCGTTGTACCGGCGAACCACCTCGTTGGTGATGTCCCCCGCGGGCGGCGCGTAGAGGAGGCCTCCCTTGTCCAGCACGAAATTGATCGACTCCCGCTCGGCGATCTCGGCCACCACCTGCTGGAGCCGCTGCAGGATGTTCGCCATCGCCTGCTGCTCCTGCCGGTTCATGTCCTCCTGCAGGTCGCCGGCCGACTTGCGCGCCTCCATCAGCGCCTTCTGGAACTCCTCCTGCTTCTTGCGCTTGGCGTCCTCGGAGAGCACCGGCAACTGCTTCTCGTACTCCTGCTGCATCTTCTCCAGGTCGACGCTCTTCTTGTCGATCTGCGCGCGCCGCTGGTCGAATTCGGTCTTGAGCCGGCCGCGGGCGGCCTTGCCCTCCTCGGTCTCCTGGATGGCACGTTGCACGTCGACGTAGGCCAGCTTCGGCCCCTGGGCGCGCGCGGCGGCGGTGTAGGCGGTGGTTGCGATCAGGCAGGCGATGACAAGGCGCATCTCGGATCTCCGATGGGACCAAAAGCGGGCAAACCTAAAGGGACGCGGCGAGGCGCGTCAAGTAGCGCTCGCCTCGGGTACGACCGGCGGTCAGAAGAAATTCCCGATGGTGAACTCGAACAGGTACGGGTCGTCGACCGGGCGCCTCGTCAGCGGGAACCCGACCTCGAAGCGGAGCGGGCCCAGCGGCGAGAACCAGCGCACGCCGAATCCGGTGCTGTGGAAGAGCCCCAGCGGCAGCGTGCCCTTCCCGTTCGCGTCGGGGCGCTGGTTGCTGTGGAAGAAGCTCTCGTTGTCCGCGAACACGTTGCCCGCGTCGTAGAAGAGCACTCCGCGGATCCCCGCCGACTCGACGATCGGGAACTCGATCTCCCAGTTGGTGAGGAACTCCTTGTTCCCGCCCACCGCGAAGTCCAGGATGCCGGCAGCCGGGTCCTTCGAGGCCAGGATCTTCACGGTGGGCGAGATGCTGCGCAGGGTGTAGCCGCGGATGGAGTTGATGCCGCCGGCGAAGAACTTCTCGCTGATGGAGATGGGCCGGTCCCGCGGGTCCGTGCTGCGGATGTACCCGACCGAGAGGTTCATCTTGGCGACCAGTCCCCAGAACAGCGGCCGGTAGCGCCGCTCGATCAGGCGGTACCGCTGGAAGAGGTTCTCGCTGCCGATCAGCGAGGTGGCGAACTCGGCGGAGGCGGATTCCAGGTGGCCGTTGGTGGGGAAGAGCCGGTTGTCGCGCTTGTCGTAGTTGAAGGAGAACCGGACGCTGGAGGTGCGCCCGGCGGTGAACTGGTTGCGCAGCTGCAGCGCGGTGGTGCCGTTCGGGATCACGTCCACGGCTTCCAGCGTGTACGTGCCGAAGAAGCGGAAGTCCTCGAAGAGCTCGTAGCCGGCGGTCAGCGCGCCGCCGATCGCCCGGCGGTCGAAACCGGTGAAGACCAGCTCGCTGCGGTACAGGTCGATCGACGCCGTCCAGGCCGTGTCGAGGAAGTACGGGTCGAGATAGCTGAGCTGGAACAGCTGCCGCAGGCTGGAGATCTGGAAGGACAGGCTGGCGGTGTGACCGTAGCCGAGCAGGTTGTTCTGCGACAGCTGCGCCTGTCCGAAGAAGCTCTCGCCGCCGGTGAAGCCGAACCCGAGCTGGAAGGTGCCGGTCAGCTTCTCCTTGACCGTCACGTCCAGCACCATCTTGTCGTCCGCGGAGCCCCGGCGGGTATTGATCTCGACCGAGTCGAAATAGCCCAGCGCCGTGATGCGTGCCTTGGAGAGGCGGATGGCGGTGCCGCTGTAGAGCTCGCCTTCGCTGATGCGCATCTCGCGGCGGATCACCTTGTCGCGCGTCTTGTTGTTGCCGACCACCTCGATCTTCTCGATGGTGACCAGGTTGCCCTTCTGGAAGCCGAAGTTGATGTCGACGATCTTGTTCTCGGAGTGGACGTCGGTGTCGGGGGTGACGTTGGCGTAGGCGTACCCCTTGTCCTTGTAGACGTCCGCCAGTACTTGAAGATCGCGCTGGAGGATGGTCTTGGAGAACCGCGCCCCCGGCTTGGTCTCCGCCAGCGCGAGCAGCTTCTCCTTCGGCTCGAGCAGATCGCCGGAGGCGTCGATCTTGCCGATGTCGTACGGATCGCCTTCCTCGACGGGGATGGTGATGAAGATGAAGCGGCGGTCCGGGGACAGCTCGATCGCGGCCTTGCCGAACTTCACGTAGAGGTAGCCGCGGTCGTAGTACAGACCCTGCAGGACGTATTCGTCGCGCGCGAAGGCGTCCTCGCGGTAGGTGCCCGCGCTGGAGAGGAAGCTCCAGAAGGTGCCCTCCTGCGTGATCATCGCCCCCCTCAGCTCGTCGGTTCCGATGGCGCGGTTGCCGACGAACCGGATCTCCTTCACCGTCACCTTGGCGTGCTCGTTGATGACGAAGACGACGTCGACCTCGTTGTTGGGCAACGAGTCCAGGCGCCAGCTGACCTCGGCGAGGAAGTAGCCCTTCTCGACGTATTTCTCCTGCATCTTCTTCGCCGTCCTCCGCACCGCCTCGGCGTCGAGGATCTGGAACTGCTTGATCTCGAAGGTGTCCTTCAGATCGTCGCGCGAGAGCTCCTCGTTGCCCTCCAGCTTGAGGTCGCGGACGGCGGGTTTCTCGCTGACCAGCACCGTGAGCTGGAACCCGACTCCCGGCGGCGGGACTGCCGAGACGTCGATCTTCACGTCGTTGAAGTAGCCCATCTTCCAGACGGCGAGCAGGGTCTCCTTCAGCTTGCGCTTGTCGAACGTGTCGCCGGGCTTGACGGGCAGGGCGGCGCGGATGGCGTCGGCCTCCACCCGGCGGTTGCCCCCGATGTTGATCTTCGTGATGACGCCGGTGTCCGGGACCGGCGCCGCGGCCTCGGCGGCGGTCATCCCGGTGGGGATGCTGGGCGCCTGGCCGCTGGGTTGCGCGGGCTCCGGCTGTCCGGGCTGGGCCGGCGGCGGCGGCAGCGGCGGCGACGGCGGTCTGGGCGCCGGCGCGCGCTGCCTGGCGGGAGGGCTTGCGCGCTGGGCCGCCGCAGGCCGAAGCGGCGCGATCAGGAGACCCAGGGTCGCGAGCAGGAATAATGCCAGGCGCATCTAGAGGCGCGGACCCTAGTACAAGTCGAGGAGGCGAACAACGGAATTTGCCCCGGAAGCGGACAGCGCCGTCCCAAGCGCGGACACGCTGCGGTAATCCGCCGCGGCATTCTCGCGCCGAGCGCCTCTCCGGGCGGGGACGCGCGGCACGGACTTTGCGGGGCGGAAGCGCATGGAGACGTTCCTCGCCGACCTCCGCCTCGGGCTGCGCATGCTGGTCAAGGCGCCCGCCTTCACCGCCGTCTCGCTTCTCGCGCTCGCTCTGGGCATCGGCGCCAACACGGTCATGTTCAGCGTGGCCAACACGGTACTGCTGCGGCCGCTCGCGTACCGCGACGCCGGGCAGCTGATGTGGGTGCAGACGGTCCAGCAGGACACGCGGACTCCGATCGGCAACTCGCCGCCGGACTTCGACCGGCTTCGCGAGAGAAATCAGAGCTTCTCCGCAGTCGCGGCCCTCTACCGCAACCCGGTGAACCTCACCGGCGGGCAGGAGCCGATGCGCGTGCGCGCCATCGTCGCTTCCGCGGAGCTCCTCCCCGTCCTGGGGGTCGCGCCGGCTCTCGGCCGCGGGTTCTCCCGCGACGACGAGCGCTGGGGCTCGCATCGCGTGGCCATCCTGGGACACGGACTCTGGCACTCGCGCTTCGGCGCCGATCCCTCGATCGTCGGCCACTCCATCACCCTCGACGGACAGCCCACCACCGTCGTCGGCGTGCTGCCGCCCGGCTTCTCCTGGTTGGGCAGCGAGACGCAGCTCCTCCTTCCCATGTCGTTCGAGCCTGGCGACAACCTCAACTCGCACAACAACTACTTCGTCGCGGTGATCGGCCGCCTGCGGCCCGGTGTGCGCGAGGAACGGGCCCGCGCAGAGCTGGCCGGCATCGCGGGGCAGATCGGGAACGAGTTCCCCGAGTCGCGCGGCCTGACGATGGATCTCGAGTCCCTGGAGGACTCGATGGTCGGCGAGGTGCGGGCTGCCGTCCTGGTGCTGGTCGGCGCGGCCGGATTCGTGCTGCTGATCGCCTGCGCCAACCTCGCCAATCTCCTGCTCGTGCGCGCGGCCGCGCGGCGGCGCGAAATCGCCATCCGCGCGGCGCTAGGAGCGAGCCGGGCCCGCATCCTCCGCCAGCTGCTCACCGAGAGCGTGCTGCTCGGCGCGCTGGGCGGCGCCGCCGGGCTGGCGCTCGCCTTCTGGGCCACCGACGCTCTCAACCTCCTCAGTCAGGAGGTGCTCCCGCGCATGCGTGAAGTGAGAGTGGACGGCAGGGTGCTGGCGTTCACGCTGCTGGTCTCGCTCGTCACCGGCGTGCTGTTCGGGCTGGCCCCCGCGCTGCACGGCTCGTCGATCGACCTGCGCGAATCGCTGAGCGAAACCTCGCCCGGCGGCGCGAGCGGCCGCCGGCGCCTGACCTCCGCGCTGGTCGTGGCCGAGGTGGCGCTCGCGGTGGTGTTGCTCACCGGCGCGGGGCTGCTGACGAAGAGCACCTATCGGCTGTTGCGCGTGGACGCCGGGTTCGATCCGCAGGGCGTGCTCACCGCCGAGATCTCCCTGCCCGCCCGGAAGTACGTGGACCCGCAGCTCGCCCGTGCCTTCTCGCCCGCGGCGTACGCGCGAGCCGCGGCGTTCTACGACGAGGTGATCGCGGGCCTCCGGACGTTGCCCGGAGTGCGCGCAGCCGGCGCCGTCTCCAGCCTGCCGCTCGCGGGGGACAACTGGGGTAAGCGCCTGGTCTTCTGGGACCGCCCGTTGCCCGGCAACGCGGACGACCTCCCGCAGATCCAATACCGGCCGGTGGCGGGCGACTACTTTCGCGCGCTCGGCATCCGGGTGCGGGGGCGCGTCTTCACCGAGGCGGACGGCGTGAGCGCCCCACCGGTGGCGATCGTCAACCAGGAGCTGGCGCGCCGCTACTTCAAGGGCGAGGACCCGATCGGGAAGGCGATCTCGGTCAACGTCCCGCGAGAGCTGGTTCCGCTCGACACCGTGCCGCTGGACTTCCGCCCGCAGCGGCACACGATCGTGGGAGTCGCCGACGACGTCAGGTATGCCGGGCTGGATCGGGCGCCGGGGCCGCTCGTGTACGCGCCCTTCGCGCAGGGGTCCGAGGGGTTCCTGAGCATGTTCGTCACCGTGCGCACTGACGGGGATCCACTCGCGCTCGTTGCGGCGCTGCGCGAGCAGGTGCGGCGCACCGATCCCGACCAGGCGGTCGCGAGCGTGTCGACCTTCGAGGCGCGCCTGTCGCGCGCCGTCGCGCAGCCGCGCCTCCAGACGGGGCTGCTCGGCGTGTTCGCGGGGCTGGCCGTGCTGCTCGCGGCCATCGGCATCTACGGAGTCATGGCCGTCTCGGTGGTGCAGCGCACCAAGGAGATCGGCATCCGCATGGCGCTAGGAGCCGTGCGCGGCGACGTGCTCGGGTTGGTCGTCCGACAGGGCTTCACCCTCGCCGCGACCGGGCTTCTGATCGGAGTCGCCGGCGCGCTGGCGCTGACCCGGGTGCTGCGCTCGCTGCTCTTCTCCGTGAGCGCCACCGACCCCGCGGTCTTCGGCGGAATCGTGGCGCTGCTGGCGGTGGTCGCGCTGGTGGCCTGCTGGCTCCCGGCGCGGCGCGCGGCGCGCGTGGATCCGATGGTGGCACTGCGGCACGAGTAGTGCGGGCGATCGTCAACTTTTCGATCGACAGCGCTTTGCCAGATCTTTTTTTGCGGGCCGATCTTTGGAATGCTACGCGGTTCGCAAATGCCCTCCGCCGCTCTCACGCTTCCGCCCGGCGCGGAACCCGGGCCCGCGACGCCCTTCCTCAAGTGGGCCGGCGGGAAGGCGTCGCTCCTTCCGGAGCTGATGAAGCACATCCCCGGCCGCGTGCGCCGCTACCACGAGCCGTTCGTCGGCGGCGGCGCGATGTTCTTCGCGGTGGCGCCGCGGCGCGCGGTGCTGAGCGACGCGAACGGGGAGCTGATCCACTGCTGGCGGCAGGTGCGCGACGACGTTCACGCGGTGCTCGACGCCCTTTCGGAGCACGTGTACGACCGGGCCCGTTTCGAGGCGGTGCGCGCCCTCGATCCCGTGCGCCTCCCGGCGGCGGAGCGCGCGGCGCGGTTCATCTACCTGAACAAGACGTGCTTCAACGGCCTCTGGCGCGTCAACCGCGCGGGCCGCTTCAACGTGCCGTTCGGTCGCTACAAGAACCCCACCTTCCACGATCCGGGCCTCCTGCTGCGCGCCAGCCGGGCGCTGCGCGACGTGCAGATCCATCGCGCGCCCTTCCAGATCGCCTTGCAGCGCGCGGCTCCGGGCGACTTCGTCTACCTCGATCCACCCTACGACCCGGTCTCCCAGACGGCCAGCTTCACCAGCTATACCCGGGACGCGTTCACCTGGGCCGACCAGGAGCGGCTCGCGGCCGAGTGCGCCTCGCTCGATCGCCGGGGCGTGCGCTTCCTGCTCTCCAACTCCGCGACGCCCCGCATCCGCGCGCTGTACCGCGCCTTCGAGCAGCGGTTGGTCCGGGCGCCGCGGCACATCAGCTGCAAAGGCGGAGGCCGCGGGCACGTGGATGAACTGCTAGTCTTCAACGCATGACCCTCGTCCTCGCTCTTCTCCTCGCGGCAGCCCCCTCTACCTTCTACGTCCGCGCCGGCCGCCTGTTCGACGGCACGGGCGACGCCGCGAAACGCGACGTGGTGCTGGAGATCGAGGGCGAGCGCATCAAGTCGGTGGGCGCGCAGCCGCCGCCGGGAGCGGAGGTCGTCGATCTCTCCTCCGCCACCGTCCTGCCCGGCCTCATCGACGCGCACGTGCACCTCACCTCGCGCGCCGACCATTTCGAGGACATCTGGCAGTTCAAGACCTCGCTGCCGCACGCATCGATGGTGGCGGTGGTGCACGCGCGCCGCACCCTGGAGGCTGGCTTCACCAGCGTGCGCGACGTCGGGTCGCCTCCCTTCGCCGCGGCCGACCTGCGCGACCTGGTGAACGAGGGGTATTTCCCCGGGCCGCGCATCGTCGCCTCGGGGCCCTGCATCAGCATCACCGGCGGGCACTGCGACCTGAACAACTATCCGCCCGAAGTGCGCGTCAGCATCTTCCCGGCCGAGCGGGACTTCGCGCAGGCGGACGGGCTCGATCAGGTCCGCCACGTGGTGCGCGCGCAGATCCAGCACGGCGTGGACGTGATCAAGGTGGCGGCGAGCGGCGGCGTGTTCTCCCGCGGCGACACTCCCGGAGTACCGCAGCTCACCGTGGAGGAGCTGCGCGTCGCCGCGTTCGAGGCGCACAAGACGGGCCGGCGCATCGCCGCCCACGCGCACGGGACCCAGAGCATCAAGGACGCGCTCAACGCCGGCGTCGACTCCATCGAGCACGGCACCCTGATCGACGACGAGGGGATCCGGCTGCTGAAAGAGCGCGGCGCGTGGCTGGTCGGCGACCTCTACAACGACGACGTGATCCTCGGGAAGGCGGAGGAGCTGCGCATCCCCAAGGAGTACGTCGAGAAGGAGCGCGCGATCGGGCAGATCCAGCGGCAGAACTGGAGCAAGGCGGTGCGCGCCGGCGTCAAGGCGGCGTTCGGCACCGACGCCGGAATCTTCCCGCACGGGGACAACGCGAAGCAGCTCGCCGTGTACGTCCGGTTCGGAATGACCCCGGCCCAGGCCATCCGCAGCGCCACCTCGGTCGCGGCGGACCTGCTCGGCCGCGCGCAGGACATCGGCACTCTGCAGCCGGGCCGCTACGCCGACCTGATCGCCGTTCGGGGCGACCCGCTGACCGACGTCCGCATCCTCGAGTCCGTCCCCTTCGTCATGAAGGGCGGGAAGATCGTCAAGGACGAGCTGCGCCACGCCGGCGCGCTGGGCGCCGGCCGAAAGTGACGGCGGTTCCCACGCCGGGTCGGTCCCGGCGCGGACGGCGGCACGGTCCGACTTGTCCAGGGACAAGTCGCCAGGCCCAGCTGCCGTGAGCACGCCCGGGCACTGCCGGTCAGGGACTGCGCGATGCCGTGGCCGGCAGCTCCAGCGCCTGGGCGATCTCGCGCGCCTTCGCCTGGATGAGCTTGGTGTTGCGCGGGCCCATCCGCAGCAGGTGCTTCTCCACCGGGCCCTGCTTCTCCAGCTTCTCGTCGGCGAAGAGGTACAAGGCGCCCTTCCCGGGGGTCAGCTCGACTGGATCCTCCACCACGGGCGCGGCGACGAGCCGCTGCAGGGCCTGCGCGGCGGTGGTGTCGACGCTGCGGTTCGGGTACCCGAGCGCGTGGTAGGCGCTCTGCAGCAGCGGGTGCAGGTCGCGGACCAGCGCCGCGAACCCCTTCGCGTCGATCGAGGCGACCACGTCCGCGAACGTGTCGTAGCGAGCGTAGCTACGCGGATCGATGAACGTCTTGCGGCGCTTGTGCTGCGCCTGGAACCCCTTCGCCGGAGCGAGGAACCCGAGCTGCTTGCGCGGGCTGACCCCCTCCGACAGGTTGTCCGTCACCACCACCCAGCGCTCCAGCAGGCCGGGCTGCTTGAGCCACTCGGCCAGCTCGGGCCGCGCCGAGAGCTTCGCGGCCTCCGCGCGGATGCGCGCGTCGGTCTCCTCCGCCGTGGGCAGCTTCGCGTCCGCCGGAGCCGCCGGGGCTTGCTGCGCGACCGGCTCCGGAGCAGGGGCCGGAGGAGGTGCGCGGCGCACCCACACGAACGCGCCGACCGCCACGACCGCGGCGGCGACGATGGCCGCAATGCCAACCCAGGTGCCGGACTTCTTCTGGTGGGGCTCGACCATGGCGTCCTCCCGGGAGTCCGTTTCCTGGAACAGTTCGCTTGTTCTCATCACTCCCGGGCGCCGGGGCAAGCGGAAGACCGTCCACTCGGTTTGCCCAGAGGATTTGCCCATCCGACCTTCGGGCAAGCCGCCCGTGTCAGGCCTCTACCACCAGCCCCTCGTGCAGGCGGAGCCGGCGAGGCATCCGCTCCGCCAGGCGGGGGTTGTGGGTGACGACGATCGCCGCGATCCCGAGCCGCCGGTTCAGATCGAGCAGCAGCTGGTGGATTCCCTCGCCGGTCGCCTCGTCCAGGTTGCCGGTCGGCTCGTCTGCCAGCAGCAGGCGCGGCTTCAGCACCAGCGCGCGGGCGAGCGCCACCCGCTGTTGCTCTCCACCCGACAGCTCCCCGGGCCGGTGGTCCAGCCGGTGACCCAGGCCGACCAGCTCGAGCACCTCGCGCGCGACCTGCTCGGCCTCGGCGCGCGGCAGCCGGCTGATCAGGCCCGGCATGGCCGTGTTTTCCAGCGCGGTGAACTCCGGCAGGAGGTAGTGGAACTGGAAGACGAACCCGACGTTCCGGTTGCGGAACCGCGCCAGCGGCTCCTCGCCCATCTCGAACGCGTCCTGGCCGTCGTAGAGCACGTTCCCGGCGGTGGGCGGATCTAGCGTGCCCACCACGTGCAGGAAGGTGCTCTTCCCTACACCGCTGGGACCGACCAGCGAAGCCATCTCCCCGGCGCGCAGCGAGAACGAGGCGCCCCGCAGGACGTGGATCTCCTTCTCGCCCAGCCAGTACGACTTGTGCAGGCCGCGCCCCTCGAGGAGCGGCGCTTCCACGCGCGCCGCGGGGGAAGGCTCGACCGGCAGGGCCTCCATCACTCCTCCCGCAGCCCGTCCACCGGCGAGAGCCGGCTCGCCTTGGTGGCCGGGTAGAGGGTGGCCAGGTAGCTGAGCGCCACCGCGATGGCGGCCACCATGAGGAACTGGCCGCCGTCGACGTTCACCGGAAGGTTGCTGATGTAATAGACGTCGGGATCGAGCTGCAGGCCGAAGCGCTCGATGAAGGAGCACGAAGCCAGGCCGAGCAGGAGGCCCATCGCGGTGCCGATGCCGCCGATGGCAATCCCCTCCAGGACGAAGATCTTCATCACGCTCGAGTCGCGCGCGCCCATCGACTTGAGGATGGAGATCTCCTTGGTCTTCTCCAGCACCAGCATGATGAGGGTGGAGAGGATGTTGAAGCAGGCGACCAGCACGATGAAGGTCAGGATGATCGCCATCGCCAGCTTCTCCAGCTTGAGCGCGGAGAAGAGGTTGCGGTTCAGCTCGGCCCAGTCCTTCACCCGGTACGGGAACCCACCCAGCGCGGTCACCAGGCGGCGCCCTTCGGGGCGCGCGGCGTCGACGTCGCGGAACTTCAGCTCCAGGCCGGTGACGTTGTCGCCCATGCGGAAGAACTTCTGCGCTTCGGGGATGCCGATGTAGGCGAACTTCGAGTCGTACTCGTACATGCCCGAGTAGAGGATGCAGGCGACGCGGAACGAGCGCGAGCGCGGGATGGGTCCGGTGGGCCCCATCTCGCCGAGCGGCGTGATGACCTGGACCACGTCCCCGACCCAGGCGCGCAGCGAGTGGGACATCTCCTTGCCGATGCAGATGCCCGGCATCTCGCGCAACGCCTCGGGCGAGACGCCCTTGGCCAGCTCGTCGGGGTGCGACTGCTTCCGCTGGTAGGTGTCCTGCAGGTATTGCTCGCCGTCGCCGAGGAGCTGCGCCGAGGGATGCGGCTTGGCCGCGGTGAGGGGGATGCTGCGCGGCTCGGAGACCCAGGACAGCTCGCCGGCGATCACCTGCCTGGGCAGCTCGTTCACGCTGCCGGCGGTAGCCGGGTCGATCCCCTTCAGCTCCGCGCCGGTGGGGGTCTGCCCCTGCGAGAGGATCACCTCGTTCAAGATGAACGGGCTCGCGCCGGCGATGCCGGGCACCGACAGCACCTTGGGCATCACGGCCTTCCACTCGCTGAAGTCCGACGAATACTTGAGCAGCAGCGCGTGGGCGTTGGTCCCCAGGATCTTCCTCTTGAGGTCGGCCTCGAAACCGCTCATCACCGACAGCACCACCGTCAGCGCCCAGACGCCGACCGCGACTCCGGCGATGGAGATGGCGGTCATCACCAGCGTCGCGGGCCGCTTGCGCCGCTGCCCCGGCGCGAGATGGGCGAGCTGCGCGCGCGCCTGCACCCAGCGGCCGACGAGCAGCAGCGCCGCCACCACGGCGGCGACGGAAACGGCGAGCGCGAGAGCATCCGTGCGCATCGCCGCGATCACGTTCGGTGGGCCGGCGAGCCCGGCGCGCGCGCGCGCCACCTGGTCCCAGGCCCGCGTCCACACGCCCGCCGCGAAGAGCAGGCCCGGCGGCACCAGCCCGAGGGCGATCAACAGCGCCACGGTGCGGCGGTTGAGGCGCAGGTGCGTGCGCGCGATGCCCGCCTCGAAGGCGAAGCGCAGGTCGGGGCTCGAGGAGGCCCCCAGGAGCACTCCGAACGAGGCGCCCCACAACCCGAGCAGCCAGGCGCCGGCGCCGGTGAGGGCGGCCCAGAGGAACAGCTCGCGCGCGTCGGCGAAGAACTTGTCGTACGAGAACGACGGCGGCTTCATCCGGTGGAGCACCAGGAAGGCCAGCACCGAAAGGCCCAGCGCCGCCGCTCCCAGCTCGCGCCAGGCGAACCCGCGCGCGAGGAAGCTGACCAGGAACCCGGCGAGCAGGAATGCCAGCGCCTCGGCGCCAAAAGAAAGCCCGATCACCGCGTCCGGCGAGAGCACCGTGCGCGCCGAGAGCAGGTGGCGGATCGCGAGCTGGGCGGCGAACGCTGCGACGAACAGCCACAGCGCCACCAGGAAGGCGCGCACCCGGAACCGCTTCATGCGCCCTCGCCGTGCTCGGGCTTGAGCAGCGGGAAGAGCACGACGTCGCGGATGCTGGGCGAGTCGGTGAACAGCATCGCCAGCCGGTCGATCCCGATGCCCTCGCCGGCGGTGGGCGGCATCCCGTGCTCCAGGGCCCGCAGGTAGTCGTGATCGTACGGCATCGCTTCCTGGTCGCCCCGGCGCGCGGCATCGACCTGCGCGCGGAAGCGGGCCTCCTGATCGCGGGGATCGTTCAGCTCGCTGAAGGCGTTGGCGATCTCCATCCCTCCGGCGAACGCCTCGAATCGGTCCACCAGCCGCGGCTCCGCGTCGCGCTTGCGCGCCAGTGGCGAGACCTCGATGGGGTGGTCGACCACGAACACGGGACGGTCCTCCGGGAGCTTCGGCTCGACCAACGCCTCGAATGCCCAGGCGATCTGCTCACCCGTAGACGCCGTACGGGCCAGCTTGTTCAGGTCCTCCCGGTCGGTGACCTTGGCGGCCCACTGCTCGCGCGAGAGGCGCGCGAGGCCGTCGAGCTGCTCGCCCGCGGAAGAGCCTCCCAGGCCGTACGCCTTGGCCACCTCGCCCACCATGGAGATGCGCGGCCAGGGCGGGCGGCAGTCGATCTCCACCCCCTGGTAGGGCACGAGGAGGTTGCCCGTCACCTCCAGCGCCAGGCGCGCGATCAGCTCCTCGGTGAGCTTCATGAGATCCTCGTAGGTGGCGTAGGCCTGGTAGAACTCGAGCATGGTGAATTCGGGGTTGTGCTTGCGGTCGATTCCCTCGTTCCGGAAGATCCGGCCCACCTCGTAGACCCGCTCCAGGCCGCCCACGATCAAGCGCTTGAGGTGCAGCTCGGTCGCGATGCGCAGCTTGAGCGTCAGGTCGAGCGCGTTGTGGTGCGTCTCGAACGGGCGCGCCGCCGCCCCGCCCGCCTGCTCCGGCGTGTGCAGCACCGGGGTCTCCACCTCGACGAAGCAGCGCTCGTCGAGGAACCGGCGCAGGCCGCTGATGAGCTTCGCGCGCCGGCGGAACGCCTCGCGCACCTGGGGGTTGACCGTCAGGTCCACGTAACGCTGCCGGTAGCGGGTCTCGACGTCCGAAAGGCCGTGCCACTTCTCCGGCAGGGGCCGCAACGCCTTGGTGAGGAGCCGGAAGCCGCCCTGGTCCGCCTCGATGGACAGCTCGCCGGTCCTGGTGCGCATCGCGCGCCCGCGCACCCAGGCGATGTCCCCCAGGTCGAGCAGCTTGAGCGCCTCGTACGCCTCCTCGCCCACCTTGTCCTTCTTGATGAACGCCTGCAGGTCCCCGGTGCGGTCGCGCAGGGAGAGGAACGTCACCTTGCCCATGGTGCGGATGGCCATGACCCGGCCGGCGAGCGAGTAGGGCGGCGTGTACTCCTTCTCGAGCGCCTCGGCGCTGTCGCCTCCGTGCACCTCCTTGACGTGCTCGGCGGTGGCCCCGACCTGGACCGCGTTCCCGTACGGGTGCTGGCCGCGCGCCCGCAGATCGCGCGCCTTCTCCTCGCGCAGCCGGATCTGGTCCTCGATCGAGCTGGTCGCGCCGGGTATCGGCTTGTCGGACATCGGAGCGGGTGTTCTATCGCTCAAGCCGCCGCGGTGTCACGGGGTTCCTCCCTGCGGAAGGCGCCCTGCGCCGAGGCCCAGAACGCGGCCGGCACGAGGGCGACCAACCCGCAGGCGGCCATCAGCGTTCGGGGACCTATGCCCCGATCGAGGAGGTGCCCGATCAGCCAGGTGCTCGAGGACATGGTGAGGACCATGCCGCCCATCTCGGTTGCGGCCACCCGCCCGCGCACCTCGTCGGGAACGATCTGCTGTAGCAAAGCCGAGCCGTAGGTCCACAGGGTGGAGCCCGCCGCGTTCGCCACCGCGAGGAAGCCCGCCGCCGACCACAAGCCCGGCGAGGCCGCAAATCCGGAATAGCACACCACCAGCGCCAGGAACGACCAGAGGATGCCGCGCCGCAGTCCGCGCTCGTCGTGCCCCGCCAGCCGGAAGGCGACGAAGGGGCCGAGGAAGCTCCCGATGCCGCGGGCAGTCCACAGCATGGCGATCCCGGCGCCGCCGCCGCGCGCGAACACGCGCTCGCCGAAGACCGCCAGCAGCACCAGCACCCCCCCGAGGGTGAGCCCGAAGCAGGCCTTCGCGATCAGGAGCGACCGCACGCGCGCGTGCCGCGCGACGTACCGGGCGCCCTCGCGGAGGTCGGCGAGCCCCAGCAGATTGATCCAGCCGACCGAATTGGGCGCCTGCGCCTCGACGGCGCTCTGCAGCGCTCGCGCGTCGATCCGTTTGGCCCGACCCGCTGGCAGGCCGCGCAGGAGCAGCGCGGAGGCGAGGAACGAGGCCGCGTCGCAGACGAACGCGGCGTCGCGGCCGAAGAATGCCAGGACGGCGCCGGCGGCGCTGGACCCGATGGCGAGGGTCGCGCTCCAGAGGGAGTTCTCCAGCGTACCGGCCAGCACCAGGTCCTCGGTGGGCACCAGGTTGGGGTAGGTCGCCTGCTGCGCGGGCTCGAAGAACGCGGTGCAGAGCGCGTGCGCGATCATCACCGAGTACGCGATCCAGACCTGGTCGGGGTGGCGCACGAAGAGCAGGCACAGCACCAGCCCGGCGCGCAGCAGGTCGGTGGTGACCAGGATGGCCCGCCGCGAGATCCGGTCCGCGAGCACGCCGGCGGCGGGACCGACGAAGAAGATGGGCAGCAAGCGGGCGAGGAGCACCACGGCGACCGCCTCACCCTTCCCGGTCAGCTCCAGCAGCAGCGAGAAGAGCGCGACGACGTTGAACCAGTCGCCCATCTGCGAGACGGCATTGGCGGCGAACAACCGGCGGAAGCCGGGGTTCTTGCGCACCACGCCCAGGAGGCGTGCGAGTGTCGGGCGATCCTCCATCGGGGCGCGCAGGGATAGGCGAATCGGCGGCGGTTCTCAAGAGTACGTTCGCCACCCACCCGCGAAAGTCTGGCCGCCTGGCGGGCAGCACCGGTATCCTGCTGCCCGTGCTGGTGCGGACCCGCAAGGCGCTCGTGCGAGCCGCGCTGCTCGGCGTGGGCATGCTCTGCTTCGCGGCGGGCCTGTTCTTCGTCTCGCTCCCCTCGGCAGAGCCGCTGCGGCTCGAGAACCCTCGCGCCACCGCCTTGATGGACCTGCGATCGAGGGAGGCGATGGACCACCACCGCCTTCCCCGGCGGGTGCACACCTGGGTCCCGATGGCGCGGATCTCTCCCTGGCTGCGCCGCGCGGTGGTGAACAGCGAGGATGCCCGCTTCTACGAGCACGACGGCTTCGACATGACCGAGACCGAGGCCGCGCTGGAGCAGGCGGCGGAGCGCGGGCGGCTCGGCCGGGGCGCCTCCACCATCACCCAGCAGCTGGCGAAGAACCTCTGGCTGGGCGAGGAGCGAACCCTGTGGCGCAAGCTGCGCGAGTACTTCCTCGCCAGGCGGCTGGAGGACCTGGGGAAGCGCCGCGTCCTGGAGCTCTACCTGAACGTGGCCGAGTGGGGCGATGGGATCTACGGCGCCGAGGCCGCGGCCCGGACGTGGTTCAACAAGCCGGCCGTGGAGCTGTCGCCCGAAGAGTCCTCGGCGCTCGCGGCGATGCTCCCCGCACCGCGCCGGCGCAATCCGCTGCGGCCCAACGCGCGCCTGCGCAAGCGGGCCTTCGAGATCCTCGAGCTGTACGGCCTCTACGAGCAACTGGGACCGGAGCAGCTGGAGGAATCCCGTGCGCGGCTGGCCGACATGCTCGGATCGCCGATGGCAGCGGCGCGCTAGCCCCGACCCCGGCCCCGCGATCCCCACGCGTCTACCGGCCGTGATCAGGCGTGCAGCGCTTGCCGATCCTGCGGCGACAGCTCGGTCCACTTCTTGCCGACCAGCGGCGACAGCCTCGCCTTCCACTCGCCGCCCAGGTCGACCAGCGAGGCGACGATGGAGTCGCGGAAGTAGGTCTGCACGCTGGGATCGACGAAGGTCACCCGCACTCCGCTGGTGCCGATCGTGATCTCCAGGTCGCAGTCGTCGCACTCGTTGCATTCCAAGGAGCCCGACTCGCGCACGTGCCCGATGTGCGGCCACTCGTGCTCGAGGTCCTTGTCCAGCGCGTCCTTCCAGAGGTGCACCTCGAGCCCGGTGCGCTTCTCGATCTGGCGCTTCAGATCGATCAGCGTGGGCGTGTTCCCGGAGAACGTCACGTCGTAGTGGATGATGGCCACGTCTTAGACCTCCGCCTCGGGGGAGCTGCCCGGCCGATCCTTGCGCCGCACGCCGAGCAGATAGGGCTGGATGAACTGATCGAGATCTCCGTCGAGCACCGCATCGGGGTTCCCGCTCTCCACGCCGGTGCGCACGTCCTTCACCATGCGGTAGGGCGCGAGCACGTAGTTGCGGATCTGCGAGCCGAAGGAGATGTCCGCCTTGGACGCCTCCACCTTGTCGCGCTCCGCCTGCTGCTTGCGCAGCTCCAGCTCGTACAGCCGCGAGCGCAGCACCTTCCAGGCCATGTCGCGGTTCTTGTGCTGGCTGCGCTCGTTCTGCATCGACACCACGATACCGCTGGGCAGGTGCGTCAGACGGATCGCCGAGTCCGTCTTGTTCACCTTCTGCCCGCCGGCGCCCGAGCTGCGGAAGGTGTCGGTGCGCACGTCCATCGGGTTGATCACCACCTCGATGTCCTCGTCGACCTCGGGATAGACGAAGACCGAGGCGAAGCTGGTGTGCCGGCGCGCGTTCGCGTCGAAGGGGGAGATGCGCACCAACCGGTGCACCCCGACTTCCGCCTTGAGCCAGCCGTAGGCATGGTCGCCGCGCGCGATGAACGAGGCGTTCTTCAGGCCCGCCTCCTCGCCCGGCTGGAAGTCACCCGGCTCGACCTCCCATCCTTTGCGCTCCGCGTAGCGCGTGTACATCCGGTAGAGCATCTGCGCCCAGTCCTGGGACTCGGTGCCCCCGGCGCCGGCATTGATCTCCACGATCGCGTTCAGGTGGTCCTGGGCGCCGCTCAGCATGCGCGACAGCTCGAGCCGCTCGACGCCCTGCCCCGCCTCGCGCGTGGCGACCTTCGCCTCGGCCCTCGCCTGCTCGTCGTTCGCTTCCTCGGCCAGCTCGTGGAGCGCGAGCGCGTCCTCCAGCCGTTCCTTCTCGCGCTCGAACGTGGCGATGGCCAGCTCCAGCTGGCTCTTCTCGCGGGAGAGGTGCTGGGCGCGCTTCTGGTCCTCCCAGAAGCCGGGCTGCACGCTCTCGCGCTCGATCAGCTCGACGCGGGCGCGTTTCCGCTCGATGTCAAAGCGACCCCCGCAGCGCCGCGAGGCGCCGCGAAAGCTCGTCCAGTTCCGGAGAAGGGGAAGCCATCGCTCCGCAGGGTAGCGGACTGTCGCGCGCAAAGGAACTACTCCCCGACCATGCCCTGGCGGCCGAGCAGGCGCCGTTCGGCGGCGGCCATGCGGCGGGCCTCCTGCGCCGTGTGGTGGTCGTGCCCGAGGCAGTGCAGCAGCCCGTGCGCGAGCAGCCTGCGCAGCTCGGCGGCCAGGCTCCAGCCGCCCTCGCGGGCCTGCCGGCGGGCGGTGTCGAGCGAGATGACCACGTCCCCGATCGAGGCGCCGTGCTGCGGGAACGAGAGCACGTCGGTGGGGCGATCCTTCCCGCGCCACTCGCGGTTCAGCGCGCGAATCCGGCGGTCGGAGACCAGGGCCAGCGAGAGCTCGCGCGAGAGCCGCAGCGCGGCCAGTTGCTGCTTCGCGGCAGCGCGCACGACGCTCCCGGCATACCCACCTCCGCGCACCTCAACGGACAGCCGAACTGGGGCCGGCGCGTGCCGGTGCCGGCGGATGGCGCCCTTCTCCGCTCCGACCATTCGACCCATCGACGGCTGCTTTCGCTCGAGGCCCGCCCACGGCATCCCATACTGCCCGCGCCATGAAAAGCGCAGCGCTGCCGGAGAGGAGGGAGGCTGGCTATCACATTGCAGGTCCAGAACCGGCCAGCCGGCCGAGCGCCCCCTTCCGTTCCCGACGGATCGTCGTTAGATCAGGGCCGGAACGGGAGGCCCCCGCCCCGATGCGCCGCTGGCCCTACATCCTCGTCGTCGACGACGACACCGACTTCCGCGAAGGCCTGCGCGCCGCCCTGGAGATGAAGGGCTACCAGGTCGAGGAAGCCGGGAACGGGAAGGACGCGCTGGAGCGGATCGAGCAGAAGCCGCCGCTCCTGGTGCTGCTCGACCTGCAGATGCCGGTGATGAACGGCCGCGAGCTGCTGCAGAAGCTGCGCGCGGCCCCGGACACCAAGGACGTGCCGGTGGTGATCATCTCCGGCTTCGGGTTCGAGTGGGAAGCCGAGCTGATGGGCGCGCAGGGCTACGTCGGCAAACCCTTCGAGCCCGAGGAGCTGGAACGTACCATCACCGCCCTGCTTCGCCCGCGCCTGGTCAGCGTCCGGACCGGACCCGCTCCGGAGAAGCAGCGGTAGCTGCGCCGCGGATCCGCTTCTCGTCTTCCATCAGGGCGGAGATGCGCTCGCAGAAGAGGTCCGCACACTTCTTGTGATGGGTGAGCCGCGTCTCGGCGGGGAACGCGGAGAGATCGATGGGCTCGCCGAACACGGCGACGATCGGATCGCGGCCGCGCAGGTTGGCGGCGATCTCGCGGAGCAGCTTGTTGGAGAGCCCGGTCACGAAGGCCGGCACCACCACCACGGGGCGCGACTTGAGCGCCACCTCGCCGGCCCCTGGCTGCGCCGACAACAGCTGGTACGGGTCCGGTCCCTTGTTGCGCGTTCCCTCGGGGTGGAAGCCGATCAGGTTGCGGGGGGTGCGCAGCTTGGCCTGCACGAGGGAGAGGCTGTAGCGGTTGAACCCCTTCGACCGGGGGTTGCGGAAGAAGGGCGGGAACATCGACCCGCCCGAGAGCAGGAGGCAGATGAGCAGCCCCAGCGGGTTCTCGTAGAAGAAGTTCGCCCGCACGGGGAAGGAGGTCCGCCAGCGCTGCCTCCAGGTCCGAACCAGGATCCAGCCCAGCACGAAGAGGTCGAAGAAGGTACGGTGGTTGGCGACCAGCAGGATCGACGCGTCGGGCGGAATCGACTCGAGACGCTCGAGGCCCCGAATCACGAGCCGGCGGCGGATGAGGAGCGCGAAGATGGGCTCCAGGATCCAGCGCTGCCAGCGCGCCCCGAGGCCGGCCCCGCCGCCGACGTTCGCCCAGCGCATGACCCGGAACGCGAGCCGCTCGAACGGCGTGAGCGCCTCGAACGGGGGCGCGGCGGGCGATGGTTCGCGCGGCTCTGCGGCGGGCAGCTCGGCCACGGAGCTTCTATACCGCGCCGGTCAGAATCCAGGCACCAGCTTGGCGATGATCTCCTTCATGATCTCGCTGGTCCCGCCGCCGATGCTGAGCAGCCGCGCGTCGCGGAAGGCGCGGGCGATGGGCGTCTCGACCACGTACCCCATGCCGCCGTGGAACTGCATGCAGTCGTAGACCACGCGCTGGATCAGGTCGCCGGCGAAGAGCTTCGCCATGCTGATCTCCTTCACCGCCGGCTCCTTGCGCGCGAACAGGTCGCAAGCCCGGTAGGTGAGCCAGCGCGCCGCCTCGATCGAGGTGAGGTGCTCGACGAAGCGGTGCCTCCACACCTGGAACTTGACCAGCGGCTTGTCGAAGGCCTCGCGCTCGTTTCCGTAGCGGAGGGCCTCCTCGACCATCTGGTCCATCCCGGAGACGGCCCCGATGGCGGCGATCAGGCGCTCGCACTGGAAGTTCGTCATCACGTGGTAGAAGCCCTGGTTCTCCTCGCCGAGCAGGTAGCGGGCGGGGATCCGGCAGTCCTCGAAGAAGAGCAGCGCGGTGTCGCTGGAGAGGTTGCCGACCTTCCGCAGCTTCTTGGAGACGGAGAACCCCTTCACGTCGGTGGGGAAGGTCACCAGCGAGATCCCGCCGTAGCCCGGGCCGCCGGTGCGCACCGCGAGAGTGATGAAATCCGCGCGCGTGCCGTTGGTGATCCACATCTTCGCGCCGTCGATCACGTAGTCGTCGCCGGAGCGCCGGGCGGTGGTGCGCAGGTGCGCGACGTCGCTGCCCGCGTCGGGCTCCGAGATGCCCAGGGCGGCGATCTTCTCGCCGGCCAGCGCCGGGGCGAGGAACTCCTTCTTCTGCTCGGTGGTGCCGATCTCCTGGATGATCGGGGTGGCGATCTGCGACTGCACCAGCACCGCCATGTTCACGCCCGAGTTGCGGCTGTGCACCAGCTCCTCCGCCAGCACCACCGCCTGCCAGAAATCGCCTCCGGAGCCGCCCACCTCCTCCGGGTAGTTCACGCCCAGGGCGCCCAGCTCGGCCAGCTGGCGGAACACCTCGCGGGGGAAGATCCCGGCCTCGTCCCACTCGAGCGCGTGGGGTGCCAGCTCGCGCACCACGTAGTCGCGCAGGGTCTTGCGGAAGAGGTCGTGCTCGGCCGTGAACGGCGGCGCGATCCGGCGATCCTCGCCACTGAATGAATGCTCATTCATTCGAGCGCGCAGGGTATCATGCCAGCGCGGAGCAGGCGAGGCCCACGCCGGCGCCAAGCGCGAGCGCGCTCCACGCCAGGCTCGAGGCGACCGCGCGCTCCATCTCGCCGGCTGCGCGCGCGACGGCTCCCGGAAGCGCCGCGCACAGGCCGCCCAGCGCGAAGAGGCCCACCCCGACTGCCGCGGGCGGCGCGACCAGTCGCAGGGCCAGCGCCAGCACGCCGGCCGCCGCCAGCAGGCGCGGGATGACCAGGGCGTTGCGCGCCGCCGCCTCGGCGCGCGCCGCCACCGCCATGCCCAGCAGAGGCGGCAGGACCGCCCACCAGCCCCACGACGACCGCACCGCCGCCGCGGCCGCGCACCCGCCGCCGGCGGCCGCCACCAGGGCGAGCTGTCGGGCCAGCGGCGTCCGCAAGATCTGCAGGCGGAGCCGGACCGGCCAGGTGGAGCGCGGCGTGCCTCGGTCGCGCAGGTCGGGAATGCCCAGGCTGCCCACCAGCAGGGCAGCCGTCCCCAGCAGGGGCGCCAGCCTGGGCTCCGCCACGCCGATCGCCAGGCCCAGCCCGCAGCCGAGGCCCTGGGCCATGTCGAGCCAGGAGTACGCCGCCGAGCGCCGCTCGACGGTCACCGAGTCGGCAACGGCCGTCGCGCACAGGTCCGCCACGGCAGGCAATGCTGCAGCCACCACGCCCAGAGCATCGGCGAAGCTCACCGTCGCGAAGCCCTGCACCAGCAGCGACACGGCCAGGAGCGCGAACGCGACTGCTCCCCGCCGCAGCCGGGTCCCCAGCCAAGCCCACAGCGGCCGCAGCAGCCGGCAACCGGCGAACGCCAGCGCCGCCCACGCCGGCCCGCGGTGCGCGAGCAGTCGCGCGAACCAGAGCCACGCCGCCAGCTCCGCTCCTCCGGCGAGGAGGGCCAGCCGCGCGGCGAATCGCGCCTCGTCCCCGAACAGGTGCGGCCGTACCGGAGGGGCCGGCTGGATGGGGAACCGCGACAGCTTGGGCCCGGTCGGGGCGAATTCCTCGGGGAGCTTCTCGCCGGGCACGGGGGCAAGGTACACCAGGCTGACGCCGCATGGACCAGCGCACAGCGTCTCGCAACCGGACGTCGATCTCCGACGGCGACAGCGACAGCGACGGCGACGGCGAGTGCGACAGCGACGGCGACAGCGACCCCGAACCCCGAGTGTGATCTCCGTCACGCTCATCCTGAACCGTGCACCGGGGGGCGTGGAGGTGCGCATGCTTCCTACCTGCGTACCCGGACGGCGCCTGCGCTAAAGTCCCCTCCATGCAGACCCTGACCGCCGAGGCGCGTGGCGCGCCCACGCCGGCGAAGTGCGCGCACTGCGGCGGACCCTTCACCCCGTCGGGGGGAGACCAGTCGCTCTGCGACGCCTGCCAGGGCCTGGTGCCGCCCGAGCCGCGGTCGCACCTGCGCGAGAGCGACGTCGCGGGCTGCAAGCTCGTCCACCAGCTCGGCGCGGGGCGCTTCTCGACCTCGTGGCTGGCCGAGGCGGCCGACGGCTCGGCGGTGGTGGTGAAGCTGCTGCACGCCTACGCCCCCGATCCGGCGACGGTGCAGCGTTTCCTCCTCGAGGTGCAGCGGGTCGCGCAGCTGCCCGCGATGGAGCACCCAGCGGTCGCACCGCTCGTCACCGGAGGCGTCCAGCTCGCCAGCGCGGTCTTTCTCGTCTACCGCAGCGGCGGCGACGCGACGCTCGCGGACGAGCTGCGCTCGCGCGGCCGCATCGTCGCCTCGCGCGCGCTGGAGCTGGGAGCGCAGCTCGCCGAGGCGTTCGGCGCGCTCCACGCGGCCGGGGTGCTGCACCTCGATCTCAAGCCCGCCAACGTGGCCGTGAGCCGCGACGAGGACGGGAGCGAGCGCGCCGTTCTCCTCGACGCCGCGACCGCGCACCTGCTCGCTCGCGCGGACCTCCCCGACGACGTGCCGCTGCCGCTGTCCACCGCGGCGTACCTCTCTCCCGAGGAGGCCGGCGGCGGAGTCGCGGGCCCGCGCTCCGACCTGTACTCGCTGGGCGCCCTGCTCTTCCAGTGCATCTCGGGCCGACTCCCGGTGCTCGGGTCCACCGCCGAGGAGATGGTCGCCGCGCACCTGGAGCAGCAGCCGCTCTCGCTGCGAGACGTCGGCCGCAAGGCTCACCCCCAGCTCGAGGCCGCCCTGGCCCGTGCCCTGGCCAAGGACCCCGAGCAGCGTTTCGGCAGCGGTGAGGAGATGGCGGCCGCGCTGCGCGCGCTCCTTCCCGTTGCCGACCGCGCCACCGCGGGCGCCGAGTCGCCCGCGCCCCTCCCCGACCCGATCCCTGTCCTCGCCCTTCCCGCCGTGGGGAACGACCCCACGCCGGAGCGCACCTTCCGCGCGCGAGGCGTGAATGGGCCCTCGCACGGCTTCGGCCGCCGCTGGGCGGCGCTCGCCGCGGCGGCGATCACCGCCGCCACGCTCGTGGGCGGCGCCGCCGCGCTCCTCCGCCGCGGGACGCAGCCCGAAGACGCACCGTTCGCCGCCGCTACGCAGGTGGGCGCCGAGCTCGCCGCGCCGCGACGGATCGACCAAGCTCCGCCCGAGGCGGCCGATCCGGAGGAGGCTCCCACGCCGGCGCGCGCCGCCCTGCGCCGCGCGCAGCTGCAGGTCACCGCCGGCGACGCGCGCGGCGCGGAGAGGACGCTCGCCCCGGTGCTGGCGCAGCCGGCGCTGCCCCGGCGCGACCTCTCGCACGCGATGCGGCTGATGGGCTCCGCCGAGGCGCGCCGCGGGAACCGCAGGACGGCGGTGGAGTGGTACCGCAAGTCGCTGCACGTGACCGACGACGCGGCCGAGCGCGAGCGCGTGGTGCGCATCATCCAGCACCTCGCGCACCAATAGCCGCCGCCGGTTCCGTGGCGCGACGCCTTATCGGCGGCGCCGGATGGCCGCGAGCAGCCCGAGCAAGCCGATCGCCTCCCACCCTCCCCCGTTGGCCGAGCAGCCGCATTCGCCCTTGTTCTCGATCCAAATTGCCACTCCGGGCGAGGAGCCCTGGTTGCCCTCCGCGTCCGTGGCACGGGCGGTAAGCAGGTGCGGGCCGTCGTTGGCGGACTCCGTGTTCCACATCAACTGCGCCGGAGAGGTCTGCGCGACGAGGCCGGGGATCTTCTGGCCGTCCAGGTACAGCTCGATGCTCTTCAAGGTGGTGCCCAGGCTCGCTCCGCCAGTCACGGCCACGCGCTTGATCCCGCTGATGTGCGAGTACGGCGTGGGGTCGAGGATGGTCGCCAGCGGCTGGAACAGCGTGCGCAAGCTGATGACGGCGCTGTGCGAGGTCAGGGTGCCCGTCGCGGTGATCTTGACGTTGCTCTGTCCGGGCGACAGGAACGGCGCGCTCCGCAGCTGCAGCGTCGTCGACTCGCCGACGCGGGTGTAGACGGGATCGAACCAGGCCTGCACGCCCCGGGACAGCAGGGAAGCCGAGAAGATGACCACCTCGGAGGCGCCGAACAGGGGCGAGATCGTCACGCGGACCTCCGCGCTGCCGCCAATTCCCAGCGTGGTGCTGGTCTTGTCCGTGGAAATGGCGAAGTCGCGGTCGATGACGGCGACGGTCGCGGCCGCGGTCTGCGTGACGGTGCCCGAGGTCGCTTGGACCGCGAACGGCACCTCGCCGATGGCGGAGTCCGGACTGGACGTGATCGTCAGCGTCGCCC
>DASQBG010000062.1:0-9972 GCA_035635335.1 Myxococcales bacterium | reverse complement strand
GAAGGCCCCGTCGGGCAGGTTGGCCAGCCAGAGCAAGCGGGTCGTGTGCACGGACGTGCTGGGCGCGGATACGTTGGAGACTGCCTCTCCGGCTGCGGTCCGCGCGCGATCCGCGGCGGTCACCACTACTTGGAGATTGCCGACCGGGACACTCGTTTCTCCATTGGTCGCGTGCAGGTTCGCCGGCACGGCACGGACTCCCCGCGTGTGGAATTCGCCGTTCGAGGGCGCGTTCAAGGCCACCTGCACGTCGAACGAGCAGCTCGTCCCGCCGTCGCAGATGGCGTGGGGCGTTCCGGCGCTGACGCCGCCGTCGATGGCAATTCCGTCGATGCGCCACGACACGTCCCCGATGCCGCCGTCGTCGGCGACCGTCCCCTTCAGGTGGACCACGTCCGAATACAGGAAGGTGTTCCCGTCGTGTCCGGTGTTCGGCGCGGCGGCAGGGGGCTGCAAGCCGCTCGTCGGTTCCGCGTCTCCGTCGCGGAACACCTTGACCGTGACCGCGGGCTTCCTGTCGTCGACGAACCGCGAGCCAGTCGCGCTGGCCTGGTGCCCTAGCGAATCCTGGGCGGTGACCGTGAAGCCGAGCGGCCTTTCGGCGCCCAGCGCCGCCTTGGTCGCGTCGAGATTGAAGAAGAACGAGCCGCCATCCTGCGCCGTGGAGGATGAGCTGACCCCTCCGACCGTCAGCTTCGGCCTGCACGCGCCCACCTGGCAGACGCCCGTCGCGTCGGTGATGGTGGCCTGCACGGGGATGAGGTCCGCCGTCGTGCCGTCCGCGAGCACGCGCGTGTACGGCTGGGCGTCGGCGGCGATCTGGATGGTCGGGCCGGAGTTGTCGAACCGGACGAAGCTCGTGACGGCGGCGTGATTGGGCGGTCTCCCCGCGGGCGCGTCGTCTGCCTCGATGGTGAACGAGACCGGCGTGCCGTCGAGGGTGCCCACCGTGGGTGCGCGTGGCATGGTGAAGGTCCACACCCCTCCGCCCGCGCTGCTGCCGGGGTGGGGGCAACCCGTCTCGCCCGAGGCCTCTAGGCAGACGTTCTGCACTCCGGATACGTCGGCGATCTGCGCGGAGACGGAAAGCGTTCCGGCGTCGTCTCCCTTGTAGATACCGGGGGGGAAGTCGGGCGGGGTGGTGACCGCGATGGCGGTGATCGACGGCGGCGTCACGTCCACGCACGCCGCGCTCTGGCAGCTGAGGCCCGCGGCGCAGCCGGGGAAGCAGTCGTTCGCGCGCACGGTGCAGACGTTCTCCGCGCGGTCGCAGGTGGAGCCGGAAGCGCAGTCGGAATCGGAATTGCAGTGGCCCAGACTGCCGGTGCGGCAACCGGCGGCGAGCACGACCATGGCGAGGAAGAGGGCGCGCATGGTCAGAAGGCGAAGGCGAGCACGAGCCCGGACGCGATCAGCACGCCGCCGGCGGCGAACAGCACGTTCGCTGCGCGCGCCGCCGAGTTCCCGGACTGGAGGTTGGACAGATCGGCGGGGCGGTAGACGTTCCCGTTGGCGCGGTAGCCGCTCTCCGCCTGGTCGAGCATCGATCGGCTGCGGATGCCTTCCGCGACCGCGATGCCGGCGGCTACGATTCCGGCGCCCGCGGCCACGTAGCCGGCCGTGCGCGTCCAGCGGCGCGGCGGGGGGGCGGTCAGCTCCGCGGACGCGACCACGCGCTGGGCCACCTCCTCTGGCGTGAGCAACGCGAGCTGCCCTTCGTTGCGCCGTAGCGACAGCGCCACCGGCTTCTCGTGCAGGATGGGCAGCGAACGGCGCGCGAGCGAGTCGCCGGACCGCACGACCAGCGCGTGCACTCCGACCGGCAGCGTGAGGCGGGGCGCGCCGGGTTTTCCGTCGACCTCGATGGAAGACCCAGCCGCGTCGATCTGCGCCTCGCCCGTGCATCCGGCGGGGACCAGCAGCTTGCACGCCAGTGCCTCGGCCGCGGCGCGCAGCTCGGCGGGGTCCGACGGCGCGGATTGCCGCGCTTCGCCGGGCGGCTTGGCTCCGGAGAGGTCCAGCGCACGCAGCGCCAGCACCCCGCCGGAGACGCGGGCAAAGAGGACCTGGTCGACCTGCTGCGCGGCGCCGAGTGTGGACAGGCAGGCATCCGCCTCGCATCGATCCGCGGCGAGAGCGACGGGTTCCCGCGCGAGCGGCGCCAGCGCGGCGATCGAGCGCAGCGACGCTGCGAGCCGGCCCGCGGCCGCCGGATCGAGATCGCCCGCCACTCCGACACCGATGCGCACGGGTCTTGCCACCGGCGGGAGGGGCAGTTGCTCGAGCGTCGGCAGCGGGACCTCGGGCGACGGAGCGGGCTTCTTCTTTTCCGCGCCGCGCGCGTCGAACGCGAGCAGCGCCAGCGCGGCGGCAGCCAGGAACCGGATCATGTGCGGGAACCCCCGTGTCAGGATCGCTCAGCTCATGCGCGCAGCCAAGCGCCTCTTCCACACTTCTCCCTATATATGCGGAATCGGGTGCTTCTCCAGGGGAGCGATGTCCCGCGACGAGAGCCGGAGGAAGCGCCACAGCAGGGCCACGGCCACGGCGGTGAGCCCGGCACAAAGTCCCCACCACAGCCCGAGGACCCCGCGTCCCGCGAAGAGGCCGAGCGCCACCGCCACCGGGAGACCCACCGCGTAGTGCCCTACCAGGTTGGCGAGGAAGGCGAAGCGGGTGTCGCCGGCGCCTCGGAGCACTCCGGCCCCCACCGCCTGCACGCCGTCCGAGATCTGGAACACCGCGGCCACGGCGAGCAGCGGCGCCGAGGCGGCGATGACGTCGGCGCGGTCGCTGAGCAGCGAGGCGACCTGGCGCGGGAAGAGCCAGAAGGCGAGCGCGGAGAGCGTCATGATCGAGGCGCCGGCGGCGAAGGCGATCAGGCCGGAGCGCCGCGCCGCCCGCGAGTCGCGCGCGCCGATCGCCCAGCCCACCCGAACCGAGCCGGCATTGCCGACGCCCACGGCGGCGCAGAAGGTGAAGCTGGCGAGCGAGATCGCGACCTGGTGCGCGGCGATGCTCATCTGCCCGAGCCGCCCCGCCAGCACGCCGACCAGGGTGAACACGCCGACCTCCGCGCCCATCTGCAGGCCGACGGGGACTCCGACCCGGGCGGCGGCGCGCAGGTCGCGCAGGTCTGGCGCGCGCGGGGGCGCGACGGGCTCGCGCAGGGGGGAAGCGGCGGCGAGCAGCACGCCGGCTTGCAGGAAGCTGCACAGCGTGGTGGCGAGCCCCGAGCCAGCGGGGCCCATCGCCGGGACATGCCGCAGAGGGCCCGACCACGCCGGAAGGTTCGCGCCGCCGAAGACGAGCAGCAGGTCGAGCAAGAAGTTGGCGAGGTTGGCCAGCACGGTTGCGACGAGCAGCGGCCGCAGCACCGCCGCGGCCTGCAGGTATGCGCGGAGCCCGATGAACAGCAGCATCGGCAACAATCCGGGCAGGCGGGCCCAGAGGAACTGCTTGGCCCCGCGAGCGACTTCCGGCTCGATGCCGGCCAGGTCGATGAGTCCCGGCGCGAACGCCAGCGGCACTGCCAGGACGGCGGAGACGATCAGCGCCAGCCACGCTCCCTGCCAGACCAGCGCGCGCGTCCGCGGCCGATCCCGCGCACCGAAGGCCTGCGCGATGAGCGGGTCGAGTCCCATGACGGTGCCAATCCCGATCACCGCGACGGCGAAGAAGATGCCGTTGGCGAGCCCTACCGCGCCCAGCGCGGCGGCCCCCAGGCGGCCCACCACCGCGGTGTCCACCACGCCCATCAGCGCGATGCCCGCCTGGGCCACCGCGATGGGCACGGCCAGCCGCAGCAGCTCGCGCAGCTCGCCCAGGAGACGCGGCGCCTCCACCCGCCCCCCATAGGGTGGCGCTGCGCTTTCCGGCACGGACATGGTCCGGTGTCTTCTAGCCGCAGTGCGGCTGTGCGTCACGCTCGCGGCAAGCCCGCCACCGCGCCCATCTGCGTGCACACCCGGCTGCCCACCGCGCAGCCAAGCTCGAGCGCGCTCTGCAGCGCCTCGTCCGGCGGATCGGGGTCGCGGGCCAGTCGCGAGAGCAGGCCCGCCACGAAGCCGTCGCCCGCGCCGGTGGTATCCACCACCTGCACCCGAGGCGCCTCGGCGCGGAACCAGCGCTCGCCGCGCAGCGCGATCGCGCCGCGCTCGCCCAGCGTGATGCAGGCGATGCGGACGCCGAGGTCGCGTAGCAGCGTGGCGGCCCGCTCCGGATTGCGCTCCCCGACGCACGCCTCGCACTCGTCCTCGGAGAGCTTGACCAGCGCGCAGGCGGGGAAGACGGACTCGCAGAGCGAGCGAAGGGAGCGCAGGTTCCGCCACAGGTGGGCGCGCACGTTCGGATCGAACGAGACGCGCGCCCCTGCCTCGGCCGCGCGCGCGACGGCGGCCTTCAGCGCGCGCTGTCCCTCGGGACGGATGTGGCAGGACGAGCCGCAGTGCAGCCAGCGCGCCTCGCCGATGGGCGCGGCGAGCACGTCCTGGCGGCTGATGTGCTTGTCGGCGCTGTCCAGGCCGCCGGGGCTGAAGAAGGTGCGGTCGCCTCGCTCGTCCAGCGCGACGAACCACAGGCCGGTGCGCGCCTCGGCGGCGAAGCGGAGTCGCGCGTCCACGCCTTGGTCGCGCAGCTTGCGGGCGAGCAAGTGGCCGAACTCGTCGTCGCCGACCACGCCGCAGAACGCGGTGGGCACTCCGAGCCGGGCGAGGCCGACCGAAACGTTCGCCGGAGCGCCGCCCGAGTGGACCTCGAAGCGCTCGCAGTCGCGCAGCCGGCCAGGGCGATCCGGCAGCAGGTCGACCAGCGCCTCGCCGAAGCAAACGACGTCCGGCGCGGTCATGCGCCGTCGATCTCGAAGCGGCCGATCAGCGGCACGTGATCGCTCTTCCCGTGGAACGGGTTGCGCCGGTCGCCGAACGGCAAGGTGCCGTCGAGGTCCAGCCAGCGGACCTTTCCGTTGCAGAACAGGTGGTCGAGGTGCATGCGCAGCGAGAGGAATCCGGCGGTGGGGAACTCGCGCGGTCGCCCGCGGATCTGGCCGATGGCGTTCTGCACGCCGGTCAGTCCGGCCTCCTCCGTCAGGTACTTGTAGACGGGCGAGCCGGGCGGCGAGTTGAAGTCCCCGCACACGACCAGCGGCTCTCCGCTCGACTGGCCGCGCACGAAGGCGGCCAATGTGCGCGCCTCGTGCAGTTGGTTGACGCCGTAACCCATGCGCTCGGTGCCGGTCCAGAACTCCTTGGCGAAGGGCGTGGGCAGGCTCAGGTGCGTGTTGAAGACGTGCAGCGCCCGCCCGTTGCGGTCGGTGACGCGCAAGTGGGCACAGATGCGCGCCTGCTTGCGGTCCTTGAAGCGTCGCACATGGTGGTGGGTGATCAGGTGCGGCTCGAGCGCGTTGTGGCGCTCGACGCGCAGCCGGGTCGTGTCCACCACCATGGCGAGGCCCATCGTGGAGAGGGCACGGGTGCCGATGCGGTTGGCGTGGGCGCGGAAGTAGAACGCCTCGTAGGGAAAGCGACGGTCCAGCTCCTGGAAGGCGCGCTCCAACTCGGCCATGAAGGACTCGAGCTGCGTCTCCTCGGGGTTGGCCGGGCGGAAAGCGAGCGTCGACCGCAGGGAGGAGGTCTCCACCTCCTGCAGACAGACGATGTGCGGCAAGGGCGCCAGGGACGCGATCCCGCGGGCGATGGACCGCTTCCCCGTGCGCGTCGAGGCGAGGCCTCGCAGCGAGTGTCCGAAGTAGCGGACGTTGTAGCTGAGGATGCGGAGTGGCTCGACCATCGGCGCCGGTGAATCTTAACGCAGCCTGCGCGCGCGCCACGCCTGGCCGCCTGACAGGTCGCCCGCCGTGCGGTAGAGACGAGTGCGTGCCGCGACTCCGGACTGCCACACCCGCCGACGTGCCCGTCATCCTCCGCCTGGTGCGGGACCTGGCCGAGTACGAGCGCGCTCCGGAGGCGGTGGTCGCGACCGAGGAAGACCTCCTGCGGTACGGGTTCGGGCCCAATCCACGTTTCTCGGTGCTCATCGCCGAGGAGGACGGCCAGGTGGCGGGCTTCGCCCTCTGGTTCTTCAGCTTCTCCACCTGGCTGGGGAAACCGGGCCTGTACCTGGAAGACCTGTTCGTCCGGCCCGAGCTGCGCGGGCGCGGCATCGGGAAGGCGATGATGGTCGAGCTGGCGCGCATCGCGGTCCGGGAGGGGTGCGGCCGGTTCGAGTGGAGCGTCTTGGACTGGAACCAGCCGTCGATCGACTTCTACCGCTCGCTGGGCGCGCGCCTGATGGAGCAATGGGAGGTGTGTCGCCTCGAAGGCGAAGCGCTGCGGTCGCTCGCCGGCCGAAAGGCACCGTGATGGACGAGAAGCAATTCGAGCGGCTCGCCTCGGACGAGCTGGAGCGCATCGAGGAGGCGCTCTCTGCCCTCGACGGCGTCGACGTCGATCTCGCGGACGGCATCCTCACCCTGGAGCTCGACGAGGGTCCCAAGGTCGTCGTGAACAGCCACTCGGCCGCGCGGCAGATCTGGGTGGCGGCAAACCTCGCCGCCGGTCACTTCTCCCCGGACCCGAAGACGGGCCGCTGGTTCGACTCGCGCACCGGCGAGGACCTGTGGGACCGGCTCCAAGCGATCCTCACGGAACGGCTTGGTCACGCCGTCAAGCTGTCGCGCTGACGCTGACGCACCGCCCTCCCGCACGGGCGGTCAGGAGGGATCCCGCCGCCCCGAAAAAAAAATTATTTTTTCTCTGGGGCGGGATGTCAGACCCGTGTGGCAGGGTCGGGGGATGGACGAAGTTTCCGTATCGGTGAGCCATTTTCGCGTGCACCTCAAGGACTTGGCGAACACAGTGGCCGCGGGCGGGCAGCGTGTCGTCGTGTCTCGCCACGGCTACCCGATGGTCGCCTTGGTCAGCCAGGAGGACCTGGCGTTCTTGCGGAAACACCGCCAGGGTGTGGAAGCCGCTAGGCGGGAGGCCTCCGGAATCCCTGAGTTCCTCCAGCATCCGGAGAGCATGCCCTTCGAGGAAGTCGAGCGCCTCTACCGCCTGACCAAGGGCAACACGGAGAGCCGCGTCGCGGTTTGGCGAGGAAAGGCGTGGCTGCACATCAAACTGACGACCGGAGAGTTCCCGGATGAGTCGCCGTGGCCGCTTCCAACCCTAGACGCGATCCGGGGCGCGTCGAACGACGATGAGGACATCATCGGCCTCACTCCGCCGCAGTGTCGATGAGCTGTTCCGATTCCTGGCACATGTAGCGGATTGCCGCCGCGCCCTGGGCCGGATCGTCGCAGCGGCCTTGGTACCGCCGCGTCAGCACGTGGCCGCCCCACTCCTCGACCGTATCGCCGGCGGAGTCGAGCCCGAAGTGGTGCAGCGCCGGGGTGACGCGCGCATCGAGCAGCGCCCGGGCCTGGTCGGCGCCGCCGTCGCCGTGCGCGCGGACCTGGTAGTCGCCCAGGACGGCGTGCTCGCCGGGGCGGAGCCACACCTGCATCGGGTTGAAGCGGGCGCGGGCGGTGCGGCGGAGCACCTGCGCGCCGTCGGAACCGTCGCTGCCGAGGCGATACCGATCGCCGAGCTGCGCGAAGAGCGTGGCGAGCCACGGATCAGCCGCCACGCGCGGATCCGCGGGCTGCCGCGGAGGCGGCTTCGGCGCGGGTCGCAGCAGGCGCAGCAACCGGCGGATCACCCCGGCACCGATTGCGCCTTCCAGATCTGCTCCGCGTACTCGCGGATGGTCCGGTCGGAGGAGAACTTCCCCATGCGCGCCACGTTCAGGATCGCCATCCGCGTCCAGCCCTCCTCGTCCACGAAGGCCTGCTCCACGCGCTGCTGGCATTCCGCGTACGAGGCGAAGTCGGCCAACAACAGATAAGGATCGTGGTCGAGCAGCGACTGCACCAGCGGGCGGAACAGCTCCGGGTGCTCGGGCTCGAAGAACCCGCCGTGGATGAGGTCCAGCACCGCGCGCAGCTCGGCGTTCTGCTCGTAGAAGTCGCGGGGCCGGTAGCCGCGCCGGAGCAGGTCCTGCACCTCCTGTGCCGTGAAGCCGAAGAGGAAGAAGTTCTCGTGCCCGACCTCGTCGCGGATCTCGATGTTCGCGCCGTCGAGCGTGCCGATGGTCAGGGCGCCGTTGAGCGCGAACTTCATGTTGCCCGTGCCGGACGCCTCCTTGCCCGCGGTGGAGATCTGCTCGGAGAGGTCCGAGCCGGGGAAGATGCGCTCGGCGAGCGAGACCCGGTAGTTGGCCAGGAACACCACCTTGAGCTTGTCCTTCACCTGCGGGTCCGCGTTCACCACCGCGGCCACCGAGTTGATCAGCTTGATGATCAGCTTGGCGGTAGCGTAAGCCGGCGCTGCCTTGCCGCCGAAGATGAACGTGCGCGGGACCATGGGCAGATCGGGCTGGTTCTTCATGCGCAGGTAGAGCGCGACGACGTGCAGCAGGTTGAGCAGCTGGCGCTTGTACTCGTGCAGCCGCTTCACCTGCACGTCGAAGATCGACTTGCGGTCGACGGAGATCCCGTGCTCGCGCTCGATGTAGGCCGCCAGCTGCTCCTTGTTGCGCTGCTTGATCTCCCGGAAGCTGGCGCGGAAGGTCTGGTCGTCGGCCAGCGGCTCCAGCTTGCGCAGCTCGCCCAGGTCGAACGTCCACCCGTCGCCGATGCGGGCGGTGATCGCCTCCGAGAGCAGCGGGTTCGCGGCGAGCAGCCAACGGCGCGGCGTGACGCCGTTGGTCTTGTTGTTGAACCGGTCCGGCCACATCTCGTTGAAGTCGTGGAGCAGGTTCTGCTGGAGCAGCTGGGTGTGCAGGGCAGCCACGCCGTTCACCGAGTGCGAGCCCACCACCGCCAGGTAGGCCATCCGGATCCGCTTCGAGGAGAGCTGCCCGTCGCCCTCGTCGATGAGCGACATGCGCGAGATGCGCGGCTCGTCGTAGGGGAAGCGGTTCATCACCTGGCGCAGGAAGCGCCGGTTGATCTCCAGGATGATCGCTAGATGGCGCGGCAGCAGCGTGCCGAAGATCTCCACCGGCCAGGTCTCCAGCGCCTCCGAGAGCAGGGTGTGGTTCGTGTAGCCGAAGGTCGCGACCGTCAGCTCCCAGGCCTTCTCCCAGGGCAGCTGGTGCTCGTCGACGAAGATGCGCAGCAGCTCCGGGATGGCGACGGCCGGGTGCGTGTCGTTGAGCTGGATCGCGACCTTGTCGGCGAAGTCGTCCAGCGACTTGTGCGCCACCAGGTGGCGCCGGACGATGTCGTGCAGCGAGCACGCCACGAAGAAGTACTGCTGCTTGAGGCGCAGCTCCCTCCCGAACATCTTCACGTCGCTGGGATAGAGCACCTTGGAGATCGTCTCCGACCGGTTCTTCTCCAGCACGGCGCGCTCGTAGTCGCCGTCGTTGAAGAGGGTGAGGTCGAACTCCTCGCTGGCGCGCGCGCGCCACAGCCGCAGCGTGTTGACGGTGGCGTTGCCGTAGCCGGCGATCGGCGTGTCGTAGGCGACGCCGATGACCTGCTCCTCCGGGGCCCAGTGCACCTTGAGGCGCCCGTGGTCCGAGTGCTCCTCGGTGCGCCCGCCGAAGCCGACCGGCACCCAGTACTCGGGGCGCGGCATCTCCCAGGGATTGCCGAACCGCAGCCACTCGTCCGGCTTCTCGATCTGCCAGCCTTCCTTGATCTCCTGGTCGAACATGCCGAACTCGTACCGGATGCCGTAGCCGTATCCCGGAATGTCCAGCGTGGCCATCGAGTCCAGGAAGCAGGCGGCGAGGCGCCCCAGGCCGCCGTTGCCGAGCCCCGCGTCCACCTCCTGCTCGAGCAGGTCGGAGACCTCGAGGCCCATCATGCGCATCGCCTCGCGCGCGGTGTCGTACAGCCCCAGGTTGAGCAGGTTGTTCGCGAGCGCCCGGCCCATGAGGAACTCGGCCGAGAGGTAGTAGACGCGCTTGGCGTCGCGGCGGTAG
>DASQBG010000061.1:0-26184 GCA_035635335.1 Myxococcales bacterium | reverse complement strand
CACGCGGCGGTAGGCCGCTACCATCGCCTCGCCATACCGCTTCGCCTCGTCGTACACGGAGCGAGGCCCGATGGGGTTCACGTTGCCCCAGTAGTCCTCGCGCTGGGGATGGACGAGCGGGTCGCCGTAGATCTCGGAGGTGGACGCCTGCAGGAACACCGCCCTCTTCTCCAGCGCGAGCCGCAGCCCGTTCTCGGTCCCCTGCGCGCCGGCGCGCAGCGTCTCGATGGGGAGCTGCGCGTAGTCGATCGGCGAGGCGGGCGAGGCGAGGTTGAAGACGAAGTGCACCTCGCCGGGAACGGTGAACGGCTCGGTCACGTCGTGCCGCACGAAGCGGAAGGCGCGGCCGCCGCGCAGGCCGGCCAGGTTCCGCTCGGAGCCCGTGATCAGGTTGTCGACCGCGACGACCTCGGCGGCTCCCTCCCCGATCAGCCGCTCACAGAGGTGCGAGCCGAGGAATCCGGCTCCGCCAAGAACGGCGATGCGCGTGCCCTCGTACCTGGCCATGCCGGAACCTGCGTTGGCGGGGGCGGCGGGGAAATCCCTTGCAGTACGGATCCCCGGGCCGGCAGGCCCTTCCGCGCCCGCGCGGCGAGCCGCATCTTCGCCGCGGCGGAGGCCGCATGAAGAGCGAGATGCGCGCGGCGGTGATCGTGGCGCCGCGAGAGATCAGGGTCGAGACGGTCCCTCTGCCCGAACCTGGGATCGGGCAGGTCCGCATCCGGGTGGAAGGATGCGGCGTGTGCCACTCCAACCTGCCGCTGTGGGAAGGCCGGGATTGGTTCAAGTATCCCCTCTCCGCGGGCAATCCCGGGCACGAAGGCTGGGGCAGGGTGGACGCGGCCAGCCCCGAGGTGCGCGACCTGACGCCCGGCCGGCGCGTCGCCTTCCTCTCCTCGACCGCGTTCGCCGAATACGACGTGGTGTCCGGGGACGCCCTGGTCCCGCTCCCGCCGGCTCTCGAGGGACAGCCGTTCCCCGGCGAACCGCTCGGGTGCGCCATGAACATCTTCCGCCGCAGCGAGATCCGGGCCGGGCAAACGGTCGCCGTGGTGGGGGTCGGGTTCCTGGGCGCGCTCCTGTGCCGGCTCGCCTCGCAGGCCGGCGCCCGCGTGATCGCGCTGGCCCGGCGGCCGTTCGCGCAGCGGATCGCGCGCGACTACGGCGCGGAGATCGTCATTCCGATGGACGACCGCGGCAGGGCCGTCGAGGAGGTGCGCGAGCTGACCGCAGGGCGCTTGTGCGAGCGCGCCATCGAGTGTGCCGGGGCGCAACGGCCCCTCGATCTGGCGGGCGAGCTGACCGGCGAGCGCGGGCGGCTCGTGATTGCCGGGTTCCACCAGGATGGTCCGCGGCAGGTGAACCTCTTCCTGTGGAACTGGCGCGGGCTCGACGTGGTCAACGCCCACGAGCGCGACCCCCGGGAGTACCTGGAGGGCATGCGGATGGCGATCGATGCAGTCGCCTCCGGACAAATCGATCCCCGCCCGCTCTACACGCACGAGTTCCCGCTCGCCCGCGTGGGAGAGGCGTTCGAGGCGGTGCGCACCCGGCCGGACGGGTTCCTCAAGGCGCTGGTGCGGACGTGAGGCGGCCGCGGCTAGGCTTCCTGGGCGTCGGCTGGATCGGCCGCAACCGGATGGAAGCGATCGCGCGGAGCGGCGCCGCGGAGGTGGCGGCCATCACCGACGCGGCGCCCGAGGTGGCGCGCTCCGCTCTCGAGTCCGTCCCCGGGGCGCGCATCGTCCCGGGCTTTGCCGCGTTGCTCGAGCAGGACCTGGACGGCGTGGTGATCGCCACCCCCAGCGCCCTGCACGCCGAGCAGTCCGTCGCGGCGCTGCGCCGAGGGATCGCCGTCTTCTGCCAGAAGCCGCTCGGCCGTACCGAGGCGGAGGTCCGCATAGTGCTCGACGCGGCGCGCTTGGCGGACCGCCTGCTCGCGGTCGACCTGTCGTACCGGTCCACCCGGGCGGTGCAGGCGATCCGCGCCCGCTTCGGCGAGCTGGGCGAGGTCTACGCGGCGAACCTCGTGTTCCACAACGCCTACGGTCCGGACAAGCCGTGGTTCTACGACGCCCGGCTCGCGGGCGGCGGCTGCGTGATGGACCTCGGGATCCACCTGGTCGACCTCGCGCTGTGGCTGCTCGGCGGGCCCGGGGTCGAGAAGGTGGCCAGCTCGCTGTCGCAAAGGGGGCGCAGGCTGCGAGGCCGCCAGGCCGTCGAGGACCACGGCTCCGCCCTCCTCGAGCTGTCGACCGGCTGCTGCCTGCAACTCGCCTGCTCGTGGCGCCTCGCGGCGGGCCAGGACTGCGTCCTCGAGGCTTCCTTCTACGGGTCCGCCGCAGGCGCCTCGTTCCGGAACGTGAACGGCTCCTTCTACGACTTCCGCGCCGAGCTGTTCCGCGGCACCGCGCGGGAAGTCCTGGTCGAGCCGCCGGACGCCTGGGGCGGACGCGCCGCGGTGGAGTGGGCCACGCGGCTGGCCACGGGGGAGCGGTTCGACCCACGTGCCGGGGAGCTGGCAGCCGTGGCCGCCGCGATCGACCGCATCTACGCCGGCCGCTGAAAAGGATCGGGGGACACCATACGACGACGTACGTATGGTGTCCCCGGATCTCGGATCTACGCGGGCGCGTGAAAATCTGGCGATTCGCGAAAAATTCGCGGTCGCTGCGTTGTTCCACGACCATGGATTCCCGGATGCCGCACCTGCGACGCGCCCTCGCCTTCTTGCGGCCCTTCCGGGCCGGGGTCGGCGCGGTGTTGACGCTCGCCTTGATCGCAGCCGGCCTCGCCGCGGCCGAGCCGCTGGTGCTCAAGTACGTGTTCGACCGGGTGTCGGGCGACCGGGCGATGCGTCCCATCGCGCTCGGCATCGCCGCACTGCTGGGCCTCGGCGCCGTCCGCGAGGTCCTGGGCGCGGTGCAGAACTGGCTCACCTGGAAGACGCGCATCGACCTGCAATTCTCCCTCACCGAGAAGACGGTCGAGAAGCTGCAGCAGCTGCCGGTCAGCTTCCACCGCGCCACCGGCGTGGGCTCCATCCTGACCCGCCTCGATCGCGGCATCCAGGGGTTCGTCGGCGTGGTCACCGAGTTCGCCTTCACGACGCTCCCGGCGGCAGGGTACCTGGTCCTGGCGGTCGCGATGATGTTCCACCTCGATGCGCGGCTCGGCATCCTCGCCCTGGTGTTCGCGCCGCTTCCCGTCGCCGTCGCCAAGCTCGCCATGCCGCTGCAGCTCGAGCGCGAGCGGACCCTGATGGACCGCTGGACGCGCATCTACGCGCGGTTCAACGAGGTGCTGGGCGGAATCGTCACGGTGAAGAGCTTCGCGATGGAGGACCGCGAGAAGCAGCGCTTCCTGCACGAGGTCAGCGACGCGAACGGGGTGGTCAAGCGCGGCGTGGGCCTCGACTCCGTCGTCTCCGCCACGCAGAACGGCATCACGCTCCTCGCGCGAGCCGCCGTCATCGGCGTCGGCGCGCTGCTCGTCTCGCGCGGCGAGGTGACGCTGGGCACGCTGGTGGCGTTCCTCGGCTACCTGGCCGGGATGTTCGCCCCCATCCAATCGCTGAGCGGCGTCTACAAGACGCTGCGCACCGCCTCGGTCAGCATCGACCAGGTCTTCTCCATCCTCGACCACCAGGACACCCTCGGCGACGCGCCGGACGCGCGCGAGGTCGGCCGGCTCCGCGGTGAGGTGGAGTTCGACGGTGTCCGGTTCGGGTACGGCCGGCGCGCGACCGACAAGCCGCTGATCGACGGCGTCACGCTGCACGTGCGGCCCGGCGAGAACGTGGCGCTGGTCGGGCCGTCGGGCGCGGGCAAGACGACGCTGGTTTCGCTCTTGTGCCGCTTCTACGATCCCACCGAGGGCGCGGTGCGCGTCGACGGACTGGACTTGCGCGAGGTGAAGCAGAAGTCCCTCCGCCGCCAGCTCGGCGTCGTCTTCCAGGACTCGCTGCTCTTCAACGAGAGCGTCCGGAGCAACATCGCCTACGGCCGCCCGCAGGCGACCAACGAGGAGATCGAGGCGGCCGCGAAAGCGGCCCACGCGCACGACTTCGTCTCCCGCCTTCCGCAGGGCTACGACACCGTGGTCGGCGAGCGCGGGTGCCTCCTCTCGGCCGGCGAGCGCCAGCGCATCGCCATCGCGCGCAGCATCCTGATGGACCCGCCCATCTTGATCCTCGACGAGCCCACCTCGGCGCTGGACGCCGAGAGCGAGGCCTTGGTGCAGAAGGCCCTCTCGCGGCTGACGCAGGGCCGCACCACCTTCGCCATCGCTCACCGCCTCTCCACGGTGGTGGACGCGGACCGCATCGTGGTGCTGAAGGACGGGAGCATCCTCGAGGAAGGCAGCCACCGCCAGCTGATGGCGCGCGGCGGTTATTACCGTTCGCTGGTCGAGCGCCAGACGCGAGGGCTGTTGCCCGACGGCGACGTACCTCCCGACCGTCCGGCGCTCGCCGGAGTCGCCTGACCGCCTCCCTCGCGTTCCAGCCCTCAGGTCCGGGTTGCACGGCAGTGCTGTCATTCCGGCACATGCTTACCGTGAGCCACGCCCGGCGGAGGGCAAATGGCCTCGAAGAGAATCCTGATTACCGGCGGAGCCGGCTTCATCGGGTCCCATCTTTCCGACGAGTTGCTCGCGCGCGGCCACGAAGTGCGCGCGCTCGATTGCCTGTCTCCGCAAGTGCACGGAGCTGGCTGCACGCGGCCCGAGTACCTGGCGAAGGAAGTCGACCTCCAGGTGGGCGACGTGCGCGACCGCGAGGCGGTGCGGCGCGCCCTGCGCGCGGTCGACGCCGTCTTCCATTTCGCGGCGGCGGTGGGCGTCGGGCAGAGCATGTACCAGCTGGAACAGTACACGTCGGTCAACAACCTCGGGACCGCGGTGCTGCTGGAGGCGCTGATCGAGCGTCCCGTCGAGCGGCTCGTGGTCGCGTCCAGCATGAGCATCTACGGCGAAGGACTCTACCGGCTGCCGGACGGCACCGAGACAGCCGCGCCCGAGCGGACGCGCGCGCAGGTCCAGGCCGGCGCCTGGGAGCCGCGCTCGCAGTTCGGGCTCCCGCTCGCGCCCGTCGCCACCCCGGAGCGGAAGCGCCCGTCCCTCTCGTCGGTGTATGCGCTCTCGAAGTTCCACCAAGAGCGTCTCTGCCTGATGACGGGGCGCGCCTACAACCTTCCCGCAGTCGCGCTGCGCTTCTTCAACGTGTACGGCTCGCGGCAGGCGCTGGGGAACCCGTACACGGGCGTGCTGGCCATCTTCGCCGCGCGGCTGCTGAACGGGAAGCCGCCGCTGATCTTCGAGGACGGCCTGCAGCAGCGCGACTTCGTCAGCGTCAAGGACGTGGCGCGCGCGTGCCTGCTTGCGCTGGAGAAGCCCGAGGCCGCGTACGGCGTGTTCAACGTGGGCAGCGGCCACCCGTTCACGGTGCGGGAAGTGGCGCGCCGGATGGCGGAAGCCCTGGACAAGCCGCAGATCCGTCCGGAGGTCACGGGCAAGTACCGCATGGGCGACATCCGCCACTGCTTCGCGGACATCTCGCACGCCCGCAAGGTCCTCGGCTACGAGCCGCAGGTACCGTTCTCGCGCGGGCTGGTCGAGCTGGCCGGCTGGCTGCGCGGCCAGATCGCGACCGACCGCGTGGCGCAGATGCAGGCCGAGTTGGAGGCGCGGGGGCTCACCGCATGACGTCGGAAAGGCGCCCGCCGCGCGGCCGGGTCGGGCTGACGCGGAGGTTCGAGCCCGGCGATCAGGAGGCGGTCGAGAAAGCGCTGGCGGAGCTGCGGGCGCTCCCGGTCGCCCAGCTCCGCGTGGAGCTCACCTGGCACGAGACCTCGCAGGACTGGCCCCGCTCGCTGCTCGAGCGGCTCGGGTGCGAGCTGGAGCCGGTCCCCGTCTTGGACGCGCCGGCGGCGGAGGACCAGCTCCCGCTCCTCGCCGAGGCCGCCAGCCGGCTCTTCGCGGCGGCCGGCGCGCACTTCTCTTGGCTCGAGCTGCGCCACGAAGCGGCGGCGGAGCCCGACGAGGACCTGCTCGCGCGAGCGGTGGCCGCGGTGTGCGGGCGGGGCAAGAGGATCGCGCTGGGCGGGATCGATGCGCGCCGCCCTCGCTTCCTCGGCGCGCTCGCCGCCCGGGCGGTCTTCGCCCAGGTGGACGCCGTGTCGCTCGCCGGCGGCGATGCCGAGGACCTCGCGCGGGTGCGCCCGGCCATCGGAGGAAGCTCCGGCCGGTTGGAGCTGTGGCTGGCCGATCCGCGGCGCTCGACCGACGAGACGCGCGAAGTGGCGGCTTTCCTCTCCGCACTCGGGTCCGTCGCCGATCGGGTGTTCTGGAGCGGGGAGCGCTCGCTGCTGTCGCGCCTGTGGGAAGAGATGGGCGCCGCGCGGCTCGCGCTGGAATGGCCGCGGCTCACCGCGCGGTCGCGCGCGGCCCCGCACGCGGTCGTGTTCGGCGGGGCGGGTTTCATCGGGTGCAATCTCGCGCACCGCCTGCTCCGCGACGGCCGCCGCGTCCTGGTCTTCGACTCGCTGGCCCGCCGCAACGTGGAGCGCAACCTGCGCTGGCTCAAGCAGGAGCACGGCGACCGGGCGCAGGTGGAGATCGCGGACGTCCGGGACGCGCGGGCGGTGCGATCGGCGGTCCGCGGCGCCGCCCAGGTCTTCCACTTCGCCGCGCAGGTCGCGGTGACCAGCAGCCTCGCCGACCCGGTCCAGGACTTCGAGGTCAACGGGCGCGGGACCCTCAACGTCCTCGAGGCGGTGCGCGCGCAGCCCGATCCGCCCTCGCTGGTGTTCACCTCCACCAACAAGGTCTACGGGGCGCTCCCCGATCTTGCTTTCGAGCCGAACGGCCGGAGGTACCAGCCGGCCGACGCCGAGGTCCGCCGGCACGGGATCGGCGAGCGGCGGCTGCTCGAGTTCGAGAGCCCGTACGGCTGCTCGAAAGGCTGCGCCGACCAGTACGTGCTGGACTACGCGCATACGTTTGGGATCCCGGCGGCGGTCTTCCGGATGAGCTGCATCTACGGCCCGCGCCAGTTCGGCAACGAGGACCAGGGATGGGTCGCGCATTTCCTGCTGCGCGCCCTGCAGCGCAGGCCCCTCACCTTGTACGGGGACGGCTTGCAGGTGCGCGACGTCCTCTTCGTGGAGGACCTCGTCGATGCGCTCCTGCTCGCGCAGGCGGGCATGGACCGGCTCTCGGGCGAGGCGTTCAACATCGGGGGCGGGCCCGAGCGGACGGTGAGCCTGCTCGAGCTCCTCGAGCGCATCGAGAGGTTGTGCGGGGGGCTGCCGCCGCTGCGTTTCGAGGACTGGAGGCCTGGGGACCAGCGCTACTACGTGTCCGACACCCGCAAGTTCCAGGCGGCGACGGGGTGGCGCCCGCGCGTGGGGGTCGAAGAGGGCGTGCTGCGGCTGCGCGAATGGCTCCTCGAGCTGACCTCGCGCCGCGCGGAGCAGCTGGCGACGGCAGGCTAGGCCGATCGAGGAGGAACGGTGGACGCCGTGCGATCGCTCCTGATGACGACCGACACGGTCGGCGGGGTGTGGACGTACGCGGTCGAGCTGTCGCGCGCGCTGGCGCGCCGCGGCGTGGCCGTGACGCTCGCGGCGATCGGCCGGACCTCGGAGGCGCAGCGCCGTGCGACTCGCGGGCTGACCCTGGTCGAGCGGGACTTCAAGCTGGAGTGGATGGACGATCCGTGGGACGACGTGCGCGCCTCGGGCGAGTGGCTGCTCGAGCTGTGCGCGCGGGTGCGGCCCGACGCCGTCCACCTGAACGGATATGCCCACGCAGCGCTGCCCTGGCCGGCGCCGCCGCTGGTGGTCGGGCATTCGTGCGTGCTGGGCTGGTGCGAGGCGGTGCGCGCGGAGCGGGCCCCGCCGAAGTTCGACCGCTACCGCGAGGAGGTCTCGCGCGGGTTGCGCGCCGCGGGTCTCGTGGTCGCGCCCACCTGGTCCATGCTCCGCGATCTCGACCGCTTCCACGGGCCGCTGCGGCGCGCGCGCGCCATCTGGAACGCGCGCGACCCACGCAGCTTCGAGCCGGTCGCGAAGGAGCCCATCGTTCTCGCGGCGGGGCGGCTGTGGGACGAGGCGAAGAACCTCCGGGCGCTCGACCAGGCGGCGCCCGCGTGCCCCTGGCCCGTGTACGTCGCCGGCGATGCGCGCCACCCCGGCGGGGGTGAAGCCTGCGCCGCCCATGCGACGCTGCTCGGGCCGCTCTCACCGGAAGAGCTGGCGGTGTGGATGGGGCACGCCGCCGTGTACGCGCTGCCCGCGCTCTACGAGCCGTTCGGTCTGTCCGTCCTCGAGGCGGCGTTGTCGGGCTGCGCGCTGGTCCTGGGTGACATCCCCTCCCTGCGCGAGCTGTGGACCGGGATGGCGCTGTTCATCGACCCGCGCGACCCCGAGGCGCTGGGGTCCGCGCTCCGGCGGCTCGCGCGCGACGCCCCGGAGCGTGCGCGCCTCGCGAAGCTGGCCCGCGCGCGCGCCCTGGGAATGGATCCGGAGTTGATGTCGGCGCAGTACCTGTCCGCGTATCGCTCGCTGGGGAGCTGGGACGAGCAGCTTTCGCGCACCGGAGCGGTCGCATGAGGATCGCGCTCTTCTGCCACTCGCTCCTCTCCGATTGGAACCATGGGAACGCGCATTTCCTGCGCGGCGTGGTCACCGAGCTGACCTTGCGAGGCGCGCGCGTCGACGCGTACGAGCCGCGCGACGCCTGGAGCGTGCAGAACCTCGTCGCGGAGCGCGGCCTGGGTTGCCTGGAGACCGCTCGCCGCGCCTACCCGGGCCTCGCGCCGCTCCGCACCGACGCCTCGTTCGATCCGGCGCGCGCCACCGCGGAAGCCGATCTGGTGCTGGTGCACGAGTGGAACGAACCTTGGCTCGTCGGTGCCCTGAGCGACCTGCGCAAGCACGGGGCCCGGTTCCGACTGCTGTTCCACGACACCCACCACCGCAGCGTGACCGCCCCGCACGAGATCGCCCGCTACGACCTCTCCGGCTACGACGGCGTGCTCGCCTTCGGCGCGGTGGTGCGCGACCTGTACCTGCGCAACGGCTGGGCCCGGCGCGCCTGGACGTGGCACGAGGCCGCCGACGTGCGCGTCTTCCATCCGGTCGCCGCGGCCAAGAAGTACGACCTGGTCTGGGTAGGCAATTGGGGTGACGGCGAGCGGACCGCCGAGCTGCGCGAGTTCCTGCTCGACCCGGTCCGCGAGCTCGGGCTCCGAGCGCTGGTGCACGGGGTGAGGTACCCGCCGAGCGCGCTCGACGCGCTGCGCGTCGCCGGCATCGAGTACGGCGGATGGCTGCCGAACTTCGAGGTGCCCCGTCTGTTCGCCCGGACGCGCGCGACGGTGCACGTGCCGCGCAGGCCCTATGCCCGGGCGCTGCCGGGCATCCCCACCATCCGGCCCTTCGAGGCGCTCGCCTGCGGGGTCCCGCTCGTCTGCGCGCCCTGGGACGACGCGGAGCACCTGTTCCGGCCCGGCCGCGACTACCTGGTCGCCCGCGACGGCGCCGAGATGCGCCGTCACCTGCGCGCCCTGCTCGAGGACGCGTCGCTGCGCCACGCGGTCGCCCTGAGCGGACGCGAGACGATCCTGGCCCGGCACACCTGCGCGCACCGCGCGGACGAGCTCCTGCGCATCTGCGCGGAGCTGGGCATCTCCGCCGCCCTGCCCGGCGACCGGAGGGCGTCCGCATGACGGGCCTGCGCGTCGCGTTCTTCGGCTCCAGCCTGGTCTCGGCGTACTGGAACGGCGCGGCCACCTACTACCGCGGCATCGTCCGCGCGCTGCACGAGCGCGGGCACCGCGTGACCTTCTACGAGCCCGATGCTTACGACCGGCAGAAGCACCGCGACCTGTCCGATCCCGAATGGGCGCGGGTGGTCGTGTACCCCGGGACCGGCGAGGAAGGCCTCTCGCGCTGTCTGGAGGAAGCCGCCCGGGCCGACCTGGTGGTGAAGGCGAGCGGGATCGGCGTCTTCGACGAGCTGCTCGAGCGGCGCGTGCTCGACTTGCAGCGGCCCGGCACGCGGGTCGTGTTCTGGGACGTCGACGCGCCCGCCACGCTCGAGCGCATGGACAAAGACGCGCGCGATCAGTTCCGCGCCCTGGTGCCGCGCTACGACCTGGTGTTCACCTACGGCGGCGGCGACCCGGTGGTGCGCGCATACCTTCGCTTCGGCGCCCGAGCCTGCGTGCCCATCTACAACGCGCTCGATCCCGCGACGCACCACCCGGTCGCGCCCGATGCGCGATTCGCCTGCGACCTCGCCTTCCTGGGAAACCGCCTGCCGGACCGCGAGGCGCGCGTCGAGGAGTTCTTCCTCCGGCCGGCGGCGATGCTTCCCGGGCGAACCTTCTTCCTCGGCGGCAACGGCTGGGCAGGCAAGGCGCTGCCGCCCAACGTGCGCGACCTGGGGCACGTCTTCACCCGCGATCACAACGCGCTCAATTGCACCGCCCGGGCCGTGCTCAACGTCAACCGGGACAGCATGGCGCGCTTCGGGTTCTCGCCGGCCACGCGCGTGTTCGAGGCGGCCGGCGCGGGCGCGTGCATCGTCACCGATGCCTTCGCCGGCGTCGAGTCGTTCCTCGAGCCCGGTCGCGAGATCCTGGTCGCCTCCACCGGCGAGGAAGTCGCCGGGCACCTCCAGTCGCTCGATCCGGCGCGGGCCCGGCGCCTCGGAGAGGCCGCCCTCCGCCGCGTCCTCCGGGAGCACACCTACGCGCGCCGCGCCCTGCAGGTCGAGGCCGCGCTCGGCGTGCGCGGGAAGGAGCGGGTCGCTTGACCGCCGCGCTCGACATCGTCTTCCTCGGGCTCTCCATCACCTCCTCGTGGGGAAACGGGCACGCGACCACCTATCGCGGGCTCGTGCGCGAGCTGACGCGGCTCGGCCACCGGGTGCTGTTCCTCGAGCGTGACGTGCCGTGGTACGCCGCGAACCGCGACCTTCCGCGGCCGGCGTACGGCGAGACGGAGCTGTACGGCAGCCTGCAGGAGCTGAAGGATCGCTTCGCCTCGGCCGTGGCCCAAGCGGACCTGGTGTTGGTCGGGTCCTACGTCCCGGACGGCGTGGAAGTCGGGCGCTGGGCGATCCAGACGGGCCGCGGGATCGTCGCCTTCTACGACATCGACACGCCGGTCACGCTCGCCAAGCTGGCTCGCGGAGAGCACGAATATCTGTCTCCGCAGCTGGTCCCCGGATACGACCTCTACCTCTCCTTCACCGGCGGCCCGGTGCTCGCGCTCCTCGAGCGCCAGTACGGCGCCCGGGCCGCGCGGCCGCTCTATTGCAGCGTGGATCCCGAGCTGTATGCGCCCGGCAAGGACGAGCGGCGCTGGGACCTGGGGTACCTCGGCACCTACAGCGCCGACCGCCAGCCCGCGCTGGAGTCGCTGATGCTGGAGGCGGCGCGCCGCTGGCCGGAGGGCCGCTTCGTGGTGGCGGGGCCGCAGTACCCGCACTCGATCGCCTGGCCGCGCCGCGTGGAGCGCATCGAGCACCTCGCCCCGCCGGACCACGCGGCGTTCTATGCCGCGCAGCGGTTCACGCTCAACGTGACCCGCGCCGACATGGTGCGCGCCGGCTTCTCCCCGAGCGTGCGCTTGTTCGAGGCGGCCGCCTGCGGCGTGCCCGTGATCAGCGACCCGTGGCCCGGTATCGACGAGTTCTTCGAGCCTGGCAGCGAGATCCTGCTGGCGCGAAGCGCGCAGGACGTGCTGCGGGTCCTGCGCGAGATGAGCGAGCCCGAGCGGCGGCTTTTCGGCATTCGCGCGCGCGACCGCGTGCTGCGGGCGCACACCGCGGCGCATCGCGCTCGCGCGCTGGTCGGGTACCTGGACGAGATCCACGGGACGGAGAAGGCGCTGGCCTGACGGACGGGAGGGGGTGGAGGCGTTTGGAATGCGGATCGCGGTCGTTGGCACCGGATACGTCGGGCTGGTGGCGGGAACGTGCTTCGCGGAGTCTGGTCATCTCGTGCATGCCATCGACGTCGACGAGGCGAAGATCGGCGCCTTGCGCGGCGGGCGGACGCCGATCTACGAGCCGGGGCTCGAGGAGCTCTTGCAGAAGAACCTGGCCGCGAAACGGCTCCAGTTCGGCACCGACCTGGAGGCGGCGGTCGCCTGCTCCGAGCTGGTGTTCATCGCGGTGGGTACGCCGCAGGGAGAGTCGGGCGACGCCGACTTGCAGTACGTGCTGGCGGCCGCCGAGCAGATCGGCAAGGCCCTCCGCAGGTACACCGTCATCGTCAACAAGAGCACGGTGCCGGTCGGGACCGCGGAGGAGGTCCGCGCGATCGTGGCGCGGAACACCGACCTCGAGTTCGACGTGGTCTCCAACCCGGAGTTCCTCAAGGAAGGCGCCGCGCTCGAGGACTTCCTCAAGCCGGACCGGGTGATCATCGGCACCAACTCTGCCCGGGCCAGGGAGGTGCTCGGCAAGCTCTACGCCCCGTTCGTGCGCACCGAGCACCCCATCGTCTACATGGACCCGGTCTCGGCGGAGCTGACCAAGTACGTCTGCAACGCCATGCTGGCGACCCGGCTGTCGTTCATGAACGACGTCGCGCAGCTGTGCGAGAAGGTCGGCGCGGACGTGGACCTGGTGCGCAAGGGCATGGGTGCCGACCGGCGGATCGGCTATCCGTTCCTCTTCCCGGGCTGCGGATATGGCGGCTCCTGCTTCCCCAAGGACGTGCGCGCGCTCATCGCCAAGGCCCGCGACTACGGCATGGAGTTCGACCTGCTCCGGGCCGTCGAGCACACCAACGCCAGGATGAAGCGGGTGCTCCTCTGGAAGGCGCTCAAGCACTACGGCGACCTCGCGCGCAAGACGTTCGCCGTCTGGGGGCTGGCCTTCAAGCCGAACACCGACGACATGCGCGAGGCGCCCTCCATCGAGCTGATCGAGGGGCTGATCGGGAAGGGCGCCCGGGTACAGTGCCACGATCCCATCTCGATGGTCCCGGCCTGGCGGCATTTCGGCGACCGGGTGGTGTATGCGCCGAGCGGCTACGACGCCGCCGAGGGCGCCGACGGGCTGTTCCTGGTCACCGAATGGAACGAGTTCCGCCGGCCCGACTTCAAGCACCTCCGGCAGCTGATGCGGTTGCCGGTCATCTTCGACGGTCGCAACGTCTTCAAGCCCCAGGAGGCGCGCGAGGAGGGATTCACCTATTACGGCATCGGCCGGAGCTAGGAGGGAGTAGCGGCATGGGAGCAGCGCGGTTGAGCCACGAGGACATCGAGGCGCGGGTGCGCGCGCTGGGAGACTGGTTCCACAACCTCGACCTCGGAGGCGTGCGCACCGCTCCGGAGCACTTCCTCGGCGACTACCCGCGCGAGTTCTGGCGTGCGATCGAGAACACCGTCCCCTGGGACCTGCGCGGCAAGACGGTGCTCGACGTGGGCTGCAACGCGGGGTTCTTCTCCATCGAGATGAAGCGGCGGGGCGCCGATCGGGTGGTGGGGATCGACAGCGACGACCGGTACCTGGCGCAGGCGCGGCTCGCCAGCGACGTCGCCGGCGCCGACATCGAGCTGCGGCAGCTCGACGTCTATGACGTGGCCAGGCTGGGAGAGAAGTTCGACGTGGTGCTGTTCCTCGGCGTGCTCTACCACCTGCGCCACCCGCTGCTCGCGCTCGACCTGCTCCGGGAGCACGTCGCGCGGGACCTGCTGCTGGTGCAGACCCTGCTGCGCGGCAGCCTCGCTCCGCCGTGGGAATGGGAGAAGGACTACGCCTTCGAGGAGACCGCCGTGTTCGACGACCCGCGGTGGCCAAGGATGCATTTCGTCGAGCATGAGTACGCGCACGACTGGACCAACTGGTGGATCCCGGACCGGGCCTGCACCGCGGCGATGTTGCGCTCCGCGGGATTCGCCATCCAGGACAATCCCATGCCGCAGGTGTTCGTCTGCCGGGCGGCCGCGCTCCCGACCGGTCCCGGCGCGGTCTACCCAGCGACGGAGGGACGATGATCGAAGCCGTCATGTTCTGGAACGAGCCGAACAACCTCTCGCACTGGGACTTCCACCTCGACCCGGAGTGGAAGGCGTACACCGAGATGGTGCGGCTGGCCGGCGCCGCGGTGCGCGCCGAGGATCCGTCGCTCAAGCGCGCGCTGGGCGGCATCTCGCCGATCGATCCGCTGTTCGTGGGGCGGATGCGCGATCAGGGAGCGCTGGAGGAGGTGGACGTGGTCGCCGTCCACGGCTTCCCGCTCGACTGGAACCACTGGCAGATCCACGAGTGGCCCGACAAGCTGGACGAGATCCGGGCGGTCACGAGCAAGCCCTTGTGGGTGAGCGAGGTGGGGGTGTCGAGCTTCGGCGCCGAGGAGGTGCAGGAGTTCGGCTTGCGCCGCAGCGCCGAGCTGCTCATCGGCAGGTCGGACCGGGTCCACTGGTACAGCCTCTACGACCTGCCGCGCGCCTGGCCCGCGACCACGCGGCACCGCGAGGCCGAGGGCTCGTCGTATTACCGGCACTTCTACATGGGCCTCTTGCGCGAGGACGGGACGCCCAAGCGCGCGCTGCGCCACTTCCCCGACTACACGCCGCAGCTCGGCATCTGCCAGTGGTTCCACTTCGAGGACCACCGTCTCGACGACGCGGTCCGCTGGATGCGCAAGCTGGGCGTCACCTATCTGCGCACCGGCTTGTCGTGGGCCGACAGCTATCGCGCAGGCTGGCAGAAGTGGTTCGATCGGCAGATGCGCGCGCTGGAGGAGTTCTGCCTCACCGTGACCTACTGCTTCACTCCCGAGCAACGCGGGGTCCAGCCGCACCACACCAGCCCGCCGCGCCACGTCGAGGAGTTCGCCGAATTCTGCGCGCGGATGACGCGCCGGTACCGGGCCTGAGAATGAACCTGAGCTGGGTCACCCCTCATCTCGCCGTGGGCGGCAGCTTCGGCATGGAGGAGGCGGCGGAGCTGGCTCGTGGTCAGGGCATCGAGCGCGTCGTCGACCTGCGCAGCGAGTGCTGCGACGACGAGGAGGTCCTGCGCAGCCATGGCCTTTTGCTCCTCAAGCTGCCCACCGACGACGGCTGCGCCGTCTCGCAGGAGAGGCTGGACGAGGGAGTCGCGTGGGTGGACGCGCAGCTCGCCGCCGGGCGCCGGGTGTTCGTCCACTGCGAGCACGGCATCGGCCGCAGCGCACTGCTGGGGCTGTGCGTCCTCGTTTCGCTCGGCCACGACCCGCTCGAGGCGCTTGCGCTGTTGAAGCGGGCGCGGCGACAGGCCTCGCCCGGCCCGGAGCAGCTCGAGGCGTTCCGCGCCTGGGTCTCCCGCCGTGCTCCGCGGTTCCCGGTGCCGCCGCTCGACGCGCTGGGCAGGATCGCCTGGGCCGCCTGAGCGCCGCGGCCGCCCGCCCGAAATAGCTGCGCCGCCCGCGCGTCGACGATCCCGAGACGCTCTTCCGTGCGTCCGAAAACGGGACGTTCCCTCCACTCGCGCTTCGCCGTGAGGAGGTATCCGTTTTGCGTGAGCGGCGAGGCATGCATCCGCCCGGGCGAAACCGGAGCGGGGTCGTTGCCACCCACTGCATGGCGCGGACGCCTGCCTTGCGACGCGAGCGCCATCTTGCGTGGGTAGCCGCGGCCCTCGCCGCGGTCGCGGCGGCGCTCTATGCGCGGCAGCTGTTCGGGGGCGAAACCTTCGTCCTGCGCGATCACCTGACGTACACCTGGCCCGAGCGGAAGATCCTCTCCGACGCCCTGCGGGCAGGGCGCCTGCCCGAGTGGAACGACCTGGTCGGTTTCGGCACGCAGTTCGCTTCCAGCTCGGCGAACGGCGTCACCTACCCGCCGCTGTGGCTCGTGGCGGCGCTGCCGCTGCCCCTCTCAATGGATCTGGTGATGGCGCTGCACGTGCTCTTGTCCGGGATCGGGACGGCGCTGTTCGCGCGGCGCCTGGGGGCCGACGCCATCGGCGCGGCGTTTGCGGGCGCCGCCTTCATGGCCTGCGGCTACGTCGCCTCGATCGCGCCCAACAAGGTGTTCGCCGGGACGGCCTGGATCCCGTGGGTCGCGTGGGCAGCGGATCTCCTCGCGCGTGGGCGGGATCCCCGTCGCCCGGCAATGGTGCTGGCCGGCGTGCTCGGCGCGCAGCTCCTCGCCGGCGATCCAGCGTCGTGCGTCACCGGCGCCGCCGTCGCTCTGATCGTGATCCTGAGCCGCGGGCGCCGCGGCGCGCTGCCCTGGCTCGCCGGAGCGTACGCGGCGGCGTTGCTGCTCGCCGCTGCCGGTGTCGGTCCGGGCGCCGCGCTGCTGCCACACACGACGCGAGGCACGTTGTCGCCGTCCGACGCCGGCCTCTGGTCGCTGCATCCGTGGCGCCTGGTCGAGCTGGTGTGGCCGGGCTTCCTCGGGACCTCCGCGGACGCCCGCTACAACCTCGCCGAGCTGCTCGCCTCGTCGGGCAAGAACGTCCTCGAGCCCTCGTGGTCCTTGAGCCTCTACCTGGGAGCGCCGGTCCTGGCGCTGGCCATCCTGGCGGGGCTCGATCGGCGACGGGCGCGGCGCGGGCTCTGGGTCGGCGCCGCGGTCCTGGTGCTGCTCGCGCTGGGCTCGTACACGCCGCTCTACCCGGTCTTCCGGGCCCTGTTCCTTCCCGAGCAGGTCATCCGCTACCCGGAGAAGCACGTGGCCGGGGCGGTCTGCCTCCTCTGCGCGCTGGCGGGGGCGGGCGTGTCCGACCTGTCGCGCTCGACCCGCGCGGCGCCGTGGGTGTTCGGCGGCGCCCTCGGATGCCTCGTTCTCCCGCTCATCCTGCTGTCCGTGCTCTGGCCCGCGCTCGCCGGCCGGCTGGGCGGTGCCGCCGCGCTGATGGTGCCGCCCATCGACGTGGAGGGCGCGATGGCGCTGAGCCTCCGCTCGGGCGTGGTCAGCGCCGCGTCGGCCGCCGCGACCTCGTGGCTCTTGCTCAGCTCCTCCAGACACCGAGCGGCCGGAGCACTTGCGGTGGCGGTGCACGTCGCCCACGCCGCGTGGGAAGGGTGGGCCATTGCGCCCGTGGCAAAGGTCGCGGAGCTTTCGCAGCCGCCGCGACTCCTGCGCCTCGCGCCGCCGCGCACCGGGCCTCCTCCGCGCATCTTCCGTCCTCCGGCGATGAAGGCGGGGATCCCGCCGGAGCACCAGGCGGAGTACCGGCACCAGACACTGCTCCTCGACGGGGCGGCGCGGTTCGGGTACGCGGCGGTCCCCGGATTCGAGGGATGGGGGAGCCGCGCCTCCGCGGCGCTCTGGTCACGGGCGCCGGGCATGCCGCTGCGGTCGTTCCTCACCCTGTTCGCGATCGACGCGGTCGTGCTCCCGGCAGAGCTGCGGCCGCGGCTCCTCGGCGGCGAGCACGATGCGCCGCAAGGGTTGCTCGCCGACCTGGAGCTCGGGTCCGCCACCCAGAGCGAGGACGGCGAGGGGAACCTTGCCTGGACCCTGGCCCGCACCGAAGGGGTCCGGCCGCGCGCCTTCGTCGCTCCGAGGTGGCGCTGGGTGCCGGCGTCCGGCGCCCTCGACGCGCTGCTCGCGCAGTCACGTGGAGACGACCCGGCCCTGGTGGTGCTCACGGGCGACGGACCGGTTTCGCCGCCGGACCGGACCGCGCTGGCGCTGACGCCTTGCTCCGTTCCGAGCTACGTTCCCGAGCACGTCCAGCTCGTCTGCGACTCGCCCGCCGGCGGCTACGTCACGCTCGTCGACGAGAATGCTCCCGGCTGGACCGCGACCGTCGACGACATCCCGACGCCCATCGTCACCGCCGATCTGCTGCTCCGGGCCGTCCGCGTGGAGGCCGGCCGGCACCGGGTCGAGTTCCTCTACCGCACGCCGTTGCTCCGCCTGGGGATGCTGCTGTCCGCGCTGTCCTGGATCGCCTGGTTGGCGCTGCTTTGGACCGGAGCCGGGCGCGTGCTCCCGTGGCGGTCCCAAGGCGGGGCCGCCTAGACGGTATCCCTTGTCTCCTTGCTCTATCGGGAGCCGCGAGCCGTGCGCCGCACGTCACTGGCGAATCGTTCGGGCTCGAGCGCGGCGGCGAGCTCCGGGGTCACCGCCGATGCCGCCAACGCGACGTACTTGCCTTTGACGGCGATGGGGCCGAGCTTTCGCAGCTCGTCCAAGGGCGGGCAACGCGGTCCGAGTCGGAGCACTGCCAGGTCGTACACGGACCGATCGAACACGGACGGAAGACGCGGCCCCCGATAACGCACCACCATGTGGTGGAAATGCGCGAAGGAGTACGAGAGATCGCCGCCGCGGGCGGCCTGGACGTACGCGCCGAGATGCTTGAACGATGGGGTGGCGGTGCGCCAGGGCTGCTCCTCGCCGCAGGCGGTCCACATGACGCGGGCACCCCTGGGAAGCTCTTCCGCGAGCTCGCGAATTCCCCTCGCCTGCTCGCTGAAAGCGAGCCCCTGCGCGAGAGCGGTTCCGCAGGCGAAGAGCGCGACGGCAGTGAAGCCCGCGCCGAGGCGAGCGCGCGCCCGGGCAGCGGCTGGCCAGGGGAGGGCGCCGGCGAAGGCGACGAAGGCGACCGGAGGAATCCGCTCCCACAGGCCCCAGGTATTCATGAAGACCTGCGGACAGAGAAGGGCGGCGCAAATGGCGACGGCTGCAACGCTGGCGAGAGCGCGGCGGCCGGACTCGTCGCCGGCCGCCGGAGCAGGTCGACGCGAGAGCCAGAGGCCGGCCGCGAGAACCACGATCGAGGCCAGGGCGATGGCCAGGACGCGTGGGTCACGCGTGTAGGCGCCGAAGACGCTCCCGAGCAAGTACTGGAGCCGCTCGCGGAGCGGACCCCAGGTAGTCTCCAGCGGTTGTTCCGAGACGTCCGATGCGCTGGAGATCGTCCAGATCGCCGACCAGACGAGGCCGGGCGTGAGCCCGCCGGCAACCAGGGAGAGCCGGGAAAGAGCGCGGGTCGTCGCCAGGGCTGCGACGCCCCCGAGCAGCAGCAGCAGCAGCAAGGCAAACGCGTGGGTCGTGACCGTGAGTAGTCCCACCAGGGCGAGAAGCGCGGCATCGCGCGGCCGCCCGGATACCGCACATCGGCGGGCGAGGGCGATCCCGAGCAGGATCAGCGGCAGCGACGTCACGTACGAGATGAATCCGTACCAGTACACAAAGGAGAGCGCGGCTGGAAACGCCGCGAGCGCGATCTCGGGTGGCCGGTCGAAAGCCCGCAGCAGGACCAGGGCCGCGAACGGGAAGGCAACCAGCGACACCACCAGGACGAGACGCAGGCCACCTTCCGGCCCGAGGAACTGCGCGGCGGCATGCGCGGCGAGATGGGGCAGGGCATACGGCGTCGAGAGCGTCACCCTGAATCGGCCGTTCAGATGAAAAGCGGGATCGGCGATGTTGTTCCAGATCGCGTGCAGGGCAACGTGCTGTGGGAAATCGACCAGCGGCAGGTAGGACGGGAGGATCGGCACCAGCGCCAGCGCGGCGGAGCAGACGAGAAGGACGACTCTGAGGCTCCGGCGTTCCATTGGCTGCGGAAGAGGTCCGTCATCGTATTTCCTCCTGGCCGCCCGTGCACGCCGGCGCAATTCGTGTTCAGCCTCGGACTCCAACGAGGCCGTGGTGGTCGTCCACCGGACATCGAGCGGGATGCCCCGTGCTCCGCGCACCTTCGTGATTAGTTTTTTCCCGGGGGTGAATCCGATGCGCGGCCCCATTCTCAGCCTGGTCCTCCCTATCTTCAACGAGGAAGCCGTCATCCAGGAGCTGCACGCGCGGCTCCAGGAGTTCCTGCCCAAGCTCGGGGTCGATACGGAGGTGGTCTTCGTCGACGACGGCTCGCGAGACCGGTCGCTGGAGCTGCTGAGAGGCCTCGCCGCGAGCGAGCCGCGATACCGCATCCTTTCCTTCGCCCGCAACTTTGGCCATCAGGCCGCGATCACCGCCGGCATGGACCATGCTCGGGGCGAGGCCGTGGTCGTCATGGACGCCGACCTCCAGGATCCGCCCGAGGTCGTGCTCGAAATGGTGGCGAAGTGGCACGAGGGATTCGACGTGGTCTACGGCCGGCGCGCTTCGCGCCAAGGCGAGACCCGCTTGAAGCTCCTCACCGCGAAGTGGTTCTACCGCATCTTCGCCCGGATGATTCCGATCGAGGTCCCGCTGGACACGGGCGACTTCCGCCTGATGAGCCGCCGGATCGTGGTGGTGTTGCGCGAGCTGCGCGAGACGCACCGGTTCATCCGCGGGCTGGTCGCCTGGCTTGGTTTCAAGCAGACCGCCGTGCTCTACGACCGGCCAGCGCGATTCGCGGGCGAGACCAAGTTCCCCCTCGGAAAGATGCTCCGTTTCGCCATCGACGGGATCACTTCGTTCAGCATCCTGCCGCTGCGCTTCGCGACCTATCTGGGGATCTTCATCAGCACGGTCAGCGTGGCCGTCGCCATCTGGGCGGTGCTGGCCCGGGTCGTCTTCCATGCGACGGTGCCCGGATGGACGACCATGATCGTGCTCGTCTCGCTGCTCGCGGCGGTGCAGCTGATCATGACCGGTATCCTGGGCGAGTACATCGGCCGCATCTACGAGCAGGTGAAGCTGCGGCCGATCTACGTGGTTGCCGAGCTGGTCAATTTCGCCGAGGAGGCCGCCAACGACTTGCCGGAGGTCGGCAGGTCTCCTGGCTCGGCCTCAGCTCCTGGTTCCCCACGCACAAACCTGCGCGCCCAGAGGTAGCCACCCGAGCAAAGGCTCGAGCGGGCGGGCTGCGCGCAGGAGTTTCGGGAAGAAGACGATGAAGTCGAGCGCGACTTCGCTCATCCCCGCGCCGCGCAGCAAGCGCTTCACCTCCCACGGATACAGCAGCGAGGCGCCGCCGTCGAACGGGCACGCACGGACGACCCGCCTGGTGATGGGGTTGAGCCGGTTGTGCTCGAAGACGATCAACCGGCCGCCAGCAGCGAGCAGCGCCATCGCCGTCCGCAAGAGCCCTGGTCGATCGGCGGGTGATACGTGATGCAGCACGTTGGCGAGGACGACTGCGCCGTAGTGCGCCCTGGGGATCGCGTCGATGCGCTCGAAGAAGCGCGCGCCCGGCGCCCGCGTTCGCGCCACCCGCAGGCTCTCGGTCGAGGGATCGTAGCCGTCGACGTCGCGAAACGACCGGGCGAGGAGCGCGGTCAGCATGCCGATCCCGCAACCGAAATCGAGGACGGGTCCCTCGAAATCCTTTCCCAGCATCCGCTCGAGGACCTGCTGCTTGTATCCCGCGAAATAGGCGGGCGACTCGCCGCTCCCAGCGACGTTCTCGGCGTGAATCGCCTCGTACGATCGGGCGTACGTGTCGAACTCGTTCACCCAGCCATCTTCTCATGCTTCCCGCCGGCGGTGCCCTGGTGCCTCACCCCTGCGGTCCTCCGTTGCGAGGCGCTCTACCGCGGAGTGGAGGACGCCGAGCTGACGGGCGAGACGCACGCCGGCGGCGGTCTTGTCGTCGATCGCCGGCGGCGGGCCGGGTGGGCGCCGGTCGCGAGCGGCGGTGCCGAGATCCTCCAAGGCCGAGTCGAGCGAGGGCCGCAGGGCCCGCAGATCGACGCCTTCCGGAGAGTGCAGCGCCATGGCGATCGAGTTCCGCAGGCGGCGCGCGTAGGTGAGCAGAGTCATGTATGCGGAGATGCGCTCCGCCGGCTCGTCCACCTCGCCGAGGTGGCGCTGGAAGGAGGCGTCCGCGTTCGCGGCGGCGAGCCCGAACGAGCGGCGGGCGGCGGGCTCGGACCGCGGGTCGGCGAGGACCGCGTCCAGGTACTCGCGTAGCCGGTGGAACAGCGCCGCGAGCCGCTGCGGGAGCTGGTCGCGCTCGCGGCTGGGCCAGAGGAGCTGCGCGGCGAAGGCGAGGCCGCCGCCGATGACCGTGCTTTCGACCCGCGCACCCGCGAGGTGCCAGTCGCCGCTCAGCACCTCCGCCATGAGCAGGAAGACGGGCGTCACGAAGAGCGTGAAGAGGCCGTAGTTGAGCGGCCGGAGCGCGAGAGCAAGAGCGGACAGGGGAAAGAGGACCACGCCGACGAGCGTCGGGCTGCGCAAGATGGGCCCCAAGAGCGCGGCCACGCCAGCGCCCACGACGGTGCCCAGCACGCGCTGCACGGCGCGGCGGACGGTGGAGCCGGAGTCGGGCTGCAGTACGATGACCACGGCCACCGTCACCCAGGAGGCACGCGTGACGCCCATCCAGGCGGCGATGGCGGCACCGATCGACACGGTCACCGCCATGCGCGCGGCGTGTCGCAGCAGCGCCGAGTCGGGCGCCAGCGCGGCGCGCACGGTGGTGCGGGGCGCTTCCGCCTCGGGCGCGAGGACGTCGCTCTCGAGCGGAGCTCCGGTGCGCAGCGCCATGGCGACCCGCAGCGCGAGCTGCACGGTGGTGATCAGTCGCGCGCGGGCGTGCTCGACCTCGGACGGGGCGCCCAGCATCGATTGCGGGAGCGAGATGCCCGGCGGACTGGCCCTGTCCTCGATCGCGTCGGCGATCCCTTGCAGCGCCGCCGCGACCGCCCGCAGCCAGCCCGCGTCCACGGTGTGCGCCGCCGAGAGCGCCTCGCCGACCATGATCAGGTCCCCGAGCAGCACGTCCGCGGTCTCGAACAGCACCACCAGTTGCTGCCCGCGGGCGCTCTCCGCGCTGCGCGCGCGCCGGACGGCGCCCAGCGCCACGCGCGCACGCTCCAACTCGGCGCGGACGCGCGGCGGCTGCTGCACGACCAGCGCCGACCAGGCCCGCTCGCGGTCCTCGGACGGCTCGGCGATCTTCGCGGCGAGCGCCGCCAGCTCGCGGTAGCAGCTCGCGATGGCGAGACGGGCAGGACGGTACGCGTGCACCGGCCACAGGAACAGCGCGAGCACCGTGGAGAGCGCGCAGCCGCTCAACACCATGGCGACGCGCGGCACGATCTGATCGGGTGGCGCCGGCGAGCCGAGCGCGATGCAGAGCAGGATCAGCGCGGTCGTCCCCACCACGCCCGCCGCCTCCCCGCCCACGCGCGCCAGCGAAGCCGCGATGGCGCCGGCGAAGAGGAGGGCGATGGCCAGGGCAGGTATGGTGGAAGCGAGGGTCCCCAGTCCCGTGACGAGGGCCGCGGCGGCCGCGAACGCGGCCATCGCCCGCGCTCGAAGCAAGTGCGGTCCTCCGGGATCGGCGATCGCGCACAGCCAGCCGCCCAGCGCCATCCAGCCGAAGATCGGCCGGCCGCTCGCGTCCCCGATGACGAGAGGCACGATGGTGGCGGTCGCCGCGCGCAGCCCCAGGGTGAAGGCGGGCCGGACCGCGGCGATCTCCAGGCTCTTGCGGATGTGGGCGCCCAGGACCGGCGCGGCAGGCGGCATCGCGCGCGCAGCCTACCAAGAGCGTCCGCCCATGGGACGGCCGATCCCGCGTTCGGTCGATTTTCCTGCCCGTCGCCTCGGCGGAGCGCGGCACGGGATTCGCAGGAACGTCCACGGATGGACTTCCTCCAGGACCTCCGGTTCGCGGTCCGCTCGCTCGCCCAGCGCCCCGGGTTCACCCTCGTGGCATGCCTGGCGCTCGGACTCGGCATCGGAGCCAACACCGCCATCTTCACGGTGGTGAACGCGGCGCTCCTCCGGCCACTGCCCTACGCCGAGGCGGACCGGGTGGTGGTGGTGTACGCCACGACTCGCCCGTCGCCGGTGGGGCAGGCGGTGTCGGGCGGGGACTTCGTCGACCTGCGCGCGCAAGCACATTCGTTCGTGGGCATGGCGGCGTTCCGCAACGCCGGGTTCAACTTGATGGGCGGCGACGCCGCGGAGCACGTCGACGGCGCCATCGTGTCGCCCGACTTCTTCGAGGTCCTCGGGGCGCGGCCCCTCCTCGGGCACCCGTTCACCGTCCGGGCGCTGGGCGGCCCGCGCGAGGCGATGCTCGGCGAGTCGCTCTGGCGCCGTCGCTACTCCGCCTGGCCAGGCATCGTCGGCCAGACCATCACGCTGAACGGCGAGCCGTTCGTCGTCGCCGGCGTGATGAGCTCCGCGGTCCGCCATCCGGACGCCGTCCAGCTCTGGTTGACCCCGCGGCAGATCGTCCCCGAGCAACCCCTGCGCCCCGGCGACGACATGTCGGCGAACCACGAGAGCCAGTACCTGGACGTGGTCGCGCGCCTCGGCTCAGGGGTCGAGCTCACGCAGGCCCAGGCGGAGCTTTTCACGCTGGGTACCCGCCTCGCGCAACTCTACCCGAACGACGACGTCGGCCGCGGGTTCAAGTTGACGCTCCTGCGCGAGGACGCCGTCGGCAGCCTGCGCCCGACGCTGCTGGTGCTAGCCGGGGCGGTCGCCTTCATCCTGCTCATCGCCTGCGCCAACGTCGCGAATCTCATGTTGGCGCGCGCGGTGGGCCGGGCGCACGAGGTGGCCATCCGGCTCGCCCTCGGCGCCACTCGCGCCCGCCTGTTGCGCCTGTTCCTCGGTGAGAGCCTGGTGCTGGCCACGCTGGGCGGCGGGCTCGGCCTGCTCCTCGCGCTGTGGATCGCTCCCGCGCTCGCGTCGCTCGGTCCGCAGGCGTTCGTCCCCGGAGCGCTGCAGCTCGACCTTCGGGTCCTCGCCTTCACCGCCGCGCTCGCCCTCGCCACGGCCGTCGTGTTCGGGATCGTGCCGGCGTTTCAGGTGGACGCTCCGGCCGAGGCAATGAAGGAGGCGGGCCGGACGGGAACCGGAGGGGTCCGCCGCGCGCGCCTGCGCTCGGCGCTGGTGGTGGTCGAGGTGGCGCTCGCCCTGGTGTTGCTGATCGGGGCGGGGCTCCTGGTGCGCAGCTTCGTCCGGCTGCAGCACGTCGATCCCGGCTTCGATCCAGCCGGCGTGATGACCGCCGACCTATGGCTCCCGCCGGCGAAGTACCCGGAGAAAGCGCAACAAGCGGGGTTCTTCCGCGAGGTGGTCCGGCGACTCTCGGCGGCGCCGGGCGTCGAGGCGGCCGGCGCCGTCTCCCGGCTCCCGCTCACCCGTGGGAACAGCACCCGCAGCGTGCAGCCCCTCGGGAAGCCGGACAAGAACGTCGACGCCGACTATCGGATCGCGTCGCCGGCGTACTTCGCGGCGCTCCGGATCCCGCTGCGCGCGGGGCGCGGCCTGACCGACGCCGATGTGCGATCCGGCGCCCGCGTGGCGCTGGTCAACGAGGCGTTCGCCCGGCAGATGTGGCCGGGGGACAGCCCGATCGGGCAGCAGATCGTGCTCACCGCGGACGGCAAGCCCATCGAGGTGATCGGAGTGGTCGGGAACGTCCGGCACCTCAGCCTCGCCTTGGCGCCGCGCCCGGAGGTGTACCTGCCGGAAGGCCTGGAGCCGTGGCCGTTCATGACGCTCGTCCTGCGCGGGCACGGCGACCTGGCCGCGCTGCTGCGGACCGAGGTCGCGGCCGTCGATCGCGATCAGGCCCTCACGCGACTCGAAAGCATGGAGCAGCGCATGGCCGACTCGCTCGCGCCGCGCCGGTTCGGCGTGCTGCTCATCGGCGCGCTCGCGGCGGTCGCCTTCGTGCTCGCCATCACCGGCATCTACGGCGTGATGGCCTACTCGGTGGCCCAGCGCACGCGCGAGATGGGCATCCGCCTCGCGCTCGGCGCCACGCCGGGCGCGGTCGTGCGGCTGGTGCTGGGGCAGGCGATGCGCCTGGTCGCGACCGGCGTCGCGATCGGCGTGGCCGCGGCGCTGCCGCTCGGGCGCGTCCTGCGCACCCTGCTCTACGGCGTCAGCGCGACCGATCCCGGCACCTTCGCAGCGCTGGCCGTGCTCCTCTGCGGGACCGCCGTTCTCGCGACGCTGATCGCCGCGCGCCGCGCCACCTCGGTGGATCCGGCGCTCGCGCTGCGCGCCGAATGACGCGCAGAACGCAGCCGTTCGCATCCGCGCGAACGCCTCTCCGTGCTTCCGGACGGGCGAGTCTGCTACCGCCTCAAGCGCCCGATCGCCGACGGGCGCACTGAGCTGCTCCTCGCCCCGACAGAGTTCCTCCGCAAACTCGCCTCACTGATCCCGGCACCCCGTCACCACCTGGTCCGTTTCCACGGCGTCTTTGCGCCCAATGCAGCCTGGCGCAAGGAGGTCGTGCCGTCTCTCGAACAAGCCGTGCCGTCGGCCTCGGGCGCACCCGCGGCGGCTGCGTCCTCCATTGCGATGC
>DASQBG010000060.1:0-18690 GCA_035635335.1 Myxococcales bacterium | reverse complement strand
CTGCATCAAGTCGGGCTTCTGGATGGGGACGCCGCCACCGGCGGCGGCGGGGCAACCGCCGCTCCCGCCGGGGGCCTATGACAATCTCAAGTCCGGTGCCCTGCTCAATGGCGTCCCGAACATCCATTGGTCCACGCAGTTCCTGCAGACGTCGGCGCCGTTCCGGAACGTATACGCGGAGCTGGGCACCACCTTCGCCTCCTGCGTGATCACGTTCCCCAGCGTCTGCGCCCACCTGCTCGGCCAGGCGCTCAAGTACTTCGGCGAGGATCGCATCGTCTTCGGCTCCGACTCCGTCTGGTACGGGTCGCCGCAGTGGCAGATCGAGGCGCTCTGGCGGTTCCAGATCCCGGACCGGTTCCCGAGCATCGACAGGAACGGTGCGGCGCTTCCGGGGGGCACGCGGCAGCAGTGGGGATACCCGCAACTGACCGAGACCGCCAAGCGGAAGATCATCGGTCTCAACAACGCGCGTCTCTACGGGATCCGGAACGTGAACGGCCGCTTGACCAATCAGCCGGATGCCTGCGAGGACGAGGGACGTCGCGACCGCGGCTACCACCCGGTGCCGTCGAACTACGCTTCCCTCATCCCCCTGTCGCTCCGGAAGACGATGGAGTTCCCGGGATTCGCGATGGACGACAAGCTGTCGCGGATGCGCCGGGAGTACCTGGCCATGGGTGGGCCTTCCAGCAACACGCGGTACGGGTGGCTGCGGAAGTAATAGAGGTGGGGACACCATGTTTTCATGGTGTCCCCCATTGGCGCGGCAGTTCTCCGGGGTGGTTGACAATGGTTCACCGTACGCTTAACTAGTCTGCGTACGAGTCAACCATTCCGGAGCTCCCCATGAAGGACACGCCCGCCGGCTGGCCGCGCCTCTCCTCCGCCGTGTTCTACGACGACGCGCCTGCCGCCATCGACTGGCTTTGCCGCGCGTTCGGATTCGAGACCCGCCTCAAGGTGGACGGCGGCGACGGAGGGATCGTCCACTCCGAGCTGGTCTTCGGCGGTGGCGTGGTCATGGTCGCCTCCGCTGCGCGCGGGAAGCACTGGAAGAGCCCGCGCTCGATCGGCGGCGCAAATACCCAGAGCCTCTTCCTCTACGTGGACGACGTGGAGGCGCACTGCGCCCGGGCGCGCTCCGCCGGTGCGAAGATCGTCACCGAGCCCAAGACGAGCGACTACGGCGAGGAGTGGTGGACCGACCGCGGGTACGAGGCGGAGGACCCCGAGGGGCACCACTGGTGGTTCGCCCAGCGCATGAGCGGTCCGAAAAAGTAGAGAGGAACCGCCATGCCCAGGAACCCGCCCCAGGGGATGCAGCGGATCATCCCGTACCTGTCCTACGCCGACGCGCCCGCCGCGATCGGCTTCCTCTGCAAGGCGTTCGGTTTCGAGGAGCGGTTCCGCTACCCGATGCCCGACGGGCGCATCGGGCATGCGGAGCTGGGCTATCAGGACAACGTGGTGATGCTCGCCTCCGCATACGAGGGGTTCGGGGAGAGCCCGCTCCGCCTGCCCGCGGTGCACGCGCAGGTGTATTGCTTCGTCGACGACGTGGACTCGCACTTCGCGCGCGCCCGCGAATGCGGCGCCACCGTCGTCGGCGAGCCGAAGAACGAGCACGGCACGCGCTTCTACCGGGCCGTCGATCCCGAAGGGCACCGCTGGATCTTCGCCATGCCGCACGCGGGCGACCCGGAATGACCTCCGCCGCCGCCGACCTGGGCCGCACCTTCGCCGCGCTCGCCGACCCCACCCGGCGCCGCGTGGTCGAGCTCTTGCGCAAGAAGCCCCGGCGCGCAGGCGAGCTGGCCGCCGCGTTCGGGATGAGCGCGCCCGCCATGAGCCGGCACCTGCGCGTGCTGCGCCGCACCAGCCTGGTCGAGGAGGACAGCCTGGCGGACGATGCGCGGGTGCGCGTCTACCGCCTCCGTCCAGAGCAATTCGCCGCCCTGCGCGGCTGGCTCGACGAGGTGGAGGCGTTCTGGGGCGAGCAACTCGACGCATTCAAGGCGCACGCGGAGCGCAGGCCGAGGCGGGGGTGAAGCCGGAATTCGCGCGTGTCACGACCCTGGTGGAGGTCGACCCGGCCGAGGCGTTCGAGGTGTTCACGCGGGAGATCGACGCCTGGTGGAAGCGCGGCCCGCGCTACCGGTTCGCCAGCGGCGCCCTGCGCTTCGAGGGCCGTGTAGTCAAAATTGACGAACGACGCGGCTCCTCATTCCTGCTGGCCGCGTAGCCAAGCGGCGACCGCCTCGGTCCGGCTGCGCAGCCCGTGCTCGCGCAGCATCCGGTCGATGTGCGTGCGGACGGTGCGATGGGCCAACCCGAGGCGCTCGGCAACCTCCTTGTCGGACATCCCTGAGGCGATGAGCGCCAGGACCTGGGACTGCCGCGGCGTCAGGCGGAGCCGATTCACGGAGGCTTCCAGCCGCCGGTAAGCCCCCGAGGCGTTCGCTGCCAGCTCCGCGATCACCTCACCGCGCCCGGAGAAGGCGTCGGGGCGAAACGAACCGAGGTAGGTCAATCCGACCACGCGGCCTTCGGTCGCGAGAGGGACGTAGATGGAGGAGCGCAACGGAGGTGGCACGGGGATGCGCACCTCCTCGTTCTCCCCCTGCGCCCGTCCGGAGACGATCCCGAACAGCGCCAGGGCGCGTTCGCGCACCAACTCCAGAGTGGCGGCGGAGCAGTCGGAGGTGGCGTAGACGTCGACCAGCGGCTCCTCTCCGGGCCGCGCGATGACGGCTGCTCCCACGTCGAAATCGACGCTGCGTTCGAGCGCCCGGGGCAGCAGCCCCGTCAAATGCGCGTAGGATTTCGGCTCCGGGATCAGCCCTCCTGCCGTCAGGGCGGCGGCGGACGGCTCTCCCGGTTCCCGAGCCCGCTGGGCGAGCTGCTGCAGCAGCGCGCGGACCGCCGCGGTGAACCCCTCGACGCCGACCGCCGCGGGGAGGATCACGGCTGGGTCGTCCCGGAATCGGGCGAGGAGATCCGGCAATTGGGACTGGGCCGCCGCGAGCACCGTGGGGATGCCGGGGAGTATCTCGCGAACCCGCTCCACCGCCTCGCCCGCCGCGCGGCCGGCGGCGAACAGGAGCGCCGGATCGTGCTCGGCTGCCGAATCCGCTGCTCCCTGGGGCGTATACACCGCATCGACTCGCCACGACGGCCCCAGCCCGTGGCGCAGACCAGCGAGGACCGAGGGATCGTCGGTCATCGCCAGGATCCTGGTCGGGGTCCAGGCGTCGCCCGCCGGAGCCTCTCCCCGGGCGGGCGCGGCCAACCCCTCGGCGGCCCGCGCGAACTCGTCGAGCGCGGCGAGGAAACGCCGGACCGCAAGTTTTCCCGGCCCGTTCCCTGGCGTGGCGCCGCTCGCCTCCCAGCTCTGGAGGGCGCGCTCCACGTGCGCCCGGAGCATCCCGGCCAGGGGGGATTCCAGGCTGCGGCTGCCCATCGCTTCCATCCGTACCAGATTATAGCCATCCGTCGGACTCTCGCTGGAACATCGCCGCGGTGACGACGGCGGTGGCGCGGGGCGACCTCTCGCGCAAGATCACCGTCCCGGCGCGGGGCGAGATCCGCGACCTGAAGGCCACCGTGAACGAGATGGTCGATCAGCTGCGCACGTTCACCGTCGAGGTGATCCGCGTCACCCGCGAGGTCGGCGCGCAGGGCAAGCTGGGGGGCCAGGCCCGCGTCCCGGGCGTGGCGGGCATCTGGAAGGCCCTCACCGACAGCATCAACGAGATGATCGTCGACCTGCGTGAGAGCACCCAGGCCAACGTGGAGCAGGACTGGCTGAACACGAACCTCGCCCGCCTCTCCGGGGTGTTGCAGGGAAGGCGCAGTCTGGACGAGCTGGGCAGATCCTCGACCTGTCGAAGATCGAACGCCTTCAAGTTCACCTCCCGCGGACGGGTCGAGCTGTCGGTCAGCCTGGAGGCAGGAGGGAGCGGGTTCAGCTCCTCCGCCCTGCGAGGCTCGTTCCAGGTGCTCGCCTTCGCCGTCTCGGACACCGGCATCGGCATCCCGCGCGAGAAGCACGAGCTGATCTTCGAGGCCTTCCAGCAGGCGGACACCTCCACCAGCCGGACCTTCGGCGGGACCGGGCTGGGGTTGACCATCAGCCGCGAGCTGGCGCGCCTGTTGGGCGGCGAGATCCGGCTGCGCAGCACGCCCGGGCAGGGCAGCACCTTCACCCTTTACGTGCCCCTGCTGCTTCCCGCGGCGGTCGAACCCGGGCCCCTCGAGCGCGCCTCCGGCGGGGAGCGCCGCCTCGACCCCAGGGCGGGAGAGCTGCGCGGGCGCAAGGTGCTGCTCGTCGACGACGACGTGCATAACCTGGCCGCGGTCACTAGCCTGCTCGAGCGCTTCGGGGTCCGCGTCCTTCCCGCCCAGGGCGCCCGCGAGTGCTTCCAGCTGCTCGATTCCGAGCGGGGCATCGACCTGGTGCTGATGGACGTGATGATGCCGGCAATTGACGGCCTCGAGGCCACGCGGCAGATTCGCCGCCGTCCGGGGCTTTCCGATCTGCCCATCCTTGCCTTGACCGCCAAGGCATTGCCCGGCGACCGCGAGCAGTGCCTCGAGGCGGGTTGTTCGGATTTCACCACCAAACCCATCGGTCCGGAGGGGCTGATGGCCTTGCTGCTCAAGTGGACCCGGAGATGAGGTGACCGTGCCGCAATCGGACGACCCGCTGGTGCCCAGCGTACTCCTGGTGGACGACCGGCCCGAGAACCTCCTCGCGCTGGAAGGGACGCTCAAGCCTCTCAAGATTCGCGTGGTCAAGGCGCGCTCCGGCGAGGAGGCGCTGCTGCACCTGCTCCGCCAGACGTTCGCGGTGATCCTGCTCGACGTGCAGATGCCCCGGCTCGACGGGCTGCAGACCGCGGAGCTGATCAAGCAGCGCGAGCAGACGCGCCACATCCCGATCATCTTCATCACCGCGCTCAGCCGCGAGATGGCGTACGTCTTCAAAGGGTACGCCCACGGTGCGGTCGACTATCTATTGAAGCCGATCGATCCGGAGATCCTGCGCGCCAAGGTGCGCGTCTTCTGCGATCTGTTCGTGCGCGGGGAGAAGATCCGCAAGCAGGCGCTCGAGAGCGAGGTGAAGGACGTGTTCTTCTCCTCGGTGGTGCACGAGCTGCAGACTCCGCTCGCCGCCGCCAAGGCGCAGGCGCAGCTCGCGCTGCACCAGCTGGGAGAGCAGGAGAACGAGGCGGGCACCGCCCGCGCGCTCCGCGTGATCTCGCGGCAGATCGACCGCCTCGCGCGCCTGGTCGGCGATCTCCTCGACATGAACCGGCTGGAGAGCGGACGGTTCGAGCTGAGTCCTACCGAGTTCGACCTGGTCGGGCTGATCGAGGAGACCCGCGGCCGCATGCAGCCGACCGGCGACCGGCATCCGATCCGCGTCCGCGCGCCGGATCGGCTCCAGATCCTCGCCGATCGGGACCGCATCGACCAGGTGCTGGTGAACCTCCTCTCCAACGCGATCCGCTACTCGCCCGAGGGAGGAGAGATCGAGATCGCCGTCGAGTCCACCGGCGGCGGCGTCCACATCGCGGTGAAAGACCGCGGGCTGGGCGTCCCCCGCGAGCACCAGCAGACGATCTTCGAGAGGTTCGGGCGCGCGCACGCGCCGTCGCTGGGAGGACTGGGCCTGGGCCTCGCCATCAGCCGGGGGATCGTCGAGCAGCACGGAGGGACCATCCAGGTGGAGTCGAGTGGCAGGCCGGGAGAGGGGAGCACCTTCCACGTGCGGCTTCCGCGCGCGCCGTCGGGTCCAGCCGGCTCGGAGAGGACCGGTCGCTGAAGGTCAGATTCCGGTCGGATACGTCTCCGGCAGCTCGCCCCGCACCCATCCGGCGGTCCGCTCCAGCGGCTCGACCGCCCGGGTCTCGTCGAAATGCATCAATAGATCGAACTGCGAGGGCAGGCGCGACTGGAAGTAGTGACTCACGCGCTCGGTCTCCGGCAGGTAGATCACTCCGATGGCCCTCTCCAGGCGCGGCTCGCGCAGCGCGCCGGCGGCCTCGCCGAGCTCCCTCAGGTTCAGCAGGAAGCTCGGGGCGCCCGTGCGGTGGAACAGTGCCTCGTAGCTGTCCCGCAGCGCGGGACGGACGCGCTTCCGCTCCGCGGGAGCGCCCCACTCGGAGGCGGCGGTGACCGTCCCGGTGTAGGTGCTGAAGCCCACCAGCAGCGCTCGTCCGGGGTACCGCTCGCGCGCGAGCTGGCCGATGTTGATCTCGCCCGCCTCGCCCATCTGCGTGGCGCGCGCATCGCCCACGTGCGAGTTGTGCGCCCAGACGACCAGCTTGGAGCGGCCGCCCTTCCGATCGAGGTGCGCGAGCAGCGCGTCGAGCGTCTCGGCCATGTGCGTGTCGCGCAGGTTCCAGGAAGAGACGCGTCCCTCGAACATCGCCCGGTAGTATTCCTCCGCGTCCTTGGCCACGCGCGCGTTCTGCTCGGCCGCGAAGAGCTCGTCGTCGTCGCCGCCGCCGCGGGCGGCCAGCTCCTCGCGGCGGCGCTGCATCTCGACCAGCTGGTTGACGACTTCCCGCTCGCAGTCAGGCGAGAGGCCGAAGGAGGTCGCGTATCCGTACGTCTGCGGGTCCTCGCCGAAATGCTCGAAGCAGGCGTACCGGTACCGGGCGCGCTTCGCCGCCTCCGGGTCCACCTTGTCGAGGTAGTCGAGGACGGCGGCGATCGAGGTGTGCAGGCTGTAGAGGTCGAGGCCGTAGAAGCCGGCCTTCGCGGACGCATCTGCGATGCGCTCGTTGTGCTCGCGCAGCCAGCCGACGAAATCGAGCACGTCGGCGTTGCGCCACATCCAGGAGGGGAAGCGCTTGAAGTCCGCCAGCGCGTCGACCGCCTCGGCGTCGCTTCCGGTGCCCCGCACGAAGCGGTTCACCCGCCACGCGTCGGGGAAGTCCGCCTCGGCGGCGACGCCGCGGAAGCCCTTCTCGACGATCAGCCGCTTGGTCAATTCGGCGCGCCGCTCGTAGAACTCGTCGGTGCCGTGCGAGGCCTCGCCGATGAGCACGACGCGCGCATTTTCGGCGAGCTCGAGGATGGGATCGAAGTCGTTGGCGGCGCCCGCCATCGGCCGTACCGTTTCCGCGATCGCGTCGATCAGGATCTCCTCTGGATTCGCCATGGACGATCTCTCCCAGCCGCCGCCGATCGGGCGGCGCGGTGCTTTCAGGCCTGTGGCGGTCCTTGCGCCGGAGCGGCTCCGTGCTCGCGCGCTGCCTGTTCTCGCTCGGCTGCCTGCAAGAGCTGGCGGACTTCCTCGTCGCTCGTCTGCTCGAAGTTCTCGTACCAGAGGCCGACGGCGATGAACGGCTCGGGAGTGGCCGCGCAGACGACCTCGTCCACCTCGCCGGCCAACTCCTGGCAGGTCTCCGGCGAGGCGATGGGGACCGCGACCACGATGCTCCGGGCGCCGCGCTCGCGGAGGCCGGCGACCGCCGCCCGCATCGTCGAGCCGGTGGCGAGGCCGTCGTCGATCAGGATGGCGACCTTGCCCGTCACGTCCAGCGGCGGACGTCCTCCGCGATACAGCTCCTCGCGCCGGGCGAGCTCGGCTTGCTCCCGGGCGATCGCCGCCTCGACCGCGCTCAAGGGGATGCCCAGGCCCTGGATCGCGGCACGATCGAGGACGATCGCGCCGCCCGAAGCGATCGCTCCCATCGCGTACTCCTCGTGCCCCGGCACGCCGAGCTTGCGGACGACGAAGACGTCCAGGGGCGCGCCGAGACGGGTGGCGACCTCGTAAGCGACCGGGACGCCGCCGCGCGGCAGCGCGAGCACCACCACGTCCCGCCTGCCCGCATACTTCCGGAGCGCTTCGGCGAGCACGCGCCCGGCGTGCCTGCGATCCTGGTAGCGGCCCATCCTTGCCCCGATGTCCAGCCCGAAGGAGGTTAGTTCCGGCGGGGCTCGAGCACCAGGAAGTATTGGTACGGAAGGAAGGTGTGCTCCAGGGCGAGCGAGAGCCCGGCCGCGTGTGCCTGCGCCAGGAACTCCTCTCGGGTCAGCTTGTGCTCGGGCGGAGGGCCGACCGGAAGCTCGCGCTTGTGGAAATCGATGTTCACCAACCGCCCGCCGGGGCGCAGCGAGCGTGCCAGGCGGCGCAGGTACGCCGGGCCGCTAGGGAAGTGGTGGTAGGTGTCGACGATCAGGATCAGATCGCAGGCGCCGGCGGGCAGGAGCGGATCGTCCTCGAGCGCGAGCACCGGGGTCACGTTGCGCAGGCTGGTCTTCCCCAGCCGCTTGCGCAGCCCCTCCAGCATGCGTGGCTCGACGTCGACGGCGTAGACGTGGCCGGCCTCGGCCACCACCCGGGCGACGGGAAAGGTGAAGTACCCCGGGCCGGCGCCGATGTCGCAGGCGATCTGCCCGGGGCGCAGCCCGAGCGCCCGCACCACCTGATCCGGCTTCTGCCATTCCGCGCGGGACGGGTCCTCCATCTTCGCGATGTAGGAGTCCAGATCCTCGGGGTTGCCGTGGCGTCCGTGCATGGGTGAGGCAGCTCCTATGGCCGCACCAGGGAAAAGCGCAGCGCCGCCGAATACGGCGGCGACTGCCGCGATCGCCGCGGCCACGGCTAGCATGGGGCCCTTATAGCAAGAGCCACCTGCTGCTGGCGCCGGTCTGCGCGCATTGATACCAAACGGCTCGTGCGCGCGCTGATCCTGGTCGACATCCAGAATGACTTCCTGCCGGGCGGAGCCCTGGGCGTCCCCCACGGGGACGAGGTGCTGCCGGTCGCCAACCGGCTGCAGCCGGGCTTCGACCTGGTGGTCGCCACCCAGGACTGGCATCCGCCGGGGCACGGCAGCTTTGCCTCCACGCGTCCGGGGCGCAAGCCGGGGGAGCTCGCCGAGCTGGCCGGGCTGCCGCAGGTGCTCTGGCCCGACCATTGCGTCCAGGGAACCCCGGGGGCGGCGTTCGCTCCGGGCCTGGAGATGAACCGCGTCGAGGCCATCCTGCGGAAAGGCACCGATCCGGCCATCGACAGCTACAGCGGTTTCTTCGACAACGGGCAGCGGAAATCGACTGGCCTTTCAGATTACCTCCGCGGACGGGGGGCTACCGACGTGTACGTACTGGGCCTGGCCACGGACTACTGCGTGAAGTTCACTGCCCTGGACGCGGTCCGGCTTGGCTTCCGCACCTTCCTGGTCCAGGACGGCAGCCGCGGCGTGGAGTTGCGCCCCGGGGACGTGGCGCGGGCGCTCGACCAGGCGAGAAACGGAGGGGTCGAGGTCGTCCAGAGCAGCGAGGTGCGAAGCGAGCGTTGACGCGTTAGACAGGGCGCGAGGGAGGTCCCGGATGTCTCTCCCACGCGCGCTTTGCATCTTCGCCCTGCTAGCCGCCTGCAAGACCGGCGGCTCGAACACCGTGGCGGGGGCCGCCACCGTCAGCGCGGTCGCGATCGGCGCCGCCGCGGTCGAGCGCGCGGCGGGTGGATGCATCGCCATCTGCACCGCCGGGACCACCTGCAATCCCGCCAAGGGGCTGTGCGAGCCGCTGCCGTGCGGGGGCGAGTGCGGCGCGAACGAGCACTGCGAGCAGACCTTCAGCGGCAACAAGTGCGTGAGCGGCGGTCCGACCAGCGTCGAGACGCTGGTGCAGAGCAGGACGCCCATCATCCCCCAGATCGTCCCGGTCACCGCGCCGCAGACGGATCCATCGCCCACCATCGTTCCGGCGGCCCAAAGGGAGCAGAACCTCCCCCCCTGACGGGAGCGCGTTCACTGGGCCCGCGCCGGCCGCGCGAAGAGGCCGCGCGGAGCCTCGCCTGGCGGCCGGGTGACGATGGGCAGGATGGCGGCGATCAGCAGCACCACGCCGATGACCGGCAGGGCCTCGTGGAACGATCCGGTGTGGTCCTTGACCACCGCCGCGAAGATCGGTCCCACGATCCCGCCCACGCCCCAGGCGAGCAGGATCCGGCCGTAGATGAGACCCAAGTACTTGGTGCCGAAGTAGTCGGCCACGAACGACGGCATCGTCCCGAAGCCGCCGCCATAGCAGAGCAGCACGATGGCGAAGAGGACCGAGACGAGCAGGATGGAGTGGATGCCTCCTACCACGAAGAAAATCACGACCTGCAGGAGGAAGATCATCAGATAAGCCATGTTGCGGCCGATGCGATCCGACACCGTCCCCCAGAAGAAGCGCCCGAGCCCGTTGAACACCGCGATGAACCCGTAGATGGAGAGCGCCCTCTCGGGAGGCACGCCGGTCAGCTCGCGCATGATCGGCACGGCGTTGGAGATGAAGAGGATGCCGGCGGTGACGTTGAGGAAGAGCATCAGCCAGAGCGCGTAGAACTGCCAGGTCCGCGCCGCCTCGGCCGGCGTGAGCTCCCGCCGTTTCGGGGCCGCCGTCGTGGCCGCGGCGGCGGCAGCCGGGGCGAGCTGGTAATCCGGCGGCGGGTTGCGGATGAGCGAGGCGCAGAGGCCGCCCAGGACGAGGTAGACGATCCCGGAGACGAGGAACACGCTCATCACCGCTTGCACGCTTTCGGGGGAGAGCAGGGCGGCCGCTCCACGCGCCTTGGCCGACAGCACCGCTGCCGCCTCGCGCGTCGCCCTCGAGAACGAGGGGATCGTCTTGACGATGTTGTTGTAGAAGAACGCGCCCAGGCCGAAGCCCATCACCACCATCCCGCTGCCCAGGCCCCGCTTGTCGGGGAACCATTTGGTCACCGCCGCGACCGGCGTGATGTAGGCGAGCCCGAGACCCAGGCCGCCCATCACTCCGTACGTCAGGTAGATCCACCACGCGCCCAGTCGTGCCGTCCCGAGCCCCGCCAGGATGTTGCCCAGGCCCCACACCACCACGCCGATGACGGCGACGACGCGCGGGCCTGCGCGGTCCTGCCAGCGGCCGCCGATGACGGCGCCGATGCCGAGGAAGAAGATGGCGATCGCGAACGTCCAGGTGGTGGTCGTGGTGGACCAGCCGAAGCCGGCGATCAGCGGCTGGGTGAAGATGCTCCAGGAATAGACCGTGCCGAGGCAGGCCATCAAGACGGTGCCGGCGACGGCGATGGCCCAGCGGTTCCTGGTCATGGCGTCCTCCTCAGGCGTGCTGCCCGCGGTCGGTCAGCTCGAACCCGCCCTCGCCGCTGGCGGCAGCGCCGGAGCGCTCCGACTCGGGATGCCGGCGCGGCGATTCCAGCTCGGGCACCTCGCGGGCCCCGCGGCCGGCGCGCTGTTGCTCGAAGGTGGCGACCGGGTCGCGGGCGGAGCGGCGCCCGCCGTCGAGCAGCGCGAAGCGCAGCGCGACGGCCCCGGCGGTGCCGAGCAACGCACCGAAGATGCGGAGGCGCTTATGCCACCCGGGGATCAGCGACGTCACCAAGCTGGCGGCGAGCAGCCCCTGCGCCGCGCGCCACAGGCCTCCGGTGACGCCGGTGCGCAGAGGCGCGGCGACCCGGGGCACGGCGGCGACCTGCCGCTCGAGCGCGACCGTCAGCGCCACCTCGGCCACCTTCGCCGCAGCGCCGAAGCGGTGCACGGCCACTGACGCGCGGCCGCGCGCCGGGAACAGATCGAGCAGCGAAGCGGCGGAGGCCGCGGCCGAGCAGGCGAACAGGATCGGCATCACGCGGCGCGCGCCCTGCCAGAGAGGGACCGCGCTCCCGGCGAGCAGGACGCCCGTGTAGGCGGTCAGAGGCAGCCCGAAGATCCCTGCGCCGACCGAGGCGACATCCGCCATCCGGCGCACGGTCCTCGGGACAGGCACGATCGACGGCAGCGCGGCGAGCCCGGCGCAAGCGCCGAAAGCGGAGAGGATCCAGGTGCCGACGTTCATGGGCGACGAGGGCCGGAAGACGCGCAGCATGTTGAGGAAGCGCGCGGGGCGTCCGAGGTCCGCGATGAGCAGCGCCGCGCTGCCGATGCTGCCCCCGGCCGCCACCAGATGGCAGCGTCGCGACAGGGAAGCCATCGCGCGGCCGTCCATCAACTCGGCCGCGGCTCCCAGCGCCGCGCACGCCCCGGAGACTCCTCCGACGTAGAAGTACCCGGGGATGTACCCCTTCCAGACCGGCTCCTTGAGGGCGGGGACTCCGTAGTAGGTGGGCACCGGCGTGTCCGGCACGTCCGAAGGCGGCGGACCGATCCAGCTGGCCTCGCCGTGCGGGGGCGCGTTGACGTCGCGCACGCGCTGGAGCGCGCCTTCCCCCATCAGGGCGCCGACCTCCGGGTCGATGTTGCGGCCGTCCACCGGGGGGATCGTCTCGCGCACTTCCTCGCCCGGCCGCCGCACCTCCTCGTCCGGCCGTCGCGCTTGCTCGTCAGGCCGCCGCATCATGGACCGCTCCGAGCGGAGAGCACCGAGCCCACCGCCAGCGCCGCCAGGCCGGCGACGCCCCACGCCATCGCGCGCCAGCTTTCGCCGAGCTTCTTGGTCGGGACGACAGGGTCCGGCGGCAGGTTGTACTTCTCGGGCACGTCGCAGAGCAGGAAGAAGGCGTGCAATCCCTCGGTGCCGGGTTGGTTCGCCGCGTCGGCTCCGTAGAGGTACGCCTGGCCCACGCCGCGCTCGTGCAGGTGGTCGACGCGCTGCCGGGCCCGCTCCTTCAGCTCGCCGATCTCGCCGAACTGGATCGACGCGGTCGGGCAGGCCTTGGCACAAGCCGGGACCAGATCCTCCTTGAGCCGGTCGTAGCAGAGGGTGCACTTCCAGGCCCGCCCGTCGTCCGCGCGACGGTCGATCACGCCGAACGGGCACGCCGTCACGCAGTACCCGCATCCGTTGCAGACGTCCGGCTGGACGTAGATCGACCCGAACTCGGTGCGCAGGATGGCGCCGGTGGGGCACGCTTCCAGGCAGCCGGCGCGCTCGCAGTGCTTGCAGACGTCGCTCATCATCAGCCAGGAGAACGCGCCGTCCGCGAGCTGGGCGCCGTCGAGCGGCGAACCCTGGCCGGGCAGCGCCTCGGGGCGCTCGATGAAGGCGACGTGCCGCCAGGTGGAAGCGCCCAGCTGGCCGGTGTTGTCGAAGCTCATCCCGGTCAGGCGGAAGCCGTCGTCGGGGAGCTGGTTCCATTGCTTGCACGCGACCTCGCACGCCTTGCAGCCGATGCAGAGCGTGGTGTCGGTGAAGAATCCCATCTGGCCCATGGTCACCTCGGCGGTTCCTGGGAGGGGATGCGCAGCGGGCTCTGGACGCCGGGCTTGTCGCGCGGCTGCTCGCGGGACGGCTCGGGCTGCCGCAGCTCGACGCCGTCGGTCGCCGCCCTGCGGCCGAAGGAGAGGCGGCCGGCGAAGAGGTTGCCGGTGAACGCCTTCGATTCCTGGATGGAGACGTTGGGGTCGGCCACCATGGCGATCAGCTCGTTGGCCGGATCGCCCGTCACGCGCCCGACGTAGCTCCAGTGGTACGGCAGGCCGATGGTGTGGACCACGCGGCCTTTGGCGCGCATCGGCTTGAACCGATCGGTCACCAGCGCCCGGCACTCGATCTCGGCGCGCGCCGTCCTGATCGTCACCCAGCCGCCGTTCTCGACGCCCCTCTCCCGCGCCAGCTCGCGGGAGATCTCGCAGAACATCTCCGGCTGCAGCTCGCACAGCCAGGAGAGCCAGCGCGACATGCCGCCCGCGGTGTGGTGCTCCGTCAGGCGGTAGGTGGTGAGCACGTACGGGAAGCGTGGATCGTCGTAGGGCAGGTGGTAGGGATTGTCCCTGCGCGGATACTCGTCCCGGGCCGGGTTGCACTGCTGCTCGGGGTAGATGGGATTGGGGATCACCGACTCGAGCGGCTCGTAATGACTCGGCAGCGGGCCGTCGAGGAGGCCGGAAGGAGCGAAGAGCCAGCCCTTCCCGTCGGCCTGCATGATGAACGGATCGATCCCCGAGATGGCCGCCAGCCCGCGCGCGTCCGGCGAGGGCCGATAAGAGGGCGGCCGATCGGCGACGAAGTCGGGCACGTCGTACCCGCTCCAGCGCTTCTGCGCCTCGTCCCACCAGACGTAACGCTTGCGCTCCGACCAGGGCTTCCCCTCGGGATCGGCGGAAGCGCGGTTGTAGAGCAGCCGCCGGTTCGCCGGCCACGCCCAGCCCCACTCCGGAGCGACCCAGGTCTGCTGCGACCGCGGCTTGCGGCGCGCGGCCTGGTTCACCCCCTCGGCGTAGACGCCGGAGTAGATCCAGCAGCCGCACGCGGTGGAGCCGTCGTCGGCCAGCTTGGTGAACCCGGGGACGGGCTTTCCGTCGGCGACGGTGAACCCGCTGACCTCCTTCACCACCGCCTCGGTGTCCAGCTCGGCGTGCGGGCCGAGCACCGGATACTCCCAGGTGAGCGCCTGGAAGCCGCGGTCCCGCTCGAGCGACGAGCCCGCGTACATCGCCTTCAGCCGCTTGCCCAGGTGGTACGCGAACCAGAGCTCGCTGCGGCAGTCGCCAGGCGCCTCGATGGCTTTGTGGTGCCACTGCAGCATGCGCTGCGTGTTGGTGAACGAGCCGTCCTTCTCGGTGTGCGTCGCGGCGGGGAAGAAGAACACCTCGGTCTGGATGTCCTCGGTCCTCACCTCGCCGCGGGCGATCTCGGGGGCCGTTCGCCAGAATTCCGCGGTCTCGTTCAAGGGGAAGTCGCGCACCACCAGCCAGTCGAGCTTGCGCAGGCCCTTGCGGTGGAGCGCGCCGTTCATCGAGCCGACGGCCGGGTTCTCCCCCATGACGAAGTAGCCTTTCAGCTTGCCGTCGGCCATGTCGGCGACGGTCGTCATGTGCGAATGGTTCCCGGTGAGCTGCGGCAGCCAGGCGAACCCGAAGTCGTTCTCCCGGGTCGCGGCCTCCCCGTACCAGGCCTTGAGCAGCGAGACGATGTACTTCGGCATCTCGCTCCACCAATGGGTGGCCGCCTGGTTGTTGCGCACGTAGTTCTCGAGCTTCGCGTCCTGCACCGCGTGCGGCATGGGCAGGTATCCCGGCAGCATGTCGTACAGCGTCGAGACGTCGGTCGAGCCCTGGATGGTGGTGTGGCCGCGCAGCGCCAGGATGCCGCCACCCGTGCGGCCCATGTTGCCGAGCAGGAGCTGCAGGATGGCGGCGGTGCGGATGTACTGCACGCCCACCGTGTGCTGCGTCCAGCCCACCGCGTAGCAGAAGGCGCTCGTGCGGTCGCGGCCGGAATTCGCGCAGAGCGTCTCGGCGACGCGGAGGAAGAGCGCCTGCGGCACGCCGCACGTGTCCTCCACCATCTCCGGCGTGTAGCGGGAGAAGTGGCGGCGGAGGATCTGGAACACGGAGCGCGGATGCTGGAGGGTCGGGTCCTCCTTGCGGTTCAGGACCTTCACGCCGCGCAGGTCCACGCGGCCGGCCCCTTTCTCGGCGAACACCTCCTTGTGCCCCGCCGCCGGGACGACTCCGCCGACGCCCTCGTACTGCCAACTCTCCGGGTCGTAGGCCTCCTTGGGATCCCAGCCGCTGAACAGGCCGCCCAGGTCCTCGGTGTCGCGGAACCGCTCGTCGATCAGCGTGGCCGCGTTCGTGTAGTTCAGCACGTAGTCCTTGAAGTAGCGTTCGTTCTCGATCACGTAGCGGACCAGGCCCCCGAGGAACGCGATGTCGGAACCCGGCCGGATCCGCACGTACAGATCGGCGACGGCGCTCGTGCGCGAGAAGCGCGGGTCGACGTGGATGATGGTCGCGCCCCGGTTCTTCGCCTCCATCACCCAGCGGAACCCCACCGGGTGCGCCTCCGCCATGTTCGAGCCCTCGATGACGATGCAGTCGGCGTTCTGCAAGTCTTGCTGGAACGTCGTCGCGCCACCGCGGCCGAAGGAGATCCCCAGACCGGGGACCGTGGAGCTGTGTCAGATCCTGGCCTGGTTCTCCACCTGCACGATGCCGAGCCCGCAGTACAGCTTCTTCAGCAGGTAGTTCTCCTCGTTGTCGAGCGTGGCGCCGCCCAGGTGGGCGATGCCGAGCGTCCGCCGGACGGTGGCGCCTTCGTGCTTGGTGCCAGGGGCGGCCTGCTCCTCCCAGGTGTCGTCCCGCGCGCGCTTCACCCGCTCGGCGATCATGTCCATCGCCTGCTCGAGGGGGATCGTCTCCCAGCGCGTGCCGCCCGGGCGGCGGTAGAGCACGTGCTTCTGGCGGTGGTCGCCCGTCACCATCTGGAAGGTGGCCGCTCCCTTGGGGCACAGGCATCCTGCCGAGACGGGCGAGTCCGGATCGCCTTCGATGTCGATGATCCGCTCGTTCTTGACGTAGACGAGCTGGCCGCACCCGACCGCGCAGTACGGGCAGATGGAGCGTGCCACGCGGTCCGCCTTGGAGGTGCGCGGCGCGAGGGCGCGCGTCCGGTCGGAAGCGGCCGTATCGCCGAGACCGGCGAAGTCGCCGCGGACCAACTGGCGGAGCAGCGGCCAGCGCGACAGGACAGCGAGCTTGTGGGCCATGCTGGGGTCTCCTGTGCGCCGCAACTTTAGACGCGAGCCGGGCGCGCGGGTCCGCGCGCCTACGTCAGTCGGCCGTCGGGGCCGGACGGCTGAGCGTGGAACGGACGGCGCTGCGCCCTCGGCGCCCGAGCGCGCCGGCCGACGTCTGCCGGCGGGCACGCACGGATTGGGCCCGACACCACCCGGCACACCTTCAGCGATCGCGGAGGCGATGATCGCGCCCGGGTCTCAGCGGAGGAGCGAGGTGCATCAGCCGGGCGCAGCACCGGTGGTTCGCGCCCGCCTCGGCGACGCGATCGCGGCACGGCGGTCGCTTCCCATCGGCGCGGAGTGCCGGCCGGACGGCGTCGAGTTCGTGGTGTGGGCGCCCGCGCGCCGGAAGGTCGAGCTGGTGCTCGAGGGGCGCTCGGATACTCTGTCGATGGCGAGCGGCGGCAGAGGGTACTTCGTTCTGCTGACGTCCCGCGCGCGGCCGGGAGCGCGATATTGGTTCTTGGTCGACGGCGAGGGGCCCTTCCCCGATCCCGCCTCGCGCTTCCAGCCGGACGGACCGCACGGCCCGTCCGAAGTGATCGATCCAGGCGCGTACGCGTGGGCGGACGCGGAGTGGCCCGGGGCGGACCTCGGCGGCCAGGTCATGTACGAGCTCCATGCCGGCACCTTCACGCGCGAGGGTACCTGGGCCGCCGCGGAGCCCGAGCTTCCCCGGCTGGCGGCGCTGGGCGTCACGTTGATCGAGCTGATGCCGGTGGCGGATTTCGCGGGATCGTTCGGCTGGGGATACGACGGAGTCGATCTGTACGCGCCTTCGCGCCTCTACGGGCGGCCCGACGATCTGCGCCGGTTCATCGACGCGGCGCACGCGCTCGGGCTCGGGGTCATCCTCGACGTGGTCTACAACCACCTCGGTCCGGAGGGGAACCATCTCCGGCAGTTCTCGCCGGATTACTTCACCGACCGGTATCAGAACGAGTGGGGAGACGCGATCAACTTCGACGGCGAGTCCTCGGCGGGCGTTCGAGAGTTCTTCGTCTCCAACGCCGGGTACTGGATCGACGAGTTCCACTTCGACGGGCTGCGGCTGGACGCCACCCAGCAGATCTTCGACTCCTCGCCGGAGCACATCCTCTCGGCGGTCGCCGGCCGGGTCCGCGAAGCCGCGCGCGGCCGGCGCACGGTGATCGTGGCGGAGAACGAGCCGCAGCTCGCCGCGCTGGCGCGCCCCCCGGATCGCGAAGGCTACGGGCTGGACGCGCTCTGGAATGACGATTTCCACCACTCCGCGCACGTCGCGCTCACCGGCCGCTGCGAGGCCTACTATTCCGATTACCGGGGCACGGCGCAGGAGCTGGTTTCGACGATGAAGCGGGGCTTCCTCTACCAGGGGCAGCGATCCGGATGGCAGCGGAAGCGGCGGGGCACGCCCGCGAACGGCTTGCCGCCCGCGGCATTCGTGCATTACCTGCAGAACCACGATCAGGTGGCGAACTCGATCGACGGAAAGCGGATCCAGCAGCTCACCGCGCCTGGCCTCCACCGGGCGCTGACCGCGGTCCTGCTGCTCGGGCCGCAGACGCCGCTCTTGTTCCAAGGGGAGGAGCTCGGGGTGCAGTCGCCCTTTCTCTACTTCGCCGATCATCCCGCGCCGCTGTCCGCGCTGGTCCGGGAGGGAAGGCGGAAGTTCCTCTCCCAGTTCCCGGGCCTGGCGACGCCCCGGGGAGCGGCGCGCCTGCAGGATCCCGCCGACCGCGCCGCGTTCGAGGGCAGCAAGCTCGACCCTCGGACGGGCAGCGCGGAGACGTTGGCGCTCCATCGCGACCTCTTGCGCCTGCGGCGCGACGATCCCGTCTTCGCCGCGCAGGGGCGATCCGGGATCGACGGAGCGGTGCTCTCGGATCGGGCGTTCGCGGTCCGCTGGTTCGATGCGCGCGGCGATCGGCTGCTCATCGTGAACCTCGGACTCCGACAGCGGCTGGACGCGGCGCCCGAGCCGCTGCTGGCGCCTCCTGCGGGAACCGCTTGGCAGACGCTCTGGTCGAGCGAGGAACCGCGGTACGGCGGTTCCGGAACGCCCGATCTGGTGGACGGCGAGGGGGTCTGGACGCTCGTTCCCCACGCGGCGGTCGCGCTGGCGCCCGCGCCGGCGCCAGGGACGGGCGATGGCGGTAGCTGACGCACCCGTCGAGGTGGCGCGCTCGTTCCGGTGGGAAGGCGGCGGCGACGTGGAGCCCCTCCTCCGCCGCGAGTGG
>DASQBG010000059.1:0-3026 GCA_035635335.1 Myxococcales bacterium | reverse complement strand
GCGAAGCGTACCACCGTTGTCGGACCCGTCTGCTATTTTGCCGGCCATGCTGGAGCTGCTGCGGGTGCGGGCGTTCGCCATCATCGAGGAGCTGGAGGTGCACTTCGCCGCCGGCTTCAACGTGCTGACCGGCGAGACGGGAGCGGGGAAGAGCATCCTGGTCGATGCGCTGCACCTGGTGCTCGGGGGGCGGGCCCAGGCGGACTCGGTGCGCACCGGGGCCGAGGAGGCCGAGGTGCAGGCGCTGTTCCGCCCGCGCGACCCCGGGGAGTGCGACGCGCGCCTTTCAGGCCTGGGCCTGCCAGCGGCGGGCGCGGAGCTGGTGGTCCGGCGCACCGTCCAGCGCGAGGGCCGCAGCCGCGCCTGGGTGAACGGCGCGCTGGCCACGGCGGCGCAGCTCCAGGCCGCCACCCGGGGCCTGCTCGACATCTCGGGCCAGCACGAGCATGTCGGCCTGCTGGACGCCTCGCTGCACCTCGATCTCCTCGATGCCCATGCGCAGCTCGGCGATCCGCGGGCGAGATTCGGGCAGGCGTTCTCCGCGCTGGCGGAGGCGGAGAAAGCGCGCGCGCAGCTCGATTCGGACGAGTCGCAGCGGGCCCAGCGCGCCGACTGGCTGAAATTCCAGCTCGACGAGCTGGAGAAGACCGCGCCGGAGCCAGGCGAGGACGACCGGCTGTCGCAGGAGCGGCGCGTGCTCGCGGCGGCCGAGAAGCTGCGGGCAGGCGCGGAGGAAGCGGAGGCGGTGCTGGCCGAGGCGCAGCCTGCGAGGGCAGCGAAGCGGCTGGAGGAGATGGCCACCATCGATCCGGCGCTGCAGAAGCTTGCCCAGGCGGTCCGCAGCGCAGTGGCGGAATTGGACGAGGCGGCCCGCGAGCTGTCGCGCTACGCAGCGCGCGCCGGAGGCGATCCGCAGCGCCTCGAGGAGCTCGACGAGCGCATCGAGGTCCTGCGGCGCCTGTCTCGCAAGCATGGCGGGACTCTCGCGAGCGCGCTGCAGCGGCGGGACCAGATGAGGGCGGAGCTGGCCTCGCTGGAGAACCACGACGAGGAGCTGGCGAGGCGGGAGGCGGAGGTGGGGCGCCTCGCGGCCATCGCCCGGGGGCTGGCGGAAGAATTGTCGGAGAAGCGGCGGGCCGCGGCGGGCGCCTTCAGCAAGGCCGTCGCGCAGGAGCTTTCGGCCCTGGGCATGGCGCGCAGCGAGATCTCGGTGCGTTTCAACCCGGTCACTGACGGCGCCGTCGCCGGAATGGGGCCGCGGGGCCTCGAAACGGCGGAGCTGCTGCTGAGCCCGAACCCCGGCGAGGAGCTGCGGCCGCTCTCCCGGATCGCATCGGGCGGCGAGCTGTCGCGCGTGCTCCTCGCGGTCAAGCGCGTGCTGGCCGAGTCGGACCCGGTGGACGCCTATCTGTTCGACGAGGTGGACGCCGGCATCGGCGGCGCCACGGCGGACGCGGTGGGGCGCGCGCTCGCTGCCGTCGGCCGCCGCAGGCAGGTCATCTGCATCACCCACCTGCCCCAGATCGCCGTCTTCGCGGGCAAGCACCTCACAGTGGAGAAGCAGGTCGTGAAAGGACGCACTCATAGCCGGGTCGCGCCGGTGGATGGGCAGGACCGCGTCCGCGAGCTCGCCCGGCTGCTCTCGGGAAAGCCCACCGACGTGGCGCTGGAGCACGCCCGCGAGCTGCTGGCCGCGGCCCAGACCCCCGACCAGCGCAAACGGAAGGCGGTATAAGCTTGCGCGAAATGTCGAAGTACCGCAGCGCCGCGCGCACCGACGTCGGTATGAAGCGCGAGCACAATGAGGACAGCTTTCTCGTCAACGAGGACCTGGGCCTCTTCGTGGTGTGCGATGGGATGGGTGGCCACGCGGGTGGCGAAACCGCCAGCCGCTTGGCCGTGCAGACCATCGAAAGAGAGCTGATCTCCGCTAAGTTGCGCGTCGACGACCCGTTCGCCGCCCGGGTGGCGCTGCCGGAGTCCCCCTTGGCCGGCGTGCTCCGGGAGGCGGTCGAGGGCGCCTGCGCAGCGGTCTTCCGCACAAGCCGCGCCAATCCGGAACTGGCCGGGATGGGCACCACCTGCATCTCGCTGCTCGTTCACGCCGACCACGCCATCGTGGGACACGTCGGGGACAGCCGCGCCTATCTCGTGCGCGACGGCCAGGTCTGGCAGCTCTCCGAAGACCACTCGCTGGTGAACGAGCAGGTCCGGGCCGGCCTCCTGACGGACGACGAGGCAAAGCACAGCCGGCTCAAGAACATCATTACACGCTCGGTCGGGTTCGAGGAGGACGTCCTGGTGGACGTGATCGGGGTCGAGACATGCGCCGGCGACAGGTTCCTCCTCTGTTCCGACGGTCTGTCCAATCTGATCGAGAACGACGAGATCCGGGACGCGCTCGTCGAGTCGGACCTCGCCAAGGTACCGGAAATACTGATCCAGCTGGCGAATTCCCGCGGCGGGGACGACAACATCACCGTGATTGCGGTGCAGCGCGTCGAGTAGGCACCCGCCGGGGGGTGCGTAAACCTTGACGCACCCTCACTTCATCCGATACTGGACGAGGGTCGCCCGCTAGCCTGGCTGGCGCGCGGTTTGTATCCTCATCGGGAAGCGGCGGCACACGCGGTCGGTTGGGAAGCAGAGTTCCCCTCCGCAGGAGGTTCCTTGGACAAGTCGTACACGATCCTGCTGGTCCCGGATCGCGACGCCAAGGTGAAGAAGATCCGTCTCGAGCACCGGATGCTCGTGCGGGTGGGCGTGTGCTTCGGCGTGGTGGTGCTCGGGCTGGTCGGTGCCCTGGCCCACTACTTTCAAGTCGTCGGCAAAGTCGCGGAAAATGAGCTGATTCGCGCAGAGAACCTGGAGCTGCAGAACCGCTGGCGCGAGGCGGAGCAGAAGTTTTCCCACATCAATGACGAGCTCGACCGGGTCAAGCGGCTGAACGCGAACCTCCGCCACATCACCTCGCTGAACGATCCCGACCGCAAGCTCTCCATGCCCCAGCCCGAACAGGGACAAGC
>DASQBG010000058.1:0-11862 GCA_035635335.1 Myxococcales bacterium | reverse complement strand
GCGCGAGTACCGGCGGCTGATGGGACTCGACGAGCCCATCCTTGCCGGCTACCTGCGCTGGCTCTGGCACCTCGTCCGCGGAGATCTCGGAACCTCGTTTCGCGACGGCCGCCCCGTCCTCTCGCTGCTCGGCGAGGCGCTCCCGGTCACGCTGCTCCTCTCCATCCCGTCTTTGCTGATCGGGTACCTCCTCGCGGTCCCGGTCGGGATCGTCTCCGCGGCACGGCCGGGCGGGTGGCTGGACCGGTCGCTCGCGACGCTTGCGTTCATCCTCCACTCGCTGCCCCTGCAATGGGTCGCGCTGGTGCTGGTGGTCTGGCCAGGCGGCTTCCCCATCCAAGGCCTCCACTCGGAGGGGACGACCTCGCTGCCCGACCTGCTGGCCCACCTCGTGCTGCCCGTCGTGTGCTTGAGCTACGGTTCGGTCGCCGTCATCTCGCGCTTCCTGCGCAGCTCGATGCTCGAAGAGATGCGGCAGGATTACGTTCGCACCGCGCGTGCCAAGGGGCTCTCCGAGGCGGCCGTGATCCTCCGCCATGCGCTGCCCAACTCGCTCTTGAGCCTCATCACCCTCTTCGGGTTGACCTTCCCCGCGCTTGCGTCCGGGGCCGTCATCGTCGAGCGCATCTTCGGCCTGCCGGGCATGGGAAAGCTCACCTTCGAGGCGGTCCTCGGCCGCGACGTTCCGGTCGTGATGGGCGCCGTGGCGCTGGGCGGCGTAGCCACCGCGCTGGGGACGCTGCTCTCCGACCTGTTGTACGCGGCGGCGGATCCCCGGATCTCGCTCGAGGAAGCGCGAGCGGCGCGGTGACCCGCCGAACCTGGGCGCGCTTCGCGCGCAAGAAGCGGAACCTGCTCGGGCTGGGGCTTGCGGCCGCCCTGGCGCTGCTGGCGACCTTCGCCGACTTCATCGCCAGCAGCCGTCCGATCGCGCTCCGGGTAGGAGGCCGGCTCTATCTCCTCGCCAACGTGATCGACTACCGCGACCTGCGCGCGTTCGAACCCGGCCGCCTGGGCCCGGGCGACTGGGCGGTCTGGCCGCTCTGCCGCCACGGGCCCTACGAGATACCCGCGCTCGCCTCGGTGACGGGCGCGTTCCCGGAGCCGGCCTCCAGGGACCATCCGCTGGGAACCGACAACGCCGGCCGCGACACGCTGGCCCGCCTGGCGCACGGCGCGCGGGTCTCGCTCGCGGTCGGCGTCGCGGCGGCCCTGGTGCAAGTGGTGATCGGACTCTTGCTCGGCGTCGTCGCCGGCTACCTGCGCGGGTGGCCCGACGTCCTCATCTCCCGCGCCGCCGAGGTGCTGCTCAGCTTCCCGCTGCTCCTCCTGCTGCTCGCCGTGCAGGGCGTCCTCGAGCGCACCACGCTGCTCAGCACGATGGCCGTGATCGGCCTCACGCGCTGGGCGGACACCTCGCGCCTGGTGCGCGCCGAGGCGCTGCGGGTCCGCGAGCTTCCCTACGTGGAAGCGAGCAGGGCGCTGGGCAGCTCGGCCCTGCGCACGCTCTTGCGGCACGTGCTCCCCAACTGCCTGTCTCCGGCGCTGGTGGCGGTCACCTTCGGGGTGGCCTCGGCCATCCTGCTGGAGAGCGCCTTGAGCTTCCTCGGGTTTGGCGCGCCGGAGCCCACCGCCTCCTGGGGCCTCCTGATGGCCGACGGATTCCAGGACATCCTCGATCCCGCGGCGCGCCCGCTGGTGCTCGCGCCCGGGCTCCTGCTCTTCGCGGCCGTCACCGCCTTCAACCTGATCGGCGACGGCCTGCGCGAGGCGCTCGACCCCCGCGCTCAGGGTGCGTTGGATCCCTCGGCGTTCATCACTTCCGCCCACAACCGCGTGATGTCGCCGGCCCCCAACCCGGAAGGCGGCGACCCGACGCCGGCCGAGTAGAAGGTCCCCGAGGTGAAGTAGCCCGTGGACAGGGACTTCACCTGCGCGACGCCGACCAGCCCGCAGATGAGGCCCAGCTCGTTCTGATCGAACGCCGCGGCGCCGGGAGTGAGCGTCCACGAGTTGTCCACCGTGCGGACGCTGTAGCCCCCGGCGAGCAGTGTGCCGGAGAAGAACGTCTGCGAGGCCGTGAACGAGGTGAACCCGTACGAGTGCAGCAACATCCCGAGCGGGCAGCCCACCACGTTGAGGGTCAGCGGATAATTCCCTGCTTGCGCCGGAGGCGGAGGAGCGCCCGTCGAGCCCGTCGTCGACGACGCGACGCCGGAGCCGGTCGTTGCCGAGGCGACGCCCGAGCCGGTCGTTGCCGAGGCGACGCCCGAGCCGCCATAACCCCAGATGCCCAGGCCGTTGGTGCTGCTGGCGCTGCCCGTCCCGAGCAGGCCGGCCAGGCTCAGGTTGAGGCCGAGCGATCCGAATCCGCCGCTGTTCCGCGCGAACGACCGCGGCCTCTGGGTGGCCCTGCCGGAGCTGACGCGGTGCACCTCGATCAGGAACAGCTTCTTCGACGAGGTAGGGGCCGGCGAGACGAACCGCGCGATCCCCTTGCCGTCGGTGGTGCCGGTCTGCGAGGCGCTCGCGGCTCCGCGCCAGCGGATCCTGACCTTCACCTCAGGGACGGCCGCGCCCGTCGCATCCGCGATCATCACGGCCGCCGCGGCCCGGCCGTCGGACCGCAAGGCGGCGACCGCGTCGGCGTAGAGCGGATTGGGAGCGGTGAAGCTGCTGGCCTGCGCCAGCGCAGCGCCGGCCTGCAGGCGGCCCGAACCGCTCGCCGGGTCCCAGCCGTTGGGGCTCATGTCGGCGGCGGTGGCCTGCAGGAGCGGGCGCACCGCCGACGGCGACACGCCGGACCCGATCAGCGCGGCCGCGGCCGCGCTGGCGTGCGCCGTGGCGGGCGAGGTGCCGGCGAACAGCCACCAGGAGATCTGCGTCGGCGAGCCCGGCGGGAAGGATTGCGCCAGATCGCCGTCCCAGAGGCCGTCTCCGTTGACGTCCTGGAAGGCCATGCCGCCCGGCGCGACGAGGTCTAGCGCGTCGCCGGTGTTCGAATACGAGGCGACCGCGTATCCGCTGACGGCGTCCAGGCGCGCCGCGCCGACCGAGAGGACGTCGGGGAACGCCGCCGGGTAGAGCACGCGGCCGTCTCCGGTGTTGCCGCTGGCGGCGACCACCACCACGCCGGCGCGACGCGCCTCGGCCAGGACGGAGCGCAACGCGGCCCCGGGGACGTAGTTGCGAGCGAAATCGAGCGAGAGGTTGATCACGTCGGCGCCGGCCTGCACCGCGTAGTGGATCCCCTCCGCGAGCCAGAACTCCGTGCCTTGGTTTCTGGCGTCGAGCACCTTCACCGGCAGGATGGTCGCGCCGGCGGCCGGCCCGACGAACGGCACGGCGGAGGTCGAGAAGCTTCCCCGCCCGGCGATGATGCTGGCCATCGCGGTCCCGTGGCCGTTGTCGTCGTTCGGGTGGGCGTCCTCGTTGACGAAGTCCCAGCCCTGGGCGAACTGCGTGGATGCGAATACCGGTGCGCGCGCGTAGCTGCCGCGGAGGTCCGCGTAGTTCTCGTACGCGACCCCGCTGTCGAGCACGGCGACGATCGGATGCGCCGTGCCGGGCAGGAGCGTCATGTCACCCGGCGCGCCGGCGGCGGGGAACTCCCAGGTCTGCGGATAGGCAGCGCTGCCGATGAGGATGCGGTTCGGCTCGGCCGACGCGATGCCCAGCGCCCCGCGGAGCGTGTCGAGGACGCCTTGCAGCGGGGTGTTGGCCGGCAGGATCGCCAGCCTGAAGTTCCCCAGCCCGAGGACGCTGACGATCGCGCCTACGGAATTGAGGGCTGAGGTGCACAAGCTCAGCGCCGCCGACGGATTGCAGCTCACGATCAGCTGCTGCGGCACGATGACTTGCGGAAGGCCGTCGATGACCTGCGTGGTCGCCGTGACCGCACGGGCGGGACCTGCCAGCGCGAGAGCGAGGGCGACCGGGACCAGGACTCTGGGGAGGGAGCGCATTGTGGGAGTGCATGAGCAATGCGCCGGCCAACTTTTACACCCCCCTGAATTCACGTGGTTGGAAGTGGCATGGGATGCCCTCCGTGGCGCTCGCACCCCGCGGGGCCAGGGATGTCGATGACTTGGAGCGTGGCGCGGCCGCCCCGCGCTGTGGTGCGGGCGCTACGCCTGCGCGGCGCGTCCCAAGCCGTAGCGCTTGAGCTTGAGCCAGAGGTTCTTGCGGTCGATGCCGGCGCGGCGGGCGGCCTCGGACACGTTGTCGCCGCTCGCGCGCAAGAGCCGCTCGAGGTAGGCCCTCTCGAACCGCTCCAGCGCTTCCGCGCGGGCCGCGTGGAACGGCTCGAGGGATCCGTTGGCCCCGTTCGCGGGCACGCTCGGGGTCCGAACCCCCAGGACGGCCGCGCACTCTGCCGCGCCGATCCGGGAACCCTCGGCGCTGACCACCAGGCGCCGCACGGCGTTCTCGAGCTGGCGCACGTTTCCCGGCCAGTCGTGCGCCGAGAGCACGGCGAGCGCGTCCGGCTTGAACGGCTCGAGCGCGCGGCCCATCTCCTTGCCGGCGGCGCGCAGGAAGTGATCGGCGAGGAGCGCCACGTCCTCGCGCCTCTCGCGCAAGGGCGGCAGCCGGATGGGAAACACGTTGATCCGGTAGAAGAGGTCGCGCCGGAACCGGCCCGCGGTCACTTCCGCTTCGAGGTCGCGGTTGGTGGCGGTGACGACGCGCACGTCGACCCGCGTCTGCGACGTCGCTCCGACCCGCCGGAACTCCTTGGTCTGCAGGAAGCGGAGCAGCTTCGACTGGACGCCCAGCGGCATCTCGCCGATCTCGTCGATGAACAGCGTCCCGCCGTCCGCCTCGGCGAGGAGGCCCAGCGTCTTGCGGTCTGCGCCGGTGTACGCGCCGGCCTCGTGCCCGAACAGCTCATTCTCGAGGAGCGGCTCGGGCAGGGCCGCGCAGTCGACCACCACGAACGGCTGATCGCTGCGCTCGCTCTGCTCGTGGATGGTCCGCGCCGCCAGCTCCTTGCCGGTGCCCGTCTCGCCGTAGAGCGCGACTGCCACCTCGGTGTGCGACACCGTCCCAATCAGGCGGCGGACCTCGGTGATCGCTGCAGACACGCCGATGACGAGATCGGCCTTGCGGCGCCGCTGCACCTTCCGCCGCAGCTCCTCCAGCTCCTGCGCGGCCTGCGACAGCTCGAGCGCCTGCGCGGCGCGCGCGCGGAGGAAGTCCAGGTCCAGCGGCTTGGGCACGAAGTCGAGCGCTCCGGCCTTCATCGCGTCCACCGCGACCCTGACGCTGGCCACTCCGGAGACGATGAGGACCGGCGCGGAGATCTTCTCGGCGCGCAGCTTCCGCACCAGCTCGACTCCGTTCATTCCCGGCAGGTCGTAGTCCGCGATCACCAGCGCCACGCCCGCCCTCGCCAGCTCGAGGCCCTTGATGCCGTCGTCGGCGAGCACGATCTCGCGGCCTTCGCCGGCGAGCGCCCGCGAGAGCACGCCGGCCTGCGGGGGGTCGTCCTCGATGATCAGCACGCGGGCCGGCTGCCTGGAGCTTCCTTCCATCAGGCGGCTCCCGGCAGGACGATGGTGAAGGTGGTGCCGCGGCCGAGCTCGCTGTCGACGCGGATCTGGCCTCCGTGATGGCGGACGATCTCCTGGGTGATCACCAGGCCCAGGCCGGTTCCGGTCCGCTTGGTGTTCCCCGCGCGGAAGAACGCCGTGAACAGCTTGTCGATGGAGGCCGGAGGAATGCCGGGTCCCTCGTCCGATACGGTCACCCGCGCGCTCGGGGACGGAGCGGGAGGGGCGCTCGAGGGCGAGCCCTCCACCTCGATGCGAGGCACGCGCGGAGCCGGGAGCGGATCGCCGCGACTCAACTTGACCCAGACCCGCTTGCCATTCGGGGAATAGTGGATGGCGTTTCCCACCAGGTTGGTGATCACTTGCACGAGGCGCTCGAAGTCGCCGAGGACCTTTGGCGCGCCTTCCTCGGTCGAGAGGTCCACCGCGATCGACTTCATCAGGGCGATGGGCTTGAGTCCCGCGATCGCGGCCGCCGCGACCTCGGGCAGCAACACGGGAACGCGGGAAAGCTTCGCCGCGCCGGCTTCCATCCGCGCCAGCTCGAGGGTGCGGTCGACCAGGTTGGACAGGCGCAGCGCCTGCTCGGAGATGACGTCGAGGTCGTTGCGGACGGGCCCGCTCAATCCGGGATCGTCGCGCACCAGGTCGGCGTAGCCCTTGATCCCCACCAGGGGCGTGCGGAACTCGTGCGCCATGTGGGCGAGCAGGTCGGTCTTGCGCCGCAGATCGTCGATCAGGTGCGCGTTCTCCAGCGCCGACCCGGCCAGCGCCGCAAAGGCATTCAGGAGGCCGAGATCCTTCTGCGAGAGGAGCACCCCGACCCTGCGGGAATCGACGTAGAGGATCCCCAGCTGCTTTCCGCCGCTGCGGATGGGCGCGCAGAGCACCGAGCGCAACCCGAGGTCGAGGATGCTCTTCTGCGTGCTGAGCTGCTCGCGCCCGACGATGTCCGCGATGGCGACCATCTCGCCCGTGTGCAGCACCCCGTCGGCGATGGTGCGTGAGATGTGCAGGGTGGCGTTTGCGTCGGCGCCGCGGACCGCCGCCACGCGGGGAGGGCCGGAGCCCTCGTTGAGGAGGATGAACCCGCGCTCGGCACGGGTGAGTTGTAGCGCCTGGTCGAGGACCTCCTCGAGCAGCGCCACCGGATCGCTGGAGGCGGCCAGCCGCTGCGCGGCGTGGGTCAGCGCCTCGATGCGGGAGAGCGACTTGCGCTGCAGCGCAAGGGCCTCCCGCTCGAGCTGCTCCAGCTCGCGCAGGTCGGGAGCGGCGCCCAGCTTCTCGAAAGTGCCGCGGGCGCGCCGGAGCGCCGCCTCGGCCTGCACCGCGTCGCCGCGATCCAGCTCGAGCAGGCAGGTGACGCACTCCAGGCGGGCCAGCTCCAGCGCCGCGCCGGCCTGCTGGAGCGCCGCCCGCGCCCGTTGCACCGCGGAGTCCGCCGCCGGCGCGTCGCGCCGCGCTCGCGCCGAGAGGGCCAGGACCCGCAGCAGGTTGCCTTCCTCGACCCGGTTGCCGGCCCGCACCGCCAGCTCCAGCGCCGCGGTCGCGCGAGCGTGGGCGGCGGCCGGGTCCCGGCGCAGCAGATCGAGCTCGGCGAGCCTGCGCTCGGTCTCCACCACCTCGTCGCGCGCCTCGATACGCCGGGCCAGCTCCAAGGTCGTGAGATACAGCGCCTCGGCCCCTTGCAGGTCGCCCTCGCGCGCGGCGACCTCGCCCAGGTTGCCGCGCACCAGCGCCTCCATGCGCGCGTATCCCCCCGCCTCCCTGATCTTCGCCAGCGCTCGCCGCAGGAGGTCCTTGGCGCGCGGCAGGTCTCCCGTCTCGCGGTAGAGGTATCCGAGGTTGTTGAGCGTGAGCAGCTCCTCCTCGATGGTCCGCGACCTTTTCGTTCCCAGCTTCTCCCAGGCCTCCAGCGCGCGGTCCCACTCGCCGGCGAGGTAGCGCGCAACGCCCAGGTTGTTCCAAGCCAGCGCCTCCTGCCGCTCGTCGCCGACCGCCGCGTACAGCTCGATGGCCTTGGACGCCTCGACCGCCGCGCGGCGGTACTTCGCCAGGAGCCGGTAGGCGCTGCCGAGGCCGTTCCGCGCGTCGGCCTCGGCGCGCCGGTCGCCCTGGCGCCGCGCGATGAGCACCGCCGCGCGCTGCTCGGACACGGCGCCGCGCCCGTCGCCCCTGTGCCAGGCGCAAGTGCCCAGCAGATGGTGCAGCCGGGTGGCCGAGTCGGCGTCGCCGCGCGCGCGGGCCAGCGGGAGCGCATCGCCGGCCAGCTGGCGTGCCCGTTCGTAGTCTCCGCGCATCGCCTGCGCCCGCGCCTCGACGATGGCGATGGCGAGCGGATCGCCGCCGCCCTCGCGCGCCCGGGCGAGCGCCGCCAGCACCTGGTCGAACCGGCCCTCCTGCCAGCGGGCCTTGGCCACCTTCTGCCAGATCCGGCCCGGATCGCCGCCGCGGGCGAGTGACCGCGAGTACGCGAAGCGCGCCGCGGCGGGGTCGCCCGCCAGCGCGAGGCAGTCGCCGGAGCGCTCTACGAGCAGGGCGGCGCGCGCGTCGAGCAGCGGCCCGCGCCGCGCGGCGCAGGCGATCTGGTACAGGCGCGCTGCTTCGGCCGGCGCACCGTCGCGCGCCTGGGAGCGGGCGGCCGCGAGCGCAGCGCGCATGCAACCGCCCGACCGCGCGCGGAAGAGGTGCTCGGCGCGGGATCGGGCATCGGTGGCCAGTTCCGCGGCGCGCTGGTTGGCCTCGCGGCGATGCGCGGGCGAAAGCGCCCGCTCGGCGGCGCGCGAGAGGGCGATCTGCGGGCAGCGCAAGCGCGTGCCGTCGGGCTCCAGGAGGCCGGCGCGCTCGAGCGCGGTGGTTGGCTCGGCCCCTGCGACCGCCGCGAGCGTGGCGCGGTCGCAGCGGCTCCCCAGGACTACCGCGATCCCCAGCGCGCGGCGCAGCGGCTCCGGCAGCGCCCGGACCCGCTCCCGGGCGGCTCGCAAGGCCACGCGAGGGACGCAGGCGGACAGGTCGCGCCCGGCGCGGGACTCGTTCAGCTCCCAGCGCCCACGCCGCCGGCCGAGGATCCCTCGCGCGGCGAGATCCAGGATCGCGTCCTCGAGCTCACCGGGCAATCCGGAGGTCTCCCGGACCAGGACATCGGCGAGGCGCTCCGACCAGCTCGCCGATCCGAGCGCCTCCCGGAGCTTCTCGCGAGCGACCGCAGCGGGGAGCGCCGTCAGCTCGATGCGCTCGAGCGTCGGATCGATCGGATCCGCCACCACGGCGGCCACGAGGAGCGGCCGCTGCTTCCACGCGCGAGAGCGCGCGAGCGAGGCGAGCAGGGCGAACAGCCCCGGATCGGAGTCCGCATCGTCGAGCAGCAGCGCGATCGGATGCCGCTCGCAGGCGGCGGCGAGCCATTTGTGAACCAAGGCCACCGTGGGCTCGGCCGGGCTGCGATCGCCGAGGAGGAGCGCAAGCCAACGGCCCAGCGTCTCCAGTCCGCGGCCGGGCAAGACGCGCAGCACGCGCATTCCCGCAAGCTCGGCGGCGACGTTGAAACGGCCCAGGAGCCTCGATTTGCCCGATCGCGGCGGGCCGCCGATGAAGAGTTGCGATCCGCTTCCGTTCCGCGCCCGCGCCGCCGCTTGCTCGAAGCGCCGCAGCTCGGCGTCGCGGCCGCGAAGAGCGCCGAGCCCGATGCAGTCCGGCGCCAGCCCGTCGCCTTCGGCCTGCAGATCGAGCCCCGCGGCCGATCCGAGCGCCTCGATGACTTCGTCGGCGTGCGCGTAGCGCGAGTGGGGTTCGCGCGCGAGCAGCTTGGCGATCACCGCCTGCACTCCGGCGCTCGCCCGCGCCAGGGGCTGCGGGCCGAAGTGCGCCCGCACTACCTCGGCCGGCGTTCCGCGCGCGAACGGATTCGCCCCCGAGAGCAGCTCGTGCAGGGTGACGCCGAGCGAGTACAGATCGGAGGCCGGCGAGGGCGCGCTTCCCTCGAGGACCTCGGGAGCGGCGTACTCCAGACTTCCGCGCGAGGTGAGCTCGACGCCGGCGAGCCCCAGGTCGATGAGCAGCGCGCGCCGGGTGTGGCCTTCGGCGATGAGCACCGCATTCTGTGGCTTCAGGTCGGCGTGGACGATCCCGCGGCGGTGCAGGTACCCGAGAGCGCGCGCGATCTCGGCGACGTGCCGGACCACCGACGCCTCCGCCGATCCGCGCACCGCGGTGAGGTCTTCGGAGGCGTACTCGAGGGACAGGGCCGCCGCCGCTCCGTCCGGCCACAGGGCGATGGCGCGGGCCAGGTTGGGGTGGGTGAGCGACGCCGACCGTTCGTATTCGGCGGTGAGCCGGGCGGTGGCGCCCAGCTTGAGCGCGACCTGGTGCCCCGTGAAGAGATCGTCGGCGAGGTACACGGAACCCTCGCTCCCGGCCCCCCGGAAAGCGACGATCCGGTACCTGCCGCCGATCCGCTCGCGCGGCACGTCGGTAGCGGCTGTTTCGCCCATCTTGGCGCTACAACTCCTTCGTATTTTTGAAAAACTTTGACACGGCACCCAGGGGTGGTCAAAGAAGGAGGAGTGCTGCGCGTGAGCAACCTGCGCGTGAGCTTCGGGGAGCGCGGCGGCCGCTTTCCCGCAGTCGACGGAATCTCCTTTGAACTCGGGCGCGCGCAGGCTTTGGCGCTGATCGGCGAGTCCGGCAGCGGAAAATCCACCATCGCGCTTTCTCTCCTACGTCTGTTGCCGGAACACGCACATGCATCCGGCCGCGTGGAGATGCTCGGCCAGGAGCTGCTCGAGCTGCCCCCGGCGGCGATGGCGCGGGTGCGCGGCTCCGCGATGGCGATGGTGTTCCACGATCCGCTCGCGGCATTGAACCCGGTGATGCGGATCGGGACGCAGATCGCCGAAGCCGTGCGGGCGCACGCGCGCATCCCTCGCAGCCAAGCTTTGGCGAGCGCGGTCGACCTGCTGCGCACGGTCGGGCTCGGTCCGGAGATCGCGCGGCGCTACGCCCACGAGCTGTCGGGCGGCATGCGCCAGCGCGCGCTCATCGCCGTCGCCCTTGCCTGCGGCCCCTCGTTGCTGATCGCCGACGAGCCGACCAGCGCGCTGGACGCGGTCACCCAGCGATCGGTGGCGCAGCTCTTCCAGAAGGTCCGCCGCGAGCGCGGCCTCGGTTTGCTGCTCGCAACCCACGATCTCGAGCTCGCCGCCGAGCTGTGCGACCGCATCGCGGTGCTCTACGCCGGACGGATCGTCGAGCAGGGCGGCGTCTCCGACCTGCTCTCCAGGCCGCGGCATCCGTACACCGCGGCGCTGCTCCGCAGCCTTCCCCCGCCGCTCGGCGATGCTCCCGTGCGCCTCGTTCCGGTGCCGGGCTCCCCGCCGCCTTCGTGGGCGCGTCCGTCTGGATGCTCGTTCCGGGACCGCTGCTCCCGCTCTCTCCCCGACTGCGCTGCCGCCGAGCCCGCCCTGGCCGGGCCGCGAGGACGCGAGGTGGCCTGCTTCCACCCGCTCGAGGTGGCGTGACCGCCCCGCTGCTGGAGCTGGATCGGGTGTGCGTCGATCGCGGCGGCGCTCGCGTCCTTCATGGCGTCACGCTGTCCATCGAACCAGGGGAGATGCTCGGCCTCGTCGGCGAGAGCGGATCGGGAAAGTCGACGCTCTCGCGGGCGGCCCTGCGGCTCCTCGAACCCGCTTCCGGCGCGGTGCGCTGGCGCGGGCGCGACCTGCTCGCTTTCACCCCGCGCGAGCTGCGCGCGGCACGCCGCGAGATGCAGATCGTCTTCCAGGATCCCGCCGCCTCGCTGGATCCGCGGATGACGGTCGGGGAAAGCCTCGCCGAACCGTTCGAGGTGCACCGGCTCGCCGCGCCGCCGGAGCGCCCGGAGCGGGTGGCGCGGCTGCTCCAGCGGGTCGAGCTGGGCACCGAGTTGCTGCAAAGGTATCCGCACGAGCTGTCGGGCGGCCAGGCGCAGCGCGTGGCGCTCGCGCGGGCGCTGGCCACCGGGCCCGCCCTGCTCGTCGCCGACGAGGCGCTGAGCGCGCTCGACGCCTCGCTCCGCGCGCAGATGGCGAATCTCCTGCTCGACCTGCGCGCGACCGCCGGCATCGCCTGCCTGCTCGTCACGCACGACCTGCGCCTCGCGGCGACGCTCTGCGACCGGATCGCCGTCCTCGCGGGCGGCGCCGTCGCGCACCTCGGGCGGGCGGACCGGATCGCACAAGAGGCGCGGGACCCGGCGGCGCTGTCCCTGGTGGGCGCTGCGCGCGCGGGCGCCCGCATCGGACGTACCCCATCCACCCCATCGATTTAGGCTCGA
>DASQBG010000057.1:0-4987 GCA_035635335.1 Myxococcales bacterium | reverse complement strand
GGGAGGATAACCCTGGGGCCGCGTGTCGGACATCGGGTTTGACGCCGGCCGTGCATTGACCGAACGTCCGGCTTGTCCTCCTCCTCGTCCGGCTGTACTGCGGACCTCTCCGATGACCTCCACCGGCCGCTCAGACCGGGCGACGCTCCTTGCCGCAGTGGCGGTCCTCGGTCTCGTCGTCACACCGCTCATTCACGCCGAGGAGCACGAGCGCGAGGCCCAAGGCGACGAGGCGCAGGAGTGGACGGCCGGCTCGGACGATCCGGTAGAGGCGCTCGCATTCGCGCTCGAGCACGCGCACGATGCGCAGCGCGCGAAGTCCCGGGGCGCGCACCGGCATGGCCACGAGCACGGCCATTCCCACGGTCCAGCTGGCTCGGGTCCTCACGGCGAAGGCGCTCTCCAGCACCTGGCCCTTGCCCTTCACGCCGCGCCGCAGCTTCCGCAGCTGGCGCTGGACGAGCCGCAGCACGCCGCGCCCGCCGCCCTCGCCGGGCAGCTGTCCGGTACGCTTCGTTATCTGCTCCCCGAGTGGTCGCAGGGGCCGCCGGTCGACTGCTGAGCTCCTCAGCAGACTCCACCCGCCGGTCTTCGGCAAAACTCGGAGACGCTCATGCAACCCGACTTCCGGGCCTGCTCGGCCAGGCGCGCCTGCGCGCTGCTGGTCGCGCTCGCCCAGGCTGCGCCGGGTGCCGAAGAGACGCCGGCCGGCGCCGCCCCGCAGTACGGGGAGGAGATCCAGGTCACGGCGCACTACGAAAACGCCGTCGGGAGCTCGGAAGCCGCGAGCGCAGGCACGATCACCCACCAGTTGGTGGAGGATCGGCCGATCCTGAGACCGGGCGAGGTGCTGGAGCTCGTGCCAGGTCTCGTCATCACGCAACACAGCGGCGCCGGTAAAGCGAACCAGTACTTCCTCCGCGGCTTCAACCTCGACCACGGCACGGACTTCCTCACCACGCTCGACGGGGTACCGGTGAACCTCAGGACGCACGCGCACGGGCAAGGGTATACCGACCTCAACTTTCTCATCCCCGAGCTCATCCAGCGCATCGAGTACTTCAAGGGTCCGTACTTCGCATCCAAGGGCGACTTCGCATCTGCGGGAGGAGCTGACATCCACTACGTGGAGTCGCTCCCGGAGCATCTGGTCCAGCTCACGGCGGGCAGCTTTCTCTACGGCCGCGCGCTCCTGGCGGGCTCGCCCGGACTCGGCGGCGGAAAGCTCCTCTACGGCCTGGAGCTCTCGCACGATGACGGGCCCTGGGTCCGCCCCGATGACTACCGCCGGCTGAACGGCGTTCTTCGCTACACGCTAGGGGCGGGAGACGCGAAGCTGAGGCTGACTGCGATGGGCTATGCCGGACTCTGGAACGGAACCGACCAGGTCCCGCTGCGCGCGGTCCAGTCGGGCCAGATCGGCCGCTTCGGCAACGTCGACCCGACCACCGGCGGCAAGACACACCGCTTCAGCCTCTCGGCGGAATACCAGCAGAACCTCGGCAGCGCCGTGCTGCAGGCCGTCGCGTACGGCGTGAAGTACCGGCTGAGCCTGTTCTCGGACTTCACCTACTTCCTCCGTGACCCGGTGAACGGGGACCAGTTCGAACAGTTGGACGACCGCTGGCAGCTCGGCACCTCCGGGAACCTTGCCTGGACGACGGGGATCGGCGCGGTCGTCCTGCGCTCGAGGGTCGGGTGGGAGGCCCGGCACGACCGGATCGATCCGATCGGCCTTTACGATACGGCCGCGCAGCAGCGCCTGCGGGTGGTGCGCCAGGACGTCGTGCGCGAGACGAGCGGCGGCCTGTTCGCGGAGGAAGAGGCCAGCCTGGCCCCTTGGCTGCGCGCGATCGCCGGCCTCCGCTACGACCACTACTTCTTCGACGTGACCAGCGGCAATCCGGCCAACTCCGGCCGGGCCGACGCCGGCCGGCTCTCGCCCAAGCTCTCCGCCATCCTCGGGCCGTGGGCGAAAACAGAGCTCTTCGCCAACTTCGGGCTCGGCTTCCACTCGAACGACGCCCGGGGCGTCACCACCACCGTCGACCCCAGGTCGGGTGACCCCGTTCAGAGGGTCACCCCGCTGGTCCCGACCCGCGGCGGCGAGATCGGCGTGCGCACCGAGATCGTGCCCTCGGTGGAGTCGTCGCTGGCGCTCTGGCGGCTCGACATCGACTCCGAGCTGGTCTTCACCGGCGACGCCGGGACCACCGAGCCTTCACGCGCCTCGCGGCGTTGGGGACTGGAGTGGAACACCCGCTGGCGGCCGATCCGCTGGCTCCTCTTCGACCTCGACGTTGCCTGGTCGCACGCGCGCTTCACCACGCCCGACCCGGACCCTGCGGTCAGCGGCGATCACATCCCGGGCGCCATCGGGACCGCCGTGTCCGCGGGTGCCGCGATCCACGAGCTCGGTCCCTGGAGCGCGAGCCTGTATGCGCGGTACTTCGGGCCGCGACCCCTCGTCGAGGACGACAGCAAGCGTTCCACCGCGTCGACCCTCTTCAACGGGTACGTGAGCTACCGGCTGACCCAGAAGGCGCGTCTCTCCCTCGACGTGCTCAACCTGTTCAACGCGCAGGTCGACGACATCGCTTACTTCTACAGGTCCCGACTGCCGGGGGAGCCGGCTCCGGGCGCCTGCCCTCCTTCCCCAGCTTGCAAAGCTGGATCCGAAGACATCCACTTCCACCCGGCGGAGAATCGCAGCGTCCGTCTCAGCGCCGCGTTGACCTTCTAGAGCTCGCGTCAGTTGGCGGGCGTGCCCGCAAGCCGGCGCTGCCGCAGCACTTCGTAGAGCGCGACGGCTCCGGCGGCAGCGACGTTGAGCGAGCCCACCTGGCCGGCCATGGGAATGCGCGCCACGTGATCGCAGGTCTTGCGGACCAGCGGGCGCACGCCCGACCCTTCGCTGCCGAGGACGAGCGCCGTTGGGACGGTCAGATCCACCTGGCCCAGCTCCTTCTCGCCGTCCGCTGCGAGCGCCACGGTCCAGATCCCCTGCTCCTTCATCAGATCCAGCGCGCGCGAGAGATTGGTGACGCGGACCACCGGACAGTGCTCCAGCGCGCCGGCAGCCGCCTTGAACGCGGCAGGCGTGATCCCCGCCGCGCGATCCTTGGGGAGCACGATGCCCTGAGCGCCGAGCGTGTGGGCGCTGCGCGCCAGTGCGCCCAGGTTCTGCGGATCGGTGACTCCGTCCAGCACCAGGAGCAAGGCCGACCCTTCGACGGCGGAGAGCACGTCCTCCAACTCGGCATAGCGGAATTGCGTCAGCTCGGCGCCGACGCCCTGGTGAGCTCCGGAGCGCGAGCGGTGAGCGAGATCGCCGTGCGGGACGTCCTCGACGCGCACCCCGGCGTCGGCGGCGGCCTGCGCCACCCGGTCCGCGCCGCGGGATTTGCGTCCTTCGTGCCCGCGCTCGACCAGCACGCGGACGACGTCCTTGGGGTGCGCCTTGAGCGCCTCGAGCACGGGGTTGACGCCGTAGACGAACCGGCTCACTGCACCTCGACCGCCATCGCGATCTCGCGCTTCTGCTTCTCGCACAGCTTCTCGGTGCAGATGAAGAAGTTGAGCGTTCCCTTCACCTCGTCCTTGCCGGCGGATGCGGCCGTGAACGGGACGTCGAATTCGACCCCCTTGGCCCTGGTCTCCTTGGCGTCGCCTCGGACCAGCTTCTCCTTGGCCAGCTTCACGCCGGGTCCGGCGGTCAGCGAGAGGGAGATGGGCGCGTCCGGCGAGACGTGCGCGTCGCTCCGCGGGACCACCTCGACTTTCGCGTGACCAACCTCCCCTTTCCTCAGCTTGAGGACCTTGGGAGCCTCGATCCGGTAAGTCCCTGAAACATCGGGCGAAGCGGCTAGCAGTCCAGCGAGCGCCAGGGCGATCATGCTGGCATTCTAACCCCGGACGAGCTCCTCGGCGCGGCCGACGATGGGAAGCGCCAGATCCCTGCCGGTGGCCTTCTCCAGTCCCTTGAGGCCGGGGCTCGAGTTCACGTCGAACACCATCGGTCCGCCCGCCGCTTCCAGCAGGTCCACCGCCGCGATGTCGAGGCCCACCACGCGAGCTGCCTTGACGGCGAGCTGGTCGAGCGCCGCGGGCACCCGCACGGACTTGAGCTTCGCCCCGCGGGCGAGGGTGTGGAGCAGGCGCCCGGGTCGCGGCCGGCGCTCGACCCAGGCGGTCACCTGATCCCCGACCACCAGCGCCCTCAGGTCGCGCTCGCGCCTGCGGCGCACGTACCGTTGGACCACCAGGTTGTGCCCCATGGAGAGGACCGCCTCCAGCGCCGCCTCCATGGATTCCAGCGATTCGCATACCATCACCAGTGGCCGCTCGCTGGGGGTCAGCAGCTTGATCAAGACGGGCAAGCCGCCGACCAGCTCCACCAATGCCTTGAGGTCGCTCGCGTTCGCGGCCATCACGGTGGGAGGCACCGGGACGCCCCCCGCGGCGAGGAGCTGCAGCGCCCGCATCTTGTTCCGGCTGGCCGCGATCCCGGCCGCGCCGTTCAGCGTCGGGATCCCCAGCATCTGGAAATGGTTCACTACCGCCAGGCCATAGGCCTGGACCGAGGGGGCGATCCGCGGCACCACCACGTCGGTCCGCGCCAGGCGCTTGCGCTCGTAGTAGGCGCCGGGCGGATCGGCGAGGTGCATCTCGACCCGGACCGGATCGAGCACGCGCACCCGCGCGCCCCGGAGGCGCGCAGCCTGCGCCAGCCGGCGGGTGGTGTAGATCCCGGCCCTGCGAGAGAGGATGGTGAGGTGCAAGCGGCCGAGTCATGGCGCGCGCTGCGCGGGCGGTCAAGCCTGCGTTATGTTCGTGGGGTGTACACGGTCATCCCCTGGTTCGCCGCCCGGCGCGCCCGCAAGTCCCTCGGGCAGATGCTGCAAGCCGCGCTCACCGACCAGCCGACGCTCCTCGCCATCGTCGCCGACAAGTACACCAGCGAGGACAAGCTCCGGCCGTTCGCCCC
>DASQBG010000056.1:0-3220 GCA_035635335.1 Myxococcales bacterium | reverse complement strand
CGCAACCTCGATCTCGTCGTAGCGCGACCCGTCGCCCGAGGGATTGAGGAAGATCTCGACCACGTTCGAGGTGTACAGCTTCTCGTCGTCCTGGAAGAACGCGCCGGAGACGTCGGAATCGACGGCGAGGAACGCCACGTACAGGTGGTCGTCGTCCCAGAGAAGACGCGCCTCCGTGGGCGCGCTGGCCGGCTTGCCGTCGAGGCTGCGCACGAAAGGACCGGCCTTTTCGGCGCGATCCCAGTCCGCTTCCGCGAGCACGCCATCGATCTGGATCGGCGCGCTTGCGCGGTGCACGACGTACTCGCCGCCGGCGCGGCGGCAGGCGGACAGCAGCAACAGGAGCGGAACCACGCGCACGGGCGCAGCATAACTGCTGAATGACTTCGCTCAAGCACACCTCCCAAACCTCGCTCCTTTCCTGTTTGCGGCGCGCTGACGCCGCCGGCGCGACACGACCTTGTGGTGCGAGCGAGTGTCGCGCGAGAGTGTTTGTGGTCTGTGTTCGTTAGTTCGCTCACTCAGTCGATCAATGCGGGGCGCGGTGCGCGCTGTGCCGACTCAGGAAACCGCGCGCAGATAGCCGACGGGGTGCGTGGCCCTCGCGCCGACGCATCAGAAAGCACACGATGCGCAGAATGCGCCGCACCGTGTCTCTCGCTTCACGTGAAGTGCCTCGCCAGAGGGCTCGCTTTCTGCGTGGCGGCGCAGGGCCATGCAGCCTGGCGGCGTCTCAGCGAACGATACTAGAAGCGTCCAGGCAGCTACCCGAGCCGCGCCCGCCGGACGATCAGATCGCAGAGCCGCCGGTGCCCTGCCAGCAGCGACGAGAACGTCAGCGACCCGAGCTGGGTCCGCACGGCGTAGGAGGTGCCGAGAATCCCGGGCACGACGTCCACCCGGAGGATGGCGTCGAAGGGCACCGTCTTCTCCATGGCCACGGTCCGGACGGTCAGCCCGGTTTCGCTCACCGTGAACGCCAGCCGGTTGTAGAAGAGCGAGCAAGCGGTGAAGAGCACCACGAAAAAGGCGGCGGAGAGGAACGACGACCGCGTCGCGCCCTGCATCGCGCTGAGGGCGAAGAAGACGGCGATCCAGAGCGTCGCGGCGCCCATCACCACGGTGCGCAGCGCCATCCAGGGCCGGAAGGTCTCGGGAGCGAGCGCTTCACGTCCACTGGGCACCATGAAATGAGCATAGCGACGCGGGTTTGGCGCGGCAATTCGGGCCCCGCTGCTACACTCCGAGCGTGCACGAATCGCGTCGAGCGCAAGCGCCGCCCGGCTGGGAGGACGCCGAGCGGGCGGAGCGTCTTGCGGCCCGCATTCCGGCGGAGACCGGCTTGCCAGCTTCGGACCTGCTCGGTCTCTGCGCGGAGAGCGCCGATCCCGATGGCGCGCTCGCCGGGGCCGTCCGGGCGCTGGCGGCCCGCAAGGACCGCTACGGTCGGCCGGCCGCGCGCGAAACGCTGCCGCCGCTGGTGCGGGTCTGCGCGGCCTCGAAGTTCCTCGCCCAGCTCCTGGCGGCGCGGCCGCGCCTCGTCGATCTCCTCGCTTCCAGCCGCTTTCCCCGGCGACCCACTCCGCTGCGGACCTCCGACCTCAACGAGTCGGGCGCGCTCGCTCGCCGGCTCCGCCGGCACAAGCAGGCGGAGGTGCTGCGCATCGCGCTGCGCGACCTCACCGGGGCTTCCGTTCCGGAGGTGACCCGCGACCTCTCCCGGCTGGCCGCGCGCGCGTTCGAGTCGGCGGTGCGGTTCCACTATCGCCGCCTCTGCGCTTTGCACGGCCCCCCCGAGGGGCGGAGCGCGGGCGGTCCTTCGGGCTTCTGCGTGCTCGGGATGGGCAAGCTGGGCGGCGAAGAGCTGAACTTCTCCTCGGATGCGGATGTCCTCTACGTGTACGACAAGGACGGCCGCACGCAGGGGCCGAACGCTCTCGACCATTTTGCCTTCTATGCCCGCCTCGCCGAGTCCGTGACCGCCTCGGTCGGCTCGCCCGGCGCGACGCCGGAAGGCGGCTTCGTCTTTCGCGTCGACCTGGACTTGCGCCCGGAAGGCCGCAACGGCCCGATCGTGAACGCGATCCGCTGGCTCGAGCTGTACTACGAGGCGCAGGGGGCCACCTGGGAGCGCTTCGCGCTCCTCAAGGCGCGGCCGATCGCCGGAGACCTGGAGACCGGCGAGGAAGCGCTGCGAAGGCTCATTCCGTTCGTCTTCCGCAAGTACTTCGATCTGAAGGCGATCGACGAGATGCGCCAGCTCAAGGCCCGCGCGGAGAAGGAGGCGGCGCGGGCGCCGGGGGTCGATCTGAAGCTCGGCCGCGGCGGCATCCGCGAGATCGAGTTCTTCGTGCAGGCGCTCCAGCTCCTGCACGGGGGCCGCGACCCCAATCTAAGGGTCCGGGGCACGCTCAAGGCGCTCGAGCGCCTGCTCTATGCCGGGCTGCTCTCCAGCCGCGACCGCGACGAGTTGGCCGAGGCCTACGTCGTGTTACGCCGCCTCGAGCACCGCATCCAGATGGTCGCCGAGCGGCAGACGCATTCCATGCCCGAGGAGCCGCGCGAGCGGGAGCGGCTCGCGCGGCGCGCGGGGTACCAGAGCGCCGAGGCGATGGCGGGCGACCTGGCCCTGCACCGCGACAGGGTGGAGGCCCGGTTCAAGGACCTGCTCCGGATGGCGTCCGGCGGTGCGCCGGGCGAGGACGCGCGCGCGGTCGCCGCGGAAGATCCCGAGGCCAGCACCGAGCAGCGGGCGGCAGCGCTCGCGGAGCTCGGATTCGACCAGCCGGACGCGAGCGCCGAGGAGCTGGCGCGGCTGGCCAGCAAACGCGGCACGCCGTTCCACGATGGGGAACCGCTCGGCGCCGTTCTGGTCACCGAGCTGGCCGCGGCTCCCGACCCCGACCAGGCGTTGCGGCACCTCGCCGACCTGTTCGGGAGCTTGGCGAATCCGCGCGCGACCCACGATCTCTTGGCGCAAAGCCCGCGCACGACGCGGCTGCTCATCTCCCTCTTCGGGTCCAGCGGCTACTTCTCCCGGCAGCTCCTCCGGCATCCGGAGCTGATCGATCAGCTGGTCTTGCGCGGGGCGGCCGCGCTGATCCGCGAGCGCGCCGATCTTCGCGCGGACCTCGGCGCCCGCCTGCGGGCCCTTCCCCAGGGAGACGTGGAGGCCGCGCTCACCGAGCTGCGCCGGTTTCGCAACGAGGAGGAGCTCCGC
>DASQBG010000055.1:0-1713 GCA_035635335.1 Myxococcales bacterium | reverse complement strand
TGCAAAGCGCAGAGGCGCCGGTAGTGGAACCGCACCGCCGACTCGAACGCGCGCGCGGCCAGCCGCGAGAGGTCGCGGGTCACCTCCGGAACGGAAGCTCCGGTGAGGTCGCGCAGCGCGATGCGCAGCACCTCCGCCTGCTTGTGCCGCCGCAGCCGGCGGGCGAGCGCGCTCGACTCGCCGAGGTCGGAGGTCCGCAGGGGAGTGGGTCGCCGGGGAAAGCGGCTGGAAGCGAGGAGATCGACGAGGCGCGGCCGCGCGGCGAGAAGCTGGGCGAGGAACTTCGAGGCCGCGCAGACCCGCACCAGCGGCGGCAGGGTTTCGCGCGCGGCCGGCCGACCGTACCGGTCCTTGCGGGCCGCCAGCGCCCGGACGGCTCCGGCGAGCGCCCCGTCGGGGTCGGCGCTCTCCGCGCAGAGGCCGAGCAGGTCCGACGCGGGCAAGCCGGTCTCCGCCGGAATGCGGGCCCCAAGGCGCTCCGCCCGCTCGGCGTCCTCCCAGCCGGGCGGCGCTTGCGCTCGACGCGATCCGTGCACGCTCGGAGTGTAGCAGCGGGGCCCGAATTGCCGCGCCAAACCCGCGTCGCTATGCTCATTTCATGGTTCCCAGTGGACGTGAAGCGCTCGCTCCCGAGACCTTCCGCCCCTGGATGGCGCTGCGCACGGTGGTGATGGGCGCGGCGACGCTCTGGATCGCCGTCCTCTTCGCCCTCAGCGCGATGCAGGGCGCGACGCGGTCGTCGTTCCTCTCCGCCGCCTTCTTCGTGGTGCTCTTCACCGCTTGCTCGCTTTTCTACAACCGGCTGGCGTTCACGGTGAGCGAGACCGGGCTGACCGTCCGGACCGTGGCCATGGAGAAGACGGTGCCCTTCGACGCCATCCTCCGGGTGGACGTCGTGCCCGGGATTCTCGGCACCTCCTACGCCGTGCGGACCCAGCTCGGCTCGCTGACGTTCTCGTCGCTGCTGGCAGGGCACCGGCGGCTCTGCGATCTGATCGTCCGGCGGGCTCGGCTCGGGTAGCCGCTGGACGCTTCTCTAGTATCGTTCGCTGAGACGCCGCCGGGCTGCATGGCCCTGCGCCGCCACGCAGAAAGCGAGCCCGCTGGCGAGGGTATGACGTGAAGCGAGAGACACGGGGCGGCGCATTCTGCGCGTCGTGTGCTTTCTGATGCGTCGGCGCGAGGGCCACGCACCCCGACGGCTATCCGCGCGCGGCTTCCTGAGTCGGCACAGCGCGCACCGCGCCCCGCGTTGGTTTGACTTGAGGGGAAGACCGAGCACGGGAAGAAACACGGAGCACAAACGCTTTCGTGCGGCATTCGCTCGCGCCAGCAGGTGTTATCCTGCGGCACGTGCGCGTGGTCTCGCTCCTGCTGCTCCTGGCCGCCTGCCGCCGCACCGGTGGAGAGTATGTCGTGCACCGGGCAAGCGGGCCCATACAGGTTGATGGCGTGCTCGCGGAAGCTGATTGGGATCGCGCCGAGAAGGCCGGTCCCTTCGTGCGCAGCCTCGACGGCAAGCCGGCGGGCGCGGCCACGGAGGCGCGTCTCCTCTGGGACGACGACTATCTCTACGTGGCGTTCCTCGCCGTCGATTCCGACGTCTCCGGCGCGTTCTTCCAGGACGACGAGAAGCTGTACACCTCGAACGTGGTCGAGATCTTCCTCAATCCCTCGGGCGACGGGTCGCGCTACGACGAGATCGAGGTTGCG
>DASQBG010000054.1:0-10185 GCA_035635335.1 Myxococcales bacterium | reverse complement strand
GGCGCAGTCCGCCGATCCCTCCCAGGACAAGTCGGTGAAGAAGCTCGACGTCCAGGCGGCCGCCAGCGTGAAGCAGAAGGTCAAGCTGGAGATCCCGGCCGACGCCGCGGGCGGGAACGAGTGTCACTTCTATTTCGTGGTGAAGGACGAGTCCGGCGTTTCGCGGAAGTCCGAGGCGCTCTTCGTCGATCGCGCGCCCTTCAAGTTCTCCGTCTAGGCTTCCCGAGCGTCAAAGGGACTTGAGGAACTCGACCAGATCCGTTTTCTGGCCCGCCGTCAGGCCGAGAGTCAGCGCTGTGTCGTAGTGCGCGACGACGTCGTCGAGCGTGGCGAACCGGCCGTCGTGATAGAAGCCGCCCTTCGCGTGCGCGAAGAGCCCGCGCAGCGGCGTCGTCCTGTACTTGCCGTCGGGCGAGCGGCTGGCCTGGAAATTGTCGATCCCGATCTCGGTATTCGAATGCATGTTCCAACCGGCATCCGTGTAGAGCGGCTGGACGTGGCAGGTGGAGCACCTGGCGGTTCCTTCGAACACCGTCTTTCCCCGCGCAGCGGCCGCGGAATCGAAGCTCCCGGCGGGCGGCGTCGGGGCATCGAGGGCGAGTTGGTAGAACTCGAGCGCGCCCAGTTTCGAGGTGATCAGGTCGGCGGCGCCCGGCGGCGGGACCGTGTGCCCCATGTTGTTGCGCGCGGCAACCGGGAACTTCGCCGCGTCGTCGAGGCGCGAGTCCGTGTAGTGACCCACTCCGTGCATCTCGAGGTTCGCGACGAAGGCGTTCCACTGGGTGAGGGAACCCCAGCCCGTGAAGGTGTGCAGGTTCACCCCGCGCAGGCCGAAGGCCGGCGGGAGGAGCGTCGCGGCGGATTTGGTGCCGCCCGGCTGGAACGCCTGCCCATCGAGGAACACCGCCGCGTCGAACTTCCCCGGTCCCCAACTCGTCAGCACCGTCCGCACCGTCGCTTCAGGGACGCCGAGCAGGTTCGCGACCGCGGTCAGGTCCGGCGAGAGGTTGACGATCGCGCCGACGTTCAGGTCCCGGTTCGGCCATCCGTCGAGCCGCTTGCCGATTCCCGGCGCGAACGAGTCGTCGACGGTGGAGTGGCAGAGCGCGCAGGTGATGCCGACCCTCTGCAGGCCCCCCGCGCCGTTCGAGAAGCCCTTCACGCCGACCACCGCGCTCAGGTCGAGCAGCGCCAGCGTGACCGCGGGATCGTTCAGGTTCACCCGGTTCGCCTTCAGGTCGTTGATGAGCGAGGCCGGGAGGACTTCGGAGTCCACTTTCAGCCCGACCGCGAGAGCCGTGGCCGGGCTCACCCCGGCTCCCACCCCACCGCGGGCGGATCCTTCCAGCGCCTGGTGGATCTTCAGCGTGTCTCCCCAGAACGCCTCGTCTCCGAAGGTGTCGAAGCGGAACGTCTGCCGCCCTTCGTCGATCACGCTGGCGGCGGCGGACTTCACCACGTCGGCGGGCGGAGCGTTGTTGTTGCTGCTGCTGCAGGCGAACAGCGACGCCACGAGCAGGAACGCGAGCAGCGTGGACGGCAGGCGGTGCGCAGGCATGGACGACCTCCGGGTTGCCTGCAGAGAGTCGCCACCCGGCGCGGAGTCACACCTACATTTCGATCAGTCCCTTGCGCAGTCCTTCCGTAACCGCCTCGACGCGGTTGGTGACCTCGAGCTTGTCGTAGATGTGCTCGAGATGCGTGCGCACGGTCGCGCGGGAAAGGCCCAAGACCCGCGCCGCCTCGTTGTTGGAGAGGCCCTTGGCGATCAGCCGGAGGATCTCGATCTCGCGCTCGGTGAGCGGGCGGATCGGCGGCTCCTCGCGGATGCCCGGCGGCAGCGGCTCCGGCTGCGGCGCGGCGCCGGATTCCTCCGGGACGCGGAAGTGCCGCAGCAGCCTGCGCGCCAGGTTCGGCTGGATCACGCTGCCCCCCGCCTTCACCTCGCGGATGGCGTCGATGACCTTGTCGCCCGAGGCGCCCTTGAGCAGGTATCCCGAGGCGCCCGCCTTGACGGCCTCGATCACCTTCTCCTCCTCGTCGAAGATGGTGAAGATCAGCACCTCGACGGCCGGCCAGCGCTTCTTCACCTCGCGCGTGACCTCGATGCCGGTCATGCGCGGGAGCCCCAGATCCTGAAGGACCACGTCGGGCTGCCGCTTCTCCAGGAGCGTCAGCGCCGCCTCCCCGGAGAGGGCGGTGCCGATCACCTCGATCTCGGGCGCCTCCTGCAGGATCTTCAGTTGGTTCTTCAGCACCGGAGGCTGGTCCTCCACCAGCACCACCTTGATCTTGTCGCCCGGCCTTGCGGGTGTCGCATTCATCTGGCTTGCTCCTCTCCGGCGTGCACGGTCAGCTCGACGCGGGTTCCCCGCCCCGGCCCCGACGATAGATGCAGGCTCCCGCCTACCTTGGCGGCGCGCTCGCGCATGTTCTCCAGCCCGAAGTGTCCCTGACGCGAGAGCTCGGAGCTATCGGTAGGAAGGAGGAACCCGGGACCAAGGTCCTGCACGCGCAGCGCCGCGCTGCCGGGCTCGAACGCGAGTGTCACGTCCACCCCGGTGCCCCGCCCGCAGTGCTTCGCCACGTTGGTGAGGCTTTCCTGGAGCACGCGGAACAGCGCCAGCGCGCTCTCTGGACCGACCGATCGCTCGCGGCCCGTCCGGGTGAAGCGCACCTCCAGGCGGTGGCGGCCGGCGGCGAGCTTGCAGTAGTCGTGCAGCGCCGAGACCAGGTCGAAATTCTCCTGCATCATCCGCAGGGAGCGGCGCAGCTCGTCCATCGAGTCCTCCGCCGCGCCGTGCAGGTCCGATAGCTCCTGGCGGATGACCGGCAGCAGGGTGGCGCGCGACTCGCTCGAGCCAGTGAGCTTGGCGCGCACTTCGCTGCCGTCGATCATGTTCAACAGGTACTCGCTCTGGATCACCACGCTGCTGAGCACCCCGCCCAGCCCGTCGTGGATCTCGCGCGCCAGCCGGTTGCGCTCCTCGACCACCGCCATCTCGCGGACGGTCCGGTGCAGCCGCTGCAGGTCGCGGTGGCGCGCGCGATCCCGCTCGTTCAGGTACACCATCAGATAGACCAGGATGCAGTTGATGGCCGAGTACCAGAGCAGGATGAAGATGTCGAACTGCACCACCGCGCGGCCACCCAGGAGCTGATCGAGCTTGGCGACGGCGGGGAAGGTGAGGATGGGCGGCACCACCGCGAAGGGCGAGGGGAACAGCAGCACGAAGAGCGTGGTGAACAGGAGCTGCGCCGCCAGGAGCGGGCTGCGCAGTCCGCCCGTCATCGAGACCAGCCAGACCAGCACGCACAGGTCGCAGCAGAGGGTCACGAAGGTGACGGCGCGGCCCAGGCGAGGCCGGCCGACCAGCCAGTAGTTCGCGGCGGTGTACGCGACCATGGCCAGATACACGGCGAACGCGGCGCGGCCCCCGACGCCGAACGAGTGCGACCACCCCGGCACGCCGATGACGCCGAGCCCCAGCGCGAGGAACGCGACACGCGCGTAGAACAGGCCGCGCGCCCGGGTGAGGAAGCGGTCCTCCACGAACCCCGAGCTGCTCGATTCGGGCTTGCCGGAAGCCAGCGCGCTCGCCCGCGCGGAGCCCAGCACGGCGGCAGGAGATCCCCCCACGGCTGCGATGCTAGCAGCGGCCCACGAAGAGGGGCAAACACGGTCAGGGGGTTCTTGCAGCCCTCATGGCGGATCCTTATTCTGCGGCGCCTCCGGAGGCCAGCGGATGGACGTCCTGTTGCAGCGACCGACTCCCCTCCTGCGCTGGCGCGGAGCGTTGCTCAAGCTCGAGTCGCTGCGCCCCGGCGGCGGCGCCGACGACCGCGCGCTGGGGATCTTCCCGCGGCTTGCGCGCGGCAGCCAGGCCTCGCTCGCCGCGACCGCGGGAGGCGCGCTGGCTGCGGCCGGCTGGGCGCGCCGGTTCGGGGTCGAGCTGGCCGCGGCGGTGCACGGCGCCGTCTCGCACGAGATGCGCGAGTCCTTGCGGGTGTGGGGCGCCCGGTTCGAGCTGCTGCCCTCGCGCGAGGCGGCGATGCGCCGGGCGCGCGAGCTGCCCGGCACGCCGCTCCCTCCGCTCGACGGGCCCAAGGCGGCGGCCGAGTACGCGCGCACGCTCGGCGCCGAAGTGCTCGCCGACCTGGCGGCCGCGCCGGGGGCGGTGGTCGCTCCGGCCGGAGCGCCAGCCGCGCTGCTCGGCACGCTGCAAGCGCTCCGGTCGCGGTGGCCCGGAGTGCGCGGCATCGCGCTGGTGGCCGCCGACGTGGAGCTGCCGGAGCTGCCGCTCGGGGTGGAGGTGCCCGGATTCGAGCTGCGGCCGGTCTCCTTCGCCGAGGCATCGCGGGCCCGCGCCGAGCTGGCCCGGACCAGCGGCGTGCTCGCGTCGCACGCGGCGGCCGCGGCCGCCGCCGTGGCCGAGCGCGAAGGAGGGCTCGCGCTGATCACCTCGGCGGGCGAGCGCGAGTTCAGCCTCGAGCGTGCCACGTGACTACCGCCGTCCTCCTCGGCATGGGCGGCCTGGGGTGCCCCGCCGCGCTGGCGCTCGCCGAGGAGATGCCGGGCCTGCGGCTGGTGCTCGTCGATCCCGATCGGGTCGAGCGCTCCAACCTGTCCCGCCAGATCCTCTTCACCGAGGCAGACGTGGGCGAGCCCAAGGCGGAGGCAGCCGCGCGCCGCCTCTCGCAGCTCATCCCCGGGGCGCGGGCGGAGCCGCGCGTGCTGCGCTTCGGGCCGCGGTCCGCATCCGAGCTGCTCGCCGGGTGCGACGTGCTCCTCGACGGCACCGACTCTTTCGAGACGCGCTTCGCTGCCAACGACGCGGCCTGCGCCGCGCGGCTCCCGCTGGTCCACGGCGCAGTGCTGGGGTGGGGTGGCCAGCTCCTCACCGTCCTTCCCGGACAGGGCTCGTGCCTGCGCTGCCTGTTCGAAGGACCGCCGCCACCCGGCGCGCTCCCCACCTGCGCCGAGGCAGGGGTAGCCTCTCCCCTGTGCGGCGTGGTCGGAGCGGCGATGGCGTCGGAGGCGGCCCGCGTCCTCCGCGGCGAACGGCCGCGCGCGCAGGCGCGCCTCCACCAGTGGGACGGGCTGCGCGGGACCGAGCGCGACGTGTCCGTCCCGCGCGATTTGCGCTGCCCCGCCTGTGCTCTCGCGCCGGAGCCCGCCCTGGGGCATCCTTGAAGGAAGGAGGTTCGAGAGAATGCCAGTCATCGTGAAGATCCCGGCTCCGCTGCGCCCCCTCACCCAGGGCCAGAGCGAGGTGTCCGTCGAGAACGCCGCGACCGTGCAGGCGGCGGTGGAAGACCTCTCGCGCCGCTACCCCGGCCTGCGCGAGCGGCTGCTCGACGACAAGGGAGCGCTCCGCCGCTACGTGAACATCTTCCGCAACGACGAGGACATCCGTCACGGCAAGTCGCTCCAGACGGCGCTCGCCGAGGGCGACAAGCTGACCATCGTGCCGGCCATCGCCGGGGGGTAGATGCGGCTGACCGAGGCCCAGCAGGAGCGGTACGCGCGCCACCTGCTCCTCGACGAGCTGGGCGGCGAAGGCCAGGAGCGCCTCCTCTCCTCGTGCGTTCGCATCCGCGGCACCGGCCAGGCAGCCCGGTGGGCAGCGCGCTACCTGGCCGCATCGGGCGTCGGCACCCTAGTCCTCGAAGACCCTGAGGCCCGCAGCGAATGCCGCGAGCTGTCCCCGGACGCTCGGATCCTGGGTGCTCTCGACCTCGACCCTGATCTCGACCTCGACCCTGACCGCGACGCGGCCCAGGAAGAAAAAAATAATTATTTTTTCGCATCCCCGGCGGAACGCGGCGCGGCGGCTGCTCTCGCGGCCCTGCGCCACCTGGTCCGGCCGCCGTGACCCTCGACTCGCTGGCGCAGGCGGTCGGCAACACCCCCATGGTGCGGCTGCCCTCGCTGGAGCGCGAGGCGCCGGGTGTCGAGATCTGGGCCAAGCTGGACTGGCTCAACCCCGGCGGCAGCGTCAAAGACCGCGCCGGGCTGTTCATCGTCCGCGACGCGCTGGGGCGCGGCTTGGTCGGCCCCGGCCGCGCGCGCACCCTGATCGATTCCACCAGCGGCAATACGGGCATCGCCTATGCGTGGCTGGGCGCCGCGCTCGGCGTGCCCGTCGCGCTGGTGATGCCCGGCAACGTCTCCGAAGCCCGCAAGCAGCTCACCCGCGCCTACGGCGCGCAGCAAATCTTCAGCGATCCCCTCGAGCAGTCCGACGGCGCCATCCGGCTCTGCCGCCAGCTGGTGGCAGAGGAGCCTGACCGCTGGTTCTACGCGGACCAATACTCGAACCCGATGAATCCCCGCGCACACGAGGTCACCACCGCGGAGGAGATCTGGCGCGACACGCAAGGCCGCGTCACGCACTTCGTCGCGGGCATCGGCACCGGTGGGACCATCATGGGCACCGCGCGCGGCCTGAAGAGCCGCGGGAAGGTGCAGGTGGTCGCGGTCGAGCCGGCCGAGGCGCTCCACGGCCTGGAGGGCCTCAAGCACATGCCGTCCAGCATCGTCCCGCCCATCTACCGGGAGGAGGAGCTGGACCGGAAGCTCTCCATTTCCACCGACGCGGGATGGGACATGGCCGACCGGCTCATCGCCGACGAAGGGCTGCTCGCCGGACACAGCGCGGGCGCCGCCGCGGTCGGGGCCTTGCAGGTGGCGCGCGAGCTGTCGGAGGCGGGCCGGGGAGGGGTGGTGGTGACGCTCTTCCCAGACCGCGCCGACCGCTACCTGCCCCCGCCGGAGGCGAAGTGACCGGTCTGGATCTGCAGCCGCTGATGGCAGAGATCGCCTCGTACGCGCGGAGCGCATACCCGGCGGAATGCTGCGGGCTGGTCATCGCCGGCGGCGGCGGAGGGCTCCGGTTCGTGCCCATCGCGAACATCGCCGGCACCCAGGCGGCCGCAGGGAACAGCCGGCGGAGCGCCCGCGATGGGTACGTGATGGATCCGAAAGCCCTTCTCGCGGCGCTGAGCGAGGCGGAGCAGGGCGGCGGCGGCCTTCTGGCCATCGTCCACTCCCACCCGGACGTGGGCGCCTATTTCTCGCCTGAAGACCGCGAGATGGCCCTGGGCGGCGGGACCGAGCCGCTGTGGCCGGGCGTCCAGTATCTGGTCATCTCGTGCAAAGAGAGTGGGGTCGACGCTGCGCGGCTCTATACCTGGGATCCCGCCTCTGTCGATTTTGCTGAAGAACAAGTGCCCGTGATCACATAACTTTCTATAATGGGGCAATCGCATTCACGACCGAGCAGGCATTTGCTTGCATGGTGGTAGGGCAACCGGTAATGTGCGCTTCCAACTCAGTGTTCCGCCCCGGAGATCGCAGGATATGAACGGCACGACGTCGCCTGGTTTCACGGTGTGGTTCACCGGAATGAGCGGCGCCGGGAAATCCACCCTGGCCGCCGGACTCGCCAACCGCTTGCGACGCCTCGGGAAAAATATCGAGGTGCTCGACGGCGGCGAGGCTGAACAGTTCCTGAACGTCGCTCACGGCCAGAACAAGGACGAGCGGAACCTCGAGGCCCGAAAGCTGGCCTGGGTCTGCCGCCTGGTCACGCGCGGCGGTGGAATCGTGCTGCAGGCCGCCATCGAGAGCCCCTATAAGGAGACGCGCGACGAGGCCAGGCGCCAGATCGGCCGGTTCGCCGAGGTCTTCGTCGAATGCCCGATCGAGACGTTGATCCAGCGCGACAAGACGGGCCGGTACAAGAAGGCGCTGGCGGGCGAGCTGAAGAACATGGTGGGCATCAGCGAGCCGTACGAGCCGCCGCAGCACCCTGAGGTCATCGTCGACACCTCCAAGACCACGGTCGACGAGGCAGTGGAGCACATCCTCGGCCAGCTGGTCGCGCAGAGGCTGATCGACCCCACGGTCGCCGCCATGAAGGGCCGCCCCAAGATCTCCGCCCGCGGCAAGGCCAAGCCGGTCCCCGCGCCCGCACCTGCGCGCAAGGCCACCAAGCCGGAGAAGGTCGGGCCGGTGAAGCTGCGCAAGACGGTGAAGCTGGACAAGAAGGCCGCGCCGAAGCACCGCGCCGCAGCCCGCACCGCGCGGGTCGAGCCGCGCCGCGCCGCGGCCGGCGGCAAGCGCAAGCGCTGAATCGCCGTGTTAGAAGCAGCCCCATGGAGCTTTCGCGCAAGCGGGAGCAGGTGATCGAGCGGCTGCGCGGTCTGGGCAGCGCGCTGGTCGCGTACTCCGGCGGGGTCGACTCGGCGCTGCTCCTCGCGCTCGCCCGGCAGGCGCTGGGGCACCGCGCCGTCGCTTTCACCGCGGTCTCCCCGGCGGTCCCGCCCGACGAGCTGGAGGCGGCGCGAGCGCTGGCGCGCGACCTGCGGGCCGAGCACGTCGAGCGGTCCTCCGCCGAGCTCGACGATCCGAACTACGCCAAAAACCCCACCGACCGCTGCTATTTCTGCAAGACCGAGCTCTACGACCTCGCGCGCGAGGAGGCGCGCGCCCGCGGCCTCGCCGCGGTCGTGTCCGGGACGAATGCGGACGAGCTGAGCGACTACCGGCCCGGTTTGCGCGCCGCGGACGAGCACCAGGTCGTGCAGCCGCTCGCCGAGGCGGGGCTCACCAAGGCGGAGATCCGCGCGCTGTCCCGCGAGTTGGGGCTGCCCACCTGGGACAAGCCGCAGCAGCCCTGCCTGTCGAGCCGGATTCCCTACGGCACGGAAGTGACGCGGGAGCGGCTCGACCAGCTTGCCCGCGCCGAAATGGCGCTGCGCGCCTTGGGACTGCGCGAGTTCCGCGTCCGCTGGCACGGGGACGTCGCGCGCATCGAGGTGGCCGAGGCGGAGCTCATGCGCCTGCTGTCGGTCCGCGCCGAGGCCTCGCGGGCGCTGCGAGAGGCGGGGTTCAAGTTCGTCAGCGTGGACCTCGAACCGTTCCGCTCGGGGCGGCTCAACGAGGCTGCCGGGCTGGTGCCGCTCCAGGCGCCGGCAGGGCGGCGCTGAGGAACGGATCCAGCTCGGGCGGATAGAGCACCTCGAGCAACGTCAGGCCGTGGGGCGGGGCCGTCGCGCCGTGCCAGGGACGGAGCCCGCGGGCCAGGCGGGCGAGCGATTCCGGCGCGGCCAGCCCCAGCGCGACGGCCGCGAGGTGACCCGCGAGGTTGCGCACCTCGTGCTTGCGGAACGCGGGCGCCCGGACGATCAGCGCGGCCGATTCCGATCCGGCCTCCAGCGTCCACTCGTCGAGTGGAGGCGCCGGTCTGCTTCCCCGCGCGGGCGAGGCGAGCCCGGCGAGGTGGGGCAGCCCGCGCAGGCCCTCCAGCGCGGCCCGGGCGCGGTCCCAGTCGGGACGGCCAGGACCCAGGTCCCACGCCAGCGGAGTGCCGGCGGCGAAGCGGTACCGGTACCGCTTTCCGGCAGCGCTGGCACGCGCGTGGAAGGAGGGCCGCGCCGGGGCGACCGCCTCCATCCGCAGCCCTTCGGGCAGCCGCGTCGCGAGGGCGTCCCCGGCCGGCAGCGCGCGCCGCAGGCCGAAGCTCGCGACCTGTCCCTCGGCATGCACGCCCGCGTCGGTGCGCGCGGCGCCGTGCACCTGCACTCGCTCAGCGAGCACGGCGGCGAGCGCGTCCTCGACCGCCTGTTGCACGGTCGGGAGCCCGGGCTGCCGCTGCCAGCCGCGGAATGCCCCGCCGTCATAAGCCAACCTCACCGCGTAGACCCGGCGCTCCGTGGCAGCCTCCTCCCGCTCGGCCCGGAATGGCGACACTGTAGGCAAGCGCCACGCCATGTCGCCTTCCGCGTGTCCGTCCCGGCGCCGCGAGGGTCGTGCAGCACGGGTGGCGCGTGCGGCCGACCGGCGGCGCCGATCGTCGGCTCGACCGGCCGCCGTCTTTCTGGCGTGACGGGCGGCACATCTATAGATTCGGACAGTGGGACTACCTTCGCACGGAGCAATGGTTGCCGGCCCTCGCGCTGCGCGCGTACACTTGCGTGAAGAGGAGGTGACATGAGCCGGAAGGACAGCCACCACCACGGCAACCTGTCCTGCTCCTTCTGCGGGAAGGGGCAACGGGAAGTCCGCAAGCTCATTGCCGGCCCCACCGTCTACATCTGTGACGAGTGCATCAAGCTCTGCAACGACATCATCGCCGAGGAATCGGAACGCGAGGAGAACCGTCCCGCGGTGGCGCTGCC
>DASQBG010000053.1:0-2184 GCA_035635335.1 Myxococcales bacterium | reverse complement strand
ACGAACGAAAAGTGCTGGCGGCGCTCTTCGGACCGGAGCACGGCGTACGCGGAGACGTGCAGTACCTGGAGTCGGTGGGAGACGCCCGGGACGCGCGCACCGGGGTGCCCGAGCATTCGCTCTACGGCAAGGACTTCGCCTCGCTCACGCCTCGCGACGAGCACCTGCGCGGCCTGGACGCGCTGGTCTTCGACGTCCAGGACGTGGGCAGCCGGTATTACACCTACCTGGCCACCATGGGACTCGCGATGCAGGCCGCGGCCAGGCACAAGCTGCGCTTCGTGGTGCTCGATCGGCCCAACCCCGTCGGAGGCGTGGCGGTCGAGGGCGGCGTCGTCCAGCCGGGGTTCGAGTCCTTCGTGGGCCTCTGGGCCGTCTGCGCGCGGCACGGGCTGACCGCGGGCGAGTACGCGCGTTTCATCAACGAGAAGATCGGCTGCGATCTGCGCGTCGCGCCCTTGCAGGGGTGGCGCCGCGACTGCTGGTTCGAAGAGACCCGCCTGCCCTGGGTGATGCCGTCGCCGAACATGCCCACGCCGGACACCGCCACCGTCTATCCCGGCATGTGCCTGCTCGAGGGCACCAACCTTTCCGAGGCGCGCGGCACTACCCGTCCCTTCGAGCTGTTCGGCGCGCCCTGGCTGGACCCGCAGCGGCTGGCGGACGACCTGGCCAAGGAACCTCTCGAAGGCGTGCGGTTCCGTCCGGTGTCGTTCACCCCCACCTGGGACAAACACAAAGGCCAGCGGTGCCACGGCGTCCAGGTCCACCTGACCTACCCGCGGGGCCTCAATGCCGTGGGGCTGGGCGTGGCGGCGGTGGTGCATGCGCGCGCCCAGGACCCGGGGAAGTTCCGCTGGCGCACCGAGAAGTACGAGTTCGTCGAGGACAAGCCCGCGATCGATCTGCTCACCGGCAGCGCCGTCTTCCGCTCCATGGTGGAGCAGGGCGCCTCCGTCGCGCAGATCCGCGCGGCCTGGGAGCCGGAGCGGGCCGCGTTCGCGCGCGATCGGGAGAGGTTCCTCCTCTATGCCTGAGATCGCGCTGTTCGGCGGCAGCTTCGATCCGCCCCACGTCGGACATCTGCTGGCCGCGGCGTACGTGCTCGCCACCGAGCCGGTCGACGAGCTCTGGTTCGTCCCCGTGCTCCAGCACCCGCTCGACAAGCCTCTGGTCGCGCCGTACGAGCACCGGGTCGCGCTCCTCGAGCAGCTCGCCGCGGCTCTTCCCCGCGCCAAGGTCTCCCGCGCCGAGCAGGAATCAGGCGAAGGCCGGACGGTGGATCTGCTCGAGTGGCTCCACCGCAAGCACCCGGACACGCGCTGGGCGCTGGTCCTCGGCACCGACCTCGACGCCGAGAAGCCGCAGTGGAAGCGCTTCGATCGCGTGGAACAGCTCGCGCGCATCGTCACCGTCCGCCGGGCCGGTTACGGCGAAGGCGGCGTCGCCATCCCCGAGGTTTCGTCCACTCAGGTGCGCGCTCTGCTGAAGTCGGGCGGCGACGCGTCCGTTCTCGTCCCGCGCGCCGTGCTGAAATCCATTCGCGACGCCGGGACGTACCGCTGATATCGTCCGATCGTGCGCCCACTGGCTGCCTTGCTCTGCCTCGCCGCCGCCGCGCCGGCATTCGCAGTGCCGGAACAGCCGGCCGAAACGCCGATCGGCGAGCCGGCCGAAACCCCGATCGCGGTGCCCTCTTCCGTCCCGGTAGGCTTCCTTCTCGCCTGGAAGCCGATGCTCCTCTCGGTTCGCGTCGACACGGGCGCCGGCGCGCAGTTCGGCTCGGACAAGGTCATGCTCCTGCGCGCCCTGGGCCGCTGGACCACCACCATGTTCGGCGACAAGCTGATGGCGCGGGCGGAGATCGAGGGCGGGCAGTTCCAGAGCGATACGCAGGGAACGTCGACAGGATCGAACGGGGCGGACGTGACGGCGCGCCTGCTCGGAGGAACGGCGACCCGCATCTCGCCCGGGTTCATCGCCACGGCCAGCGCGGGCTTCATCACGCGCTACCAGTGGGGAACGCAGGCGCAGGGCGGTGCGCCGCGGGTCGGGGTCTTCGGGCTCACCTCGAACATCGAGCTGGAATACCGCATCGCGCCGCTCCTGTCGGTGGCTGGTTACCTTGAAGGAGCTTTGGCTCCCATTGCCTACGCCGTGCAGCCGAACCTCGGCTCGCTTTCC
>DASQBG010000052.1:0-3536 GCA_035635335.1 Myxococcales bacterium | reverse complement strand
GGCTTCTTGCCGTCGGCGCGCGTGATGGAGACCGCGGCGTCGGTTCCGCCCCGGGCGATGGTCACCCTCTCGACCGACCCGTGCGAGTTGACCATCGCCACTCCGGCGACCGCGTAATCCGTCAGCTCGCCGCCGATGACGGTGAGCTCGGCGCCGCGAAAACCGAGCACCGCGTACTCGCCGCGACGGACCCGCGCGCCCTCGACGGCCAGGCGGGAGCCGCCGGCGTACAGCGCCGCGCCGCCGTGACCTTCGAAGGTGCCGCGGACGACGCGAGCCTCCGCGCCATCGGTCGCCTGCAGGGCCGACAGCGACGACCCTTGCACCTCGACGTCCTCCAACAGCCCGCGGGCGCGGCGCAGCACGACCGCGCGCCGTCCGGCGGAGCGCATCAAGACGTGGCGCGCGTCCAGCGACCCGCCGTCGACATCGATCCCGCGGCCCTCCCGCCCGCCGCTCACGTCAGAGATGGCGCTGGAGAGCAGGTCGATCCGCGCGCCATGGCCGAGAAGCCCGGCCTGCGAGCAGCCGCGCAGCTCCACCTTCTGCAGCCGGTGCGCTCCCCCGAAGAATGCCGCGCACGCGGCGGCCCCTTCCATGGAGATGCCATAGATCTGCACATGCTCGGCTCCCCGCACCTCGACCGCCGCCGCCGCCGCATCCGGGGCGACGATTCGCGTGCGCCCGGCTCCCCTTCCGAGGAGGACGACGGAGCGGGTGATCAGCAGCGCCTCGCGATATATGCCCTCGCCGATGCGGAGGAGCGCACCGTCTGGAGCGCCGGCCAGTGCGGCGCTGAGCGAATGAAATGGACGCGCGGCCGAACCATCCGGCGGTCCCTGCGGAGCTTCGCCCGTGAGTGGAAGGCGAACGAACAGCACCACCGGCGCGATCTCGCGCCTTTCGTCGGCCCACACCCCGGCGAGCTCGCACGCGGCGCAGAGCGCACAGAGCGCCAAAGCAGCGCTCATTCGTCGCATCGATGGCGTCTTCCCGGTGGACACTGAGACGTTAGTATGACCTTTGAACACCTGAGCGCAAATCCCGCTCGCCCCGGGAGCAAGAGTCCAGGACATTTCCGAGCCGGGCGCTCAGCGCTCGGCACTCATGGCTGCCGGCGCCGCCGGAGCGCCGGGCGGAGGCTGCAGATCGGCAAGGGTGACCACGCCCTCCTCCACTGACATCGCCGCCGCGTGGAACGAGAAGCCCTTGGTCTGCAACTCCACAGAGAGCGGGAGCCCTCGCCAGATACAGCGGGTCAGGATGGTGGCTCCCGGCAGCTTTTCCGTCACGATCTTGCAGGGATGGCCCGCGATCCGGTCCGTGTTCACGTGGGGCAGCGTGGGGGTCGCCGCCAGCGAGACCTGGAGCGCATGCTCCAGCGTCCTGCGGCCGGCCGCCTCTACCTTGCCGCTCACGATCCGCAGCGCCTGGGAAGCGAGACCGTCCACCCAATACTCGCCTGCCTGTGCATCTCCGCGCACCCGGGCCCGGAGCCTGTTGCCTTCCGCCCAGACGTCCACTTCGGTCAGGCGCGCTTCCGCGCCGCCGCTCTTCGAGCGCGCCATCAACAAGAGGTGGGCGTTCGCGAACGGTTCGCGCGGCAGCACCAACCCCGCCGCCACCGCGGGCAGCGCGACCAGGAGCGAAAGGAGGCAGGTCCTGCGCATTGCGTCATCCAGTCTGGATCGATCCGGAGAGAGGGATCAAGCCCGCCCCTTCGGGCCCGGCAAGAGGAGAGGGCCAGGATCGACTGCGGTGCGCCGTTCTCCGGTCCCATGCAACCGGACCAGCTCGTCGGAGCTGACTCCCAGCATCCGGCAAGCGCGGGCCACGAACTCTTTCGCATCCACGAAGTGCAACCGGTCGCCCACGAACGCGGCGATCAGCACCCCAGGGCAGGCAGGCAGGTGCGCGCCGATCGATTCCAGGTGATACACGAGCTTGGGCAGCAGGTCCTTCGCGAATGCTTCGAAGCCGGTCAGCACGATCTCATACGTCCGCAGCTTCGGAGACTCTTCGTCGTCCGGATTCCCCCCTGCCCGCTCCCGGCGCGCGCGCGCGATGGCCACGTTGGCGTCGTGGGCCGGCGACTGGGCAAACGCGTCCTGCAGGAGCTCGCGAACCTTCTCCTCCATGCGGGTGAACGTACTCCATCGGCGCGGCGGTGTGCATCCGCACGGCCCAGTGTCCGGTATCGGGCACCGCAGCGGACGGCCGATTCTTTTCGATGACGGGGGGCAATACCGGAGGCGGTCCCAATGAATCGGGTGCGTGAGGCGCTGGCGCGGCGGAGGGAGGAGTTGCTCGATCGATGGGACCGGCAGCTTCGCGCCGCCGCGGAGGCGGGGTTCGCCCTCGACACCGGGACCGCGGAGGTGCTTCCACACCTCCTGGACGCGACCGATCGCGCGTTGGAGAGGCGCTTTCGCATCGCCCCGTCAGGGACCGCCCCGGGGCTCGCCGAAGCGCACCGCGCCGCGATGCAGTCGAGTCTCCTGGGCGATTTCCTCTTCGACGCCGCTCTGGAGAGCTTGCCGGAGCTGGATGAGGCCGAGCAGCGGGTGCTGGGAGACGCTCTCGCGCAAGCCGCAGTCCAGGTGCTGGTCGGAGGCGCACTCGCGCGCGAGTCGGACCGGCGGCGCCGCGAAAGCGCGAGGCTCGCCCGGCTCGTTCACGAGCTGCGCAACTCGGTCACTGCGGCGCGGCTTGCGCTCGACCTCCTCCGCCGGCGCGGAGTGGTGCCCGAATCCCGGGCAGTCAAGCTCCTCGACACCAGCCTTCTGGCGCTGCGCGACGGCATCGAGGACACACTGTTCGACGACGCGCTGTGCGCGGGAGGCCTCCGCAGGGTGAGCGTGCGGCTCGCCCCGGTCCTTGCCAAGGCGCAGTCGGCGGCCTCCGAGCTGGGGGCCGGCGACAGGAACGTGACCGTCCTGCTCAAGCGGCCTCGGGGCCTGTTGAGCGTGCAAGCGGACCGACGCCTGGTCGGGCCGGCGGTCCGGGGACTGTTGCGGGCCGCGCTGCACGTCGCACGCCCGGGCGCCACCATCCGAGTCACCGCCGAGGCCGCAAGAGACAAGGCGCAAGTCGCAGTGTCGGTGGACGATTGTCGCAAGCTGCGCGGCAACCGCCTTCCCGATCTCCCTGCCCTCGCCCTGGCGCGCAGAGCGGCCAGAGCGCATGGAGGCTCGCTGATCACGCGCAGCCGCGAGGGCAGCTGCGAGTTCCGGCTCGCCCTGCCGCGGCCCCAGCGTTACTAATGGCGTCGAGAGGCTTGCCCCCTGAGTGGAGTCTGCGCAGCTTGCAAATGAGAGAGCGGCCAGGGGCTGAAGGGGGAGGCTTGGAAGAGAAGTCGCGAATCATTGCCATCTTCAACACCAACCCGGAGGTCCTGGAGCTCGTCCGCGACTCGCTCCAGCAAGCCGGGTATCAGGCGGTCATCGCGCACATCGATGACCTGAAGCGCGGCCGGCTGGACATGATCCAGTTCGTCGAGGAGCACAAGCCCGACGTGATCGTCTACGACGTCGCGC
>DASQBG010000051.1:0-32436 GCA_035635335.1 Myxococcales bacterium | reverse complement strand
CCCGGCGATGGGATTGTCGGGGATCATCGGGAGGCCGCGGCTATTGGTGGCGGGAGCGGCGGTGGCGTCGCTGGCGATCGCCGCGGCGGCGCTGGCCGACCCGCGAGGGGTCCGCCTGCTGCGGAGGCTGGACCAGGACATCGCCCGGCAAGAGGCGGCGAACCAGGCGCTGCGCGAGGAGAACGCGCGCCTGCAGCGGCGGGTCCGGTCGCTCTCCTCGCCGATGGATCCGCGCGTCCTGGAGAAGGAAGCTCGCGAACAGCTCGGTTTCGTCCGTCCCGACGAGGTGCTCGTCAAGTTCGAGTGAGGCGCGCGCATGGCGGAGCAGTGGACCAGGCGGGCGCGGCGTTGGGCGAGCAGGGCCGCCATGCCCGCCGCCATCCTCGCGCTCGCCGTCCTGCTGGTGCGCGGCGCCTTCGCGCAGTACGCCGACCTGGGTCCCGCCCGCATCGCCTCCTGGACGTTCCTGGTCGCCGCCGGGGTATGGGCGGCGCTGCGGCAGGTGACCCGGAAGCTGAGCGGCGCACGGGCGCCGGCGCTTTGGACGGTGGAGGCCTGCGCGCTCTCGGCCGTGGGCGCGCTCGCCCTGGCGCAGCTCGGCGGGGGCCTGTCGAGCCCCCTCTACCCTCTGGTGTACCTCCTGGGGGCAGGCTACGCGCTCGCGCTCCCCTTGCGCTTCGCGCTCCCCGCGCTGGGATGGCTGCTGGGGCTCGACGCGGGTCTCTTCCTCGCCCAAGGCGCGTTGCCCGTCCGCTGGCCGCTCTTCGCCGCGCACGCTGCCTTTACCGGCGTCTTCGCCGCGCTGTACCACGGCGTGCTCGCCGCCCGGCTGCGGGCCGCGCGGATCGCGGAGGAGGAGGCCGTGCGGCGCCGGCTGGCGGACGCGGAGCGCAGCGCGCGAGAGTTCCGCCTGGTCGCCACCGCCCCGCTCGACCCCGACCGGCAGATGCTGGCGGCCGTCTCGGAGATCGAGGAGTCGGTCCGCGGCGCGCTCTCGGTCGCCGCCGCCGCGCTGCAGCCGCACACCGTCGCCGTCTTCCTGCTCTCGCCCGACGGCGCGACGGTGCGCCTGCGCGACTCGATCTCCCGCAGCGACCACCTCTTCCGCGGCCCCCTGCCCACGCGCGAGGGCGCGCTGGGCGCCGTGCTCGCCGCGGGCCGGCCGGTGCTGTTGCAGGGGGACGGTCCCGCGCTCTCGCATTACGACGGCCCGGCCCCGGTGCACTGCTTCTGCGGCGTGCCGCTGCGCGACCGCGAGGAGCGCGTGCTCGGCGCGCTGGTGGCCGATCGCGAGGCCGCCTTCGCGCCGGCCGACGAGCAGGTGCTGACGTCCCTCGCCGGCGAAGTGGTGCGCGCGATGGAAGGGGAGCGCCTGCTCGCCGCCGTGCGCGGCGAGAAGGAGGAGAAGGCGCGCTTCTTCCGCGCCCTCGAGGAGCTGAACCGCACCACCACGCTGGCCCAGGCGGCGGAGTGCGCCGTGGCGCAGGCGCGCGAGATGGGCACGCTCGACCTGTGCGCGGTGACGCTGGTCGAGGAGCCGGCGCGCGCCGGAGCGCGGCCGCGCCACCGCGTCCAGTCGGTCGCGGGAGACGGTTCCGGACCGCTGGCGGGCCTCACCTTCGCCGACAACCCCGGCCTGGTCGCCAACGTGGTCCGGCTGGGAGCTCCGCTGCCCGGGCGCGAGCTGCAGGCCATGGAGCGGGTGGTCATCTTCGACTCGGCAACCGCCGTGCGGGGCCTGGGCGCTCTGAAGATCTTCCCCATGCGCGCGGGCGAGAGCACCGTGGGCACCCTGGTGTGCGGGACGCGCCGCCGCGACGGCCTGCCCGACCCGGTGCAGGCCGCGCTGGCGATGCTGGCGCTGCAGGCCGCCGCGGCCCTGGTGCGCACGCGCCTGTACGAGCAGGCCGAGCGGCTCGCCACCATCGACGGCCTCACCGGTCTGCTGAACCGCCGCACGCTCACCACGCAGCTCGCGGCGCGGGTCCGCGAGGCGCAGCGCTACCGCAGGCCCCTCTCGCTGGTCCTGCTCGACGTCGACCATTTCAAGAAGGTGAACGACACGCACGGACACCCGGCGGGCGATGCGGTCCTGCGCGGGGTGGCGGCGGTGGCGCGCGCGCAGGCGCGCGAGACCGACCTGGTGGCGCGCTACGGCGGCGAGGAGCTGGCGGTGGTCCTGCCGGAGACCGACGCTGCGGGCGCGCGAACCATCGCGGAGCGGCTCCGGGCGGCGGTGGAAGGGACTTCGCACGTCACCGAGCAAGGCTCGTTGCGCGTCACCGTCAGCGTGGGCGTCGCCACCTGGCCGGGCGGAGGACAGAATCCGGACGAGCTGCTCACCACCGCCGACCGGGCGCTGTACCGGGCCAAGCAGACCGGGCGGAATCGCGTCGAGTCCGGCCCTGGAAAGGCAGCGGCTTGAGGACGATTTCGGGCTTCGTTTCCGGACCCTCCCGATCTACGCTCCGGGCGAAGGGTCGAGCCGCCCGGGAGCCCTCGTTGAGAAAGAACTACGTCATCGACACCAACGTCCTTCTCCACGATCCGAGCGCGCTGTTCAAGTTCAAGGACAACAACGTCATCATCCCCATCTACGTGGTGGAGGAGATCGACAAGTTCAAGCGCGACCTGTCCGAGCTGGGCCGCAACGCGCGCCAGGTCTCGCGCGACCTCGACGCCTTCCGCTCCGAAGGGGGCTCGCTCACCGAGGGAGTCCCGCTCGACGGGGGCGGCACGCTGCGGGTGCTGTTCACCCAGAAGGAGCTGCCGCGCGAGCTGATGAACGGCCACCTGGCCGACAACCGCATCCTGGCGCTGGCGACGGACATCAAGGACCGCGAGCCCAATCTGCGCTGCGTGTTCGTCAGCAAGGACGTCAACCTCCGCATCCGCGCCGACGCGCTCGGATTGCCCAGCGAGGATTATCGAAACGATAAAATCGAAAATCCCGAGGTCTACATGGGCGTGCGCGAGGTGGAGACCTCGCGCGGCGAGATCGACTCGTTCTACGCGCACGGGGAGCTTCCCGTGCCCGAGGCGATCGCCGGCACGGTCTGTCCCAACGAGTTCGCGCTGCTCAAGGACCGCGAGGCCGCAAGCCACGCCGCTCTCGCCAAGTACAACGCCGCCAAGGGCAAGTTCGTGCCGCTCCTCAAGTCGCTGAAGGAGGGCGCCTGGGGCCTGCGGCCGCGCAACAAGGAGCAGAGCTTCGCGCTGGACCTCCTGCTCAACGACGAGATCAAGCTGGTCACCATCGTCGGCAAGGCCGGAACGGGAAAGACGCTGCTCGCCATCGCCGCCGGCCTGCAGAAGACCATGGAGGAACAGGTCTTCCAGAAGATGCTGGTCTCGCGCCCCGTGTTTCCCCTCGGCAAGGACATCGGCTACCTGCCCGGCAGCGTCGAGGAGAAGCTGAATCCCTGGATGCAGCCCATCTACGACAACGTCGAGTTCCTCATGGGCTTGTCGCGCGCCGACAAGAAGGCGGGGCGCAGCTACAAGGAGCTGGTCGACCTGGGGCTGGTGGCCATCGAGCCGCTCACCTACATCCGCGGCCGCAGCATCCCCAACCAGTACATCATCGTCGACGAGGCGCAGAACCTCACACCGCACGAGGTGAAGACCATCATCACCCGCGTGGGCGACAACACGAAGATCGTGCTGACCGGCGATCCCTACCAGATCGACAATCCCTACGTGGACTCCACCAACAACGGCCTCATCCACGTGGTGAACAAGTTCCGCACCGAACGCCTGGCCGGCCACATCACCCTGACCAAGGGCGAGCGCAGCGCCTTGGCCGAGCTCGCCTCCAACGTGCTGTGAGACTCGCCGCGCCGGCAACACGCGCGACAAGAACCTGGTTCACGCAGAGCTCGCAGAGCACGCAGAGGTTTTTCTGGTGTGATGAATCGTGCGCCGGCGCACGATCGCAGATCGAACCCAATCCCTCTGCGGTCTCTGCGTGCTCTGCGTGAAACAAGAAATCGGGTCTTGCGCGGTCAGGCGCGGGCGGGGCGGGTGAAGTCGAGCAGCTCGAGCGGCTCGTCGCCCATGCCGACCACCAGTCGCTGGCGGTAGCCCTCGGCGTCGCCGCCGACCTGCAGGGGCATCTCGCGGTCGAAGGTGATCTGGACCTTGTCGCAGTGGAAGTCGAGCAGGCCGCTGCCGGGCGTGCGCCCGCGCCAGATGCGCGGGAACTGGGCCAGCATCCTGGGCAGGCTCATCGCCGAGATGCGCAGCTGGAAGCGGCCCGGCGCCTTGCGGGCGTAGGGGAACATCTGGAAGCCGAAGCCGTAGCAAGGGACGCTGCCGGCGGCGGCGATGCGGCAGGGGCCGCGGTAGATCACCTCGCCCCGCGCGATGTCGTGGCCGAGCGGCTTCCCGTCGGGCCCGATCTGCCGCGCCGGCGCGCCGAGGTTCACCACCTCGACCTGCGGGACGCCGCGCTGGAAGAGGTAGCCGGGGATGGTGCGGCCCACGATCGAGAGGAAGTAGCCGAGCCCACCCGCGGCGGCGAACCGGAGCTTCCCGCCCTCGAGGCCCTTCTTCAGGCGCACGTAGTCGTTCAGCACGGCGGCGTCGATGCCCATGCCGGCGAAGGGCGCCAGCTTGCCCTCGCAGTCCAGCAGGTGCACCTCGCGGGCCTGCGCCACTTCGCCGCAGCGAGCGCGCAGGATGTCCTCGACCACGCCGACGCGCCGGGCGGACGAGCCGCAGAACTCCGCCACCGCGTTGCCGGTGCCGAGCTTGAGCACGCCCACGCGGGGCACGCGGAAGCGGTGCCGCGCGAGCTGCACCGCGGCCCCGCCTTGCACCACCACCTGCGGCCGGGCCGCCTCCTCGAAGAGGCAGTTCACGTAGCCGACGAAGGTGCCGTCGCCGCCGCCGGTGAGGACGGTCGAGTAGCCGCGCTCCAGGACGGTGCGGGCGATGACGCGCGCGTCTTCGAACGTGCGCGAGTAGAAGATGTCCTCGGGCGGGACGAAGTTCTCGAGCTCGCGCCGGAGGGCGTCGGAGACCGCGCCGGCGTTGGCGTTGAGGAGGACGGCCACGCGCTCGTGGTGCCGGACTGGAAGGCGCTCGACGCTCATGCCGTTGCCGCTCCCGCGCAAACCCCCGGGAGGTCAGTAGCAAACACGAGGCCGGACGGTGACACGCCGCGTGACGTCACGAACCTGAAACATTCCAAGTATATGCGCGTATTCGCTGTAGGTCTCGAGCACACACCGGCGGCGGTTTCGCTGCGCATCGGCGGTGACGGTGCGTAGCCGTGTATACAGTCGCTGCGACGGTCGTCCGACGGGCGGCCATTGAGGGCTTCATCCACTTCGCGCTTGTTGGCGGGCGCGCGCGAGCGTAGACAAACGCGGCCACCCTACGGAGGGGCTCGATGAAGGTGTTCGTCACCGGCGGGACCGGGTACATCGGCAGTGCCGTCTCCCAGCGCCTGAAGAAGGCCGGACACGACGTGCAGGCTCTCGTCCGCAACAAGGACAAGGCCTCGGCGATCCAGGCGGCCGGCGTGAAGCTGGTGCAGGGCGACCTCGCCAATCCCGCCGGATACGCGGCAGCCGCGTACGGGGTGCAAGCGATCGTCCACTGCGCGAGCGATAGCGGGCCGCAGTCGGTCGAGCTGGACCGCAAGTCGATCCAGAACGCGCGCGAGCTGCTGCACGGCAGGGTCGGCGCGACGTTCATCTATACGAGCGGCATCTGGGTGCTCGGCGACACCGCGGGCGCGGCGGTGGACGAGTCGCGCCCGACCAATCCGGCGAAGATCGCCGCCTGGCGCCCGGCGCACGAGCAGTTGGCGCTGGAGCTGGCCAAGGATGGCATCCGCTCCGTCGTGATCCGGCCCGGGATCGTCTACGGCGGAGCGCGCGGGGGAATCCCCGCCTCGCTGTTCGGCACCGCGCTGAAGCAGGGCGCCGCGCAGATCGTCGGCGAGGGCGCCAACCACTGGCCGCTCGTCCACGTCGACGACCTCGCCGAGCTGTACGTGCGGCTGGTCGAGCGGGCGCCGGCGGCCTCCGTCTTCCACGCCACCGACGCCTCCACGCGCACCGTCCGCGAGGTCGCCGAGGCGGCCAGCCGCGCCGCCGGCAAGGACGGCAAGGTGACTGCGGTGCCGCTGGACAAGGCGCGGTCCACGATGGGGCCGTTCGCCGACGCGCTGGCGCTCGATCAGAAAGTGTCGAGCGAGAAGGCGCGCACCGAGCTGGACTGGCGCCCGCGTCACGAAGACTTCGTCGCCGAGGCCCCGCAGCTGTTCGCGCAGTGGCACTCCGCGCAGTAGCTACGGCGACTGCTTCTCGGGAGAGGGAGCGATGGCGTCGAGCAGGGCGCGGTCGCCCTGCAGGGCGACGCGCTGAGAATAGAGTTGCAGGCCGCGCAGCCCGCCCAGCTCCTCGCCGCCGCCGGCGTGACCCGGACCGCCGTGGACGAGCTGGGGGAGCACGGTCCCGGGGCCCATCGTCTGTCCGGCGACCTTCTCGCTGCCCACGTAGATGCGCCCGTGGTAAGGCGCGACGGCGAGCACGAACGCGCGCAGGAAGTCGCGGTCGTCGCTGTACACCGAGCACACCAGGCCGCCTCCGCCTCGTTGCACCAGGCCCGCGGCCAGACGCGCGGCGGCGGGCGCCGAGTCGCCCGGGACGGCGCACAGCGTTGCCACCGGTCCGAACACCTCGTCGCGATGCACCACGGTGGCGGCCGAGGCGTTTTTCGCGAGCAGCAGCGTGGGAGTGACGAAGTATCCTTTCGACTCCACCGCAGTCTCGCCGCCGACCAGGGTCCGCGCCTCGCGGGCGAGCTTCTCGATGCCGGCGCGCACGTCGCGGAGCTGGTCCGCGGTGGACAGCGGGCCCATGCCCACCTCGGGACGCGAGGGATCCCCGACCTTGACCGAGGAGAGGCGCTCGACCAGCGCCTCCTGCACGGCCTCGAGCTGCGGGCCGGCGAAGATGCGCCGGACCGCCGTGCACTTCTGGCCGGCCTTCTGCGTGACGTCGCGCACCACGTCGGCGACGAACAGGTCCCAGGTGGCGCTGCCGGGCGCGACGTCCGGACCGAGCACGGCGGCATTCAAGCTGTCGGCTTCCACGTTCAGCCGCGCCCCGCGCCTCGCGAGCTGCTCGCGCAGCTTCGCGGCCGTCTGCGAGGATCCGGTGAACGCGACCACGTCCTGCGGCCCGAGGCGGTCGAGCAGATCGCCGGGACTGCCGGCGAGGAAGGTGAACGCGCCGGGAGGAAGCGCGCCGGTCTCGACGCCCAGCTCGGCGAGCCGGAACGCGACCAGCGCGGTGCTGGTCGCCGGCTTGGAGACGACGGGCATCCCGGCGAGCAGCGACGCCGCGGCCTTCTCCGCCGTACCCCAGGCGGGGAAGTTGAAGGCGTTGATGTGCACCGCGACTCCGTCGCGCGGGACCCACAGGTGGACGCCCACGTAGCGCGTCGTACGGCCGAGCTGCACCGCCTCGCCGTCGCGCTGTGCACGCAAGGACCCGAGATGCGCCCCCAGGTCGGCGTAGTGGGCGAGCGTGGCGATGGCGCCATCGACGTCGAACTTCGCATCGCCCCGGGTGTTGCCGCCATTGGCGATGGCCAGGCCGATCAGCCCGTCACGGTTCGCGTGCAGCGCCTTGGACCAGGCCCGCAACACCTCGCCTCGCTGGGCGAAGGTCATCTCCCGCAGCGTGGCCGAGCCCGCGCGTGCGTGCTCCAGAGCCGCCGCGAAGTCGATCCCGCCCGTTCCGGTGCGCGCGAGAGGCTCCTCGGTGGCCGGATTGACCAGGGTGGCGAGAGCGCCTTGTCCCTCGACCCAGTGTCCCTGGACGTAGCTGCGCAGCACGGCAGTCACGGGCGTCCTCCGGCCGGGCGCCCCGCGGGCGCGGAGGGGCGGGGCAGCGCCTGGGGCATCTCCGCCAGCACGTACGCGACCCAGGCCACGGCGGCGGCGGTCTGGGCGAGGTCGGCCGGGCGCACCTTGTCCAGCGTGTCCGCCGCGCTGTGGTGGTAGTCGAAGTAGCGGCTCACGTCCTGCTGCACGCCCACGAACGGGACCCGGAACGCCGCCAGCGGGCCGATGTCGGCGCCTCCGGCCTCTCCACCGAAATCCGCGGCTCCGAGCGTCTCGAGCGGCGCGAGCCACGGCGCGAGCAACGCCTGCGCGCCTTCGCCCGCGCGCAGGCCGACCGAGATCGGACGGCCGGCGCCCGCGTCGGACTCGAGCGCGGCCACGTGCAGGTCCGCCTCGGCCGCGTGCGTCTGTGCGTACCCCTTCCCGCCGGCGAGGCCGTTCTCCTCGTTCATGAACAGCACCACCCGGACCGTGCGCCGGGGGCGCTGGGGGAGCTGCGCGATGAGCCGCGCCGCCTCCATCACCACGGCGACCCCCGCCGCGTCGTCGACCGCGCCCTGGGCCAGGTCCCAGGAGTCGAGGTGCGCCCCGAGCAGCACCACTTCCTGCGGCTTCTCGCGCCCGCGCACGTCGGCGACCACGTTGGCCGAGTCGGCGTCGGGCAAGGTGCGGCAGCCGAGCCCCAGCCGGACCTGCACCGGACCGCGCTGCAGGAGGCGGTGCAAGAGCTCGGCGTCCTCGACCGCGAGCGCCGCCGCCGGGACTTTCGGCGCGCCGTCCTCGAAGGTCGTCGCGCCCGTGTGCGGGTCGCGCAGGGACGCGGTGGCGAGCGAACGGACCAGCGCAGCGGCGGCGCCGAGCTTCGCGGCTTCGGCCGGCCCCCGGTTGCGCAGGGGCGACGCTTCGCCGTACCCGGTCTTCCCGCCCGCGGTGGACATGGAGTGGTTGAAGAAGACCATCTTGCCGCGCGCTTTCTCGCCGAGCGCCTGCAGCTCGGCGATCGAACGTACCTCGACCACCTCGGCCGTGACACCGCCGGCGGCCGTGCCGGGGCTGCCGCCCAGCGCCGTCAGCGCGAGCTGGTGGCCCGCGCGCCCGCGGGCCGGGAGCACCTCGGCGCGCTCCTCGCCCCGGACCCAGTGCGGGACCTTGACCGGCTCGGCGCGGACCTCCAGCCCGTCGTCGCGGAACCGCTGCAGCGCCCATTTCACCGCGGCTTCGGCGCCGGGCGAGCCGGAGAGGCGGGGGCCGATTCCGTCGGCCAGCTCCGCCACCCGGGCGTACGTGATGCCGTCGGTGAGCGCGCCGCCCACCAGGCGGGCGGCGACTTCGGGCGAGTAGGGCGGCGCGGCAAGAAGGGCGATGAACGCGAGCACGTGGCCTCCTTCGGCGGCGCACTCTCGCACAGCCGGCGCCGCGGCGGGCTCGAAATCCACTCGGGCCGGTTGACCGATCGCCTTCCCTGGTTCACCATGGAGCGGGACGCGGGAGGGGGGACGTGGACGAGAACCTGTTCGGCCAGATGCAAGGGGCGGGCAAGGTCGCCTCGACGGGCTCGGCCACCATCTTCGGCGTCGACGTTGCCCTCGTCACCAACGTGAAGGACCCGCAGAAGGTCGGCCGGGTCAAGGTCGGCTTTCCGCGGCTCTCGGGAATGCCCGAGTCGGACTGGGCGCGCGTGGTCCAGCCCGCTGGCGGTCCGGGGCGCGGCTTCTACTGGCTGCCCGAGGTGGGCGACGAGGTCCTGGTCGCCTTCGAGATGGGCCAGCCGAACCGTCCGTACGTTCTCCGCGGCCTGTGGAACGCGAAAGACAAGCCGATGAAGGACGCCTACGCCGACGACAACAGCACCCGGATGATCCAGACGAAGTCCGGCCACCAGATCGCCCTGTCGGACAAGGACGGCGAGGAGAAGATCACCATCTGCGACGGGACGGGGAAGCGCGTCCTCACCTTCGACGTCAAGGCCAAGAAGCTGCTCATCGAGGCCAAGGAAGGCTCCGTCGAGGTGCGGGCGAAGAAGAAGATCGTCATGAGGTGCGAGGATCTCGAGGTCCTCGCCAGCAAGGACGCCAAGGTCGAGGTGAGCAACAACTTCGACCTGAAGATCGGCGGCGACGGAGCGATGAAGGCCGGGGGAACCTTCACGCTCAAGGGCAGCCAGGTCCTGATCAACCCGTCGTCGCTGAGCATCGCCGCGCTGGCCGGCGCGGCGGCGGGCGCGGCCGCCGGAGCGGTGACGGGCGGAGCGAAGGGTGCGGGGGCGGGCGCGGCCGCGGGAGCTTCCGCGGGTGCCGGGGCAGGCGGAGCGGCTGCGGGCGCCGCCGCTGGCGCTGCAGCGGGAGCCGCGGCCGGAGCCGCAACGGTGCCCACGCACGACGTGGTCGATCAGCCGCCCGCTCCTCGCGCTGCTCCGGCTGGCGGCGCGCCAGCTCCAGCTGCGCGATCGTCTGCCGCCGCCGCGGGAACGGGAGGCCCGGGTGCGTCGTCGGGCGCCGCGGGAACGCGTCCCGGTGGATCCTCCGGCGGCGCCGCGGCCGGTGCGAGCGCGTCGCCGGGTGCGGCGGCGGCTCCGAGCGCCTCGCCCGGCGCGAGCGGGAGTGGTCCGGGCGCAGGTCCAGGTGCCGGTGGCGCCGGCTCGAGCCCCTCGCAGGGCGCCGGGGGAAAGGGCGGCGGCGGTGCTGCGCCGCAGGGCGCGTCCGCTCACGACAAGCCCGCGCCGGCGAGCGGCTCGGACGAGCCGCCGCCAGCGAGCGCTTCCGACGAGCCGCCGCCAGCGAGCGCTTCCGAGAAGCCGGCACAGCAAGGCGCGTCCCCGCCGGCCAAGCCCAAGGAAGAAGCCGCCAAACCCGAGGAAGGGGCGAAGCCCGAGCCCGCCGCCGGGGGCGATCAGCGCGAGCTGAGCGGCCCGAAGTGGGTCGAGCGGTTCCCCACCAGCCGCTCGCTGGATGATCTCGAGGCCGACTTCCAGAAGAAGGGAAAGTCGTTCGTCGACGCGCTCGAGGTGGCGGGCGCAACCGCCCGGATCAACGCTACGCTCCGGCCGAAGGAGCGGGCGTTCCTGATGCACTGGTGCTACTACGTCGCCAAGCAGAAGGTCAGTCCGAAGAAGGTCCCCAAGATGGCCGGCGTGAACATCAACTGGGACCACGGCGACGACGCGAAGTCGCGCAACGCCGCCCAGCAGATGATGGACGCCTACGACATCGTGCACGAACCCGCGCTGGGGAGCCGGCACACCGAGGGCAAGGCGATCGACATGCACATCTCCTGGAAGGGCACCCTGAAGATCAAGAGGGCCGACGGCACCGAGGTGTCGATCGATGCTCCCCGAAACGGCGCCGACAACGAAACGCTGCACGAGGTGGGCAAGTCGTACGGCGTGAAGAAGCTGAAGACGGACGCGCCGCACTGGTCGAGCGACGGACACTGAGCCGACGCCATGCTCTCTCTCTTCCTCCTCCTCGCCGCCGCGGCCACGCCGGATGCCCGCCTCGTCTGCAGCGTGGACGAGCAACTCGTCGTCGTCGCGTCCGAGACGGGCGCGCGCAAGCCCGTCGATCAGCAGCCCCCCGAGCCGGCGGTCGCCCTGGGCACGGCCGGAGACACGCTGGTCGGCGTCAGCTCCTCCGGAGCGGTGCTGCAGCTCCGAGACGGCCAGTGGCGCGAGGCGACGCGGCTCGGAGGGAAGGGAACGCAAGACAGGCCGCTGCGGATCGACTCGAGGTACCCGCAGTGGGCGACCATCTGGCTGCGCGGCGACGATCCCGGGACCATCCCGGGCGCGGTCGGAGTCTCGGCCAAGGGAGAGGTGCGAAGGTACAATTCCGCGGATGCCCGCAAGATGGGTCAGCCGTTCCGCGCCGCGCCACGCGCGCTGGGCGAAGCGGACGCCGCCCTTCCGCCGGCGCTGGCGAAGCCGCGGGCGGGCGGCCCGCCAAAGGAGCTGGTCTTCAACGAGCCGTCCCCGTGGGGTGGCCGGCTCGTCGCGGCCGCCGGCTCGGCCGAGGGCGACCTCCCTTCCGGACCCCTGGTGCACGTCGGAGCCGACGGCAAGGCCCGCGAGCTCGCGTTCGAGGGGCAGAAGCTCGATTTCAAGGGAGCGGTGGGGTACGGGCCCGGTCAGGTCCTGCTGATCGACGGAGCGGCGGCAGGCGCTGGACGGCGCGTCCTGCTCGCGTCGCCGGACGGGCGGGTCCGCGCGGTGCGCGGGGTCGAGCCGCCCTGTGCATGGTGGCCCGCGGCAGCGAGCCGCTGACCGCCCCCGTTTTGCGCAGGGCCTTCGCCTGGATAGTCTGGCGGCCATGTCCACCCAGCCGCCGCTCCGCTACACCGTCGCCGACGTCTTCACCGACACGCCGCTACAGGGGAACCAGCTCGGCGTCTTCACCGACGCGCGGGCGCTGTCGGGCGAGCAGATGCAGCGCCTCGCGCGGGAGATGAACTTCGCCGAGTGCACCTTCGTCCTGCCGCCGGAGCGCGGAGGCGATGCGCGCATCCGCATCTTCACTCCGGTCCACGAGCTGCCGTTCGCCGGGCACCCGGTGCTCGGCTCCGCTTTCGTGGTGGGCGAACCACAGCCCGGCGACGTGGTCCTGCTGGAGACCGGCGTCGGCATCGTGCCGGTCGAGCTCCGCCGCGAAGGCGGCCGGGTCGTCTCCGGGCGCATGCAGCAGCCCATCCCCTCCTGGGGCCCGTACGAGCGCGAGGCCGAGCTGCTCTCCGCGCTCAGGGTGCGCGGCTCGCGGCTGCCGGTGGTCGCCTACAGGAACGGCCCGGTGCACGTTTACGTCGAATTGGAGAGCGAGGCGGAGGTCGCCGCCCTCCGTCCGGATCTGGGCGCGCTCGCCGGCATGGCCGAGGTGGGCGCGAACTGCTTCGCGGGATCGGGGAAGCGGTGGAAGACGCGGATGTTCGCGCCCGCGCTCGGCGTCTCCGAGGATCCCGCCACCGGCTCCGCCGCGGGGCCGCTCGCCTTGCACCTCGCGCGGCACGGGCGCATTGCCTTCGGAGACGAGATCGAGATCCGGCAGGGCGCCGAGATCGGACGTCCGTCGTTGCTGCGGGCGCGGGTGACCGGGTCCGCGGACCGGGTGGAGCGCGTCGAAGTGGCCGGCTCCGCGGTGATCGTCGCCCGAGGCGAGTTCCACCGCTACTGAGGCAGGCCGTGCTCGATCAGGGGTTCGCGTTGCGTGCGCCGGGCGCGAGCGCCGGCGGAGCGTAGCGCGCCCGCAGCCGCGCGCCGAAGCGGTTGCCCAGGTACGAGCAGACGGCGGCGGCGGCGATGGGGAACCAGAGGCGCATCGCCTCGAAGGTCTCCGTGCTCACCGCCCAGCGTGGCCCCTGGCCGACGCCCCAGGAGTGCAGCGTCGCGACCAGCTGTGAGTCGGTGAACGTCGCCGCCACCCACCAGCCAGCCCCCAGACCCGCCAGCGCGGGAAGGCGGGGGACGAACTGGCCGCGCAGCACGCGAAGGAACGCGGCGCCGAGCGCGGAGATCTCCCTGCTCGCGCCGTGCATCCAGTCCGGCCACGCCGAGCCGCCGAAGGGAGCGAGCAGGGCGGCGCGCTCGGTGACGAGCGCCGACAAGCGGGCGCGCGCCTCGCGGGCGCGGAGGAGCGCGTCGGCCACGAAGGCCTCGCGGGAGACGTTGGCGGACCCGTCCAGCGCCGCCCTGCCGAGGCGCTCGCGGGTGTCCTCGCGGACGCGGCGCGCCGCGCGGAGCCGGTCGCGCAGCACCGCGCGCGCCGCTGCTCCGCGAATCACCACGAACGGGCGCGCGCCAACCGAGGCGGTCGCGAAGTCCGCGCGGTCCTCCTCGAGCGAGGCGCGCATCGCGGTCCGCAGGTGGTCCTCCGCGTGCCCGCGGCTGCGCACTTCGTCCACCAGCCGGCCGACGGCGGCGGACCCGGCCAGCGCGCCGCCGAGGATCCGCAGCGCGACCCGCTCGGCGCGTCGCGCGCGGCCGATCTTCCAATCCAGCTTCCACGACACGGCCGCCGCGGCGATCCGATCGAGGAATCCGGGACCTTCGGCGCCCACGTGCATTGCTCCAGAAGCCACGTCAAGACCGTAGGCTGCGAGGCGGTGGGACATCAACCGCCGGATGTGCGGAATCGTGCCCCTCGCGCGAACCCCGTGGCCGCCGTTACCTTGCTGGCACTCCCCCTGCAAACCGGGTCGATCGATGCGAGCATCGCGCGAACACAATCCATGCCCGGCCCTTGTCTCGGGTTTGCTCGCGCTCGCGGCGGCCTGTGCCTCGTCGCGTTCCGGACAGCGCGACGCGCCGGCCGTCGACGCCGCCACCATCCCTGTCGCGCAGGCGACGCTTGCGCCCGTCGCCGAGCCCGAGCGGCCGCCTGCCCGCCCGCCTGCAGACGCGCCGTCGACCGATCCTGTCCAGCGCATGTTGACCGCCGCGAGGGCAGAGTTGGGCAAGCCGGGTGGCCGTGAAGGCATCGATTGTTCCACCTTCGTCCGCGCCGCCTACTTCGCCGCGGGAGTGGATCTCTATTCGGAGGCCTCGCCGCGCGACAACGGCGTGCAGGCGATGCGGCGGTACGTCCGCCGCCACGGCCGGCTCCACCGCCGGCGGCTACCCGCGCCGGGCGATCTGGTCTTCTTCGACAACTCGTACGACCGGAATCGCAACCGGCTCCTCGACGATCGCCTGACCCACGTCGGAATCGTCGAGGCAGTCCTGGCCGACGGAACGGCGCTGGTCCTGCACTCGACCAACCACGGCGTCGTGCGCGAGCCGATGAACCTGCGGCGCCCGCACGCGCGGACCATCGCCGGTGGGGAACCGATCAACGCCGTGCTGCGGCGGCGGACCTCGCACGATTCGCCGCGCACGCCGCGCTTCATGTCCGAGCTGTTCGCCGGCTTCGGCACCGTCTTCGGGGCGGAGCATCCCGCCCCGCCCTCGGCGCGCCGTCCCCCGCGCGCTGCGCGCCGCCGCTGAGGTCGGAGGGACGCGCGGCCGCCTTTCCGGCGCGCGCTTTTTCACTCTGGCGGCAGGATTGATCCCCGAGCGCATTTTTGTGCGTGGTGGAACGGACGCGCGAGGCCGCGCTCCGTCCCAACGATCCGCGCATCGAACCGGCAAGCGTGGAGATCTGCGATGAGGCAGCCCAGCATCCTCGACGTCCTGCGCGCCGTTCGCGACGTGGGTCGCGCGCATCCGGAAGTCCGTGCCTGGTGGTATGCGCCGGGCCGGAGGGCGCGCCCGCAAGGGAAACCGGGTGGCGAAGAAGGCGGTGAGACGGTCGAGATCGTCGTCGAGACCGACGCCGGCGCCATCGATCTGGCAAGCATCGGCGGCGATCTGGCCGATCGCTTGCGGCGCGGTCCCGTCTCGGTGCGTCCCCACCGTGGCACGGGAGAAGAACTGCAGCTCTACCGCCTGCTGAGCCGTGGCAACGCATTGACCGTTTCGTAGCCGCGCCCGGAGTCCGACGGGCGGACGAGGTGGCGCATGGTCGGTTCCCAGGAGCGCGCGGGTCACGACGGCCTGGAGCCATCTGGCACGCTGGCGAGGATGTTCCTCGCGGCCATGCGCAGGCATGATCGCGCGGCCGTCCTGATGCACCACGACGGCGTGAAGTGGCGCGAAACGCCCGACTGGCGCTTCGAGCGGCAGGTCATCCGTCTTGCGCTGTTCCTCCGCGATCGCGCGCGCCTGTCTCCGGGAGATCGGGTCGCGATCGTGTCCGGCCTGCGGCCTGAATCGGTGGTGGCGGAGTTGGCAGCCGTCGCGCAGGGCGCCGCCTCCGTGGCGATCGATCCTGACCTGCCTCCCGCCGCCGTGCGCCGCGCGGTCGAGGAAATCGCTCCGGCCGTCGCATTCGTGGTGGATGCTCCGGCGGGGGAGGGATCCCTCGGAGCGCGCGCGGTGCTGTGCTTCCAGGGAAAGGCGGAGGGCGCCTGGGCCTTTAGCGAAGCGCTCGATCTGGGCGGCACGCTGGACACGCCCGAGCGCGCCCAGTCCTTCCGCGCGCAGGCGCGCGAGGTGGCGGCGGATTCCCGCGCGCTCGGGTACCTGGCTGGATCGGACGGCCTTTCGCGATGCGACTTCCTCACCCAGGCCGAGGCGGTCGAGCGGATGCAGGCCCTCCGGACGGGGTCGCCGGCCCGGAAAGGGGCCGTCGCGTACCTGTCGGCTGGCCCGACGTTGGCCGCGCGCCTCGCGCTTCTCTCGTTCGTCGTCGACGGATCGACCACTTGCGCGGTGGGCGCGCCGGGGCGCGAGGTCGCCGGGCTGCAGCCGGACTGGGTCGTGGGACCCGCTGGCGCGCCGGAGAACAGGCGACCCGCGGCTCCGGCGCCTCGCCGCGCAGGTACACGGCTGTTCGAGAGAATCCTGGCGCCGTTCCGGAGCGATGATCGAGACGTGAAGCCCGAAACTTAGGAGGTCCGCGATGTCCGAAGCGATCGAAGCCGTGATGAAGGAGCTTGCGAATCTGGGTTGGCATGGGCTCCAGTCAGTGAACAGGAGCCTGCCGGAGACGCCGTCGCCCGCGCCTGACTGGGCGCCGGGGCCGCTCCTGAAGAGCCGGGAGCGCACGCAGCCGCCGCTCGGCTGGCCCCGCGAAACCGACTCGCTCTGCCCGCGCTGCGTGGTGGACACGCGCAACGCCATCCTGCGCGGCGAGCGCGACCTGGCCGACCTGCTGGGCGGAAGGCTGGGCGAGATCAAGGCCCGCATCGCGGAGGAGGACGGCCGGATCCTCATCCGGAAGACCTGCGCGGAGCACGGGGAGTTCGAGGACTTGCTCTCGATCGACCCGGAATTCAGCCGGGTGATCGAGTCGCGCTACCCGGGCCGCGACTTCCGCACGCTGGGAGACGAGTTGATCCACCGCCACGGCACCTCGACCATCAAGTACGGCCGGGGCGCGGTGCTGACCATCGACCTGACCAACCGCTGCAACATGATGTGCAACCCGTGCTTCATGGACGCCAACCAGGTCGGGTACGTGCACGAGCTGACGCTCGACGAGATCAAGCAGATCCTCGACGACTCGATCTCCTTCAAGCCGCGCCGGCAGATGTCGGTGCAGTTCTCCGGCGGCGAGCCCACCATGTCGCCCCACTTCCTCGAGGCGTGCAAGTACGCCAAGGAGGTCGGGTACTACGCGGTGCAGGCGGCGACGAACGGCCTGCGCTTCGCGCTGGAGCCGGAGTTCACCTACGCAGCCCAGGAGGCCGGCCTCGACATGGCGTACTTCCAGTTCGACGGCGTGTCGAACGACGCCAACAAGCACCGCCACATCAGCAACCTCTTCGACGTGAAGCTCAAGTCGATCGAGGTGCTGCACGACGCCGGCGTCGACATCGTGCCCGTGACCACGGTGGTGAACGGAGTGAACGAGACCCAGGTGGGACCGCTGCTCGATTTCGTGCTCGCGAATTCCGACAAGATCGGCGGGATCAGCTTCCAGCCGGTCTCCTTCACCGGTCGCGACGAGGACATCACCGACGAGGATCGGCGGCGGCGCCGCTACACCATCTCGCACATGGCGCACGAGATGCAGCGCTACTACGGCGGGAAGATCGATCCGTATCGCGATTGGTACCCGCTGGGCGCCATGGGCGGCTTCACGGTGCTGGCCGATCACCTCCGCGCGCTGAACGGGCCCGATCAGCCCAGCTTCGGCGGGCTGTGCTGCTCGTGCCACCCGAACTGCGGATCGAGCGTGCTGCTGGTGGCCAACCGCAAGACCAAGGTGTGGTCGCCGATCACGCAGTTCTTCGACATGGAGCGCTTCATGAAGGACATCGCGCTCATCTGTGACACCGGCCGTGGCAAGAAGCTGACGCTCGCGCAGGTGGCGCTGTCCTTCCTGCGCAACTTCGACGGGCGGAAGGCCCCCGCCGGGATGACGCTCCGGGAGTTCCTCAAGCTCTTCAACGGCAAGATGGGCGGCAGCCTGATGACCAAGGAGAGGGAGCAGGACTGGACCGTGCTCTGGGTCGGCGGGATGTGGTTCCAGGACTTGTGGACCTACGATTTCCGCCGGACCGAGATGTGCGTGATCCCGTACGCGACGCAGGAGGGAGAGATCTCCTTCTGCGCCTACAACACCGGCGTCGGGTGGCGGCAGATCGTCGAGAACATGCACATGGTGGCGCGCACCAAGGACTGGTTCGAGACGCGCGGCCGGCACAAGATCTACGCCGGCGACCGTCCGATGGACGTGCCGGGCGTCCGCAAGCTGCCGGTCGTGAGCGACGCGCCGCAGCCGTTGCCCGGCGCGCACGTCACCGCCTGCGGGTGACGGTCGCAGCGGTCAGGCGGGCGGCGGCGCGATGCCGTCCGCCGGCCGGCCGATGCGCAGCGGAAGGTACGAAATCCTGACGTGCATGGCGCGAGACTACCGTCCGCTCCGCAGCTCGGCGTTTGCGTGCAGGTACGCGAGGGCCTGCTCGAGTACAGTATTGTTGTAGAGATAAAGCTCCTCAAGCGCAGGGAATTTGCCCGCGGCACGGCTCCGGGTGCGCAAGAGTAGGAGCAGAACCGATAACGACTTCGATAACCGCAGCGGCACACCGTTTGGAACAGGTTTGAATTGTTGATCAACGACCTCGAACCCTCGTACGGTGGCTAGCAACCGAGCGATCGCACGGTCGCATTTCGCGCCCGGCCCGCTCCGAGGGACGAATGAACAAGGTCATCACGACTGCTGCAGTCATTCTCTGTCTGGCGGGCTCCGCGAATGCGGGCGACGCGCGTACTTCGCACGGGCGGTCCACTGCCCTGGCCGCCAGCACGCACACCGTGCTCATCGGCGCGGACATCGACGCCGCTCTTCCGCTGGGTACCTACGGGGACCTCAACGGGATCGGCGGCGGCGCGCTGCTCACGATCGAGTACCCGATGATGGAGCAGCTGAGCCTGACGGGCCGCGTCGGCTTCCAGTTCCACGCCGACAAGAACTCGACCGTCGCGGGCCTCTCGGTGGACTCGCACGTCCACTCGATCCCCGTGCTGCTCGGCGCGAGGTACTACGTCATGGAGACGAACCGTCAGGGCCTGTTCGCGGCGGCCGAGCTCGGCATGTTCGACCTGATGACCGGCGCCACGGTGAGCGGCACTTCCGGCAGCTCGAACGACATCAAGTTCGGTGTGGGCGCCGGCGTGGGGTACGCGTGGAACCAGTGGAGCGCTCGCGTGAACATCCACTCGCACGACATGGGCCACTTCGGTGACGCGCTCATGGTGACGGGCGGCGTCGGCTACCAGTTCGCCGGGTTCTAGGCCGCGCCTCGCATTTCGCAGGGAGAGAGGGGGGGCACGCCCAGGCGGCGTGCCCCTTTTTTTTGATGGCCGCCATGCAACGTGACCGGGCGAGCAGGGGCACGCCTCTCGTCAGGACGAGCACGGATGGGCACGTTTCCCCGGGGGGGACGATGCCATGCGCTTGGTCCTTTGGGCGGGAGTGGCGGCAGCTCTAGCGTTGGCCGGCTGTGATGGTGGTGGGACCGCACCCACGCCGCCGAGCGGAGGCTCGCCTGACACCCGACCTGCTCCTCCGGTGCACCACGTTCTGACGCTCTCGGTGACCGGCCCCGGCGCCGTACGGTCGCCCTCGCTTCCATCGGAGTGCAGAGCTTCCTGCCGCCTGGAGTTGCCTGCCGACGCGGCCATGCACCTGGAAGCTGCGGCCGACGGCAAAGGCGAATTCGAAGCGTGGTCCGGTGCGTGCGCGGGGACCGGGGCTTGCGATCTCACCCTGTCGTCGGACGCGGCTGTCTCGGCCACCTTCCGCGAACGCAAGGTGCGTCTCGCCGTGACGGTCGACGGACAGGGAAGGATCCGCTCGACTCCCGCTGGCCTCGACTGCAGCGGCACCTGCTCCGCGACATTCGCCGCCGGCACGAGCGTGCGCCTGGAAGCGAGTTCCGCGGACGGCTTCGCCTTCTCGGGTTTCGCGGGGAACTGCAGCGGAATGTCGTGCCAGCTCGAGCTTTCCGACTCGAAAGCCGTAGCGGCGGCGTTCGTGGTGGTGATGGACACGTTGACCGTCCGCGTGCGCGGCGACGGCCGGGGGCGCGTCGTCTCCACCCCGCCCGGCATCGAGTGCGGCTCCGGCGCCGCCTGCAGCTCCATCTTCCCTCGGAACAGCGAGGTGCGGCTGGTGGCGGTCCCGGACACGATTTCGAAGGTCGAGTTCTGGTCGGGGCTGTGCGCGGGAGAGCCGTGCACGGTCAAGATGAGGGGAGATGGCGCAGTCGACCTCTCACTCGCCTTGCGGCGCTACGCCGTCGTCGACCTCGGAGTGGCCGAGGGCGACTGGTGGAGCGGCGCCTCGGCCATCAGCGCGCGTGGCGAGGTCGTCGCCGGCAACAGCGGCGGCCCCGGTCGCCCGGTGCTCTTCACCCCTGCCATGCAGCCGCTGGGGATCGAACGGGGCTGGGTAGTCGGCGTCAGCTCCAACCGGACGGTGGCGGGCAACCACCAGGGGCCCACCGACGCGAACGGGTACCCGACGTGGCATCCCTTCCGCTGGTCCAAAGGAGCGTTGAAGGATTTGCCGTTCCTGCCGCAAGGCACGTACGGCTACGCGACGGCGATGAACGAGAACGGCATCGTGGTCGGTTATTCCGCGTACGGCAACTCCCCCGGCCGGGCCGTGTACTGGAACGACTCCGGCATCACGGACCTCGGTTCGCTGGGCCAGGACTGGATAGCGTGCTCGAACGCGTTCGGGATCAATCGCGCCGGCGTGATCGTTGGCGAATCGTGCACGCGCCTGTCCGCGCTGCATGCGGCGCGTTTCCGGGCGCCTGGAGCGATCGACGATCTCGGGACGCTCGGCGGCAATCACAGCCGCGCGACCGGCATCAACGACGGTGGCGATATCGTCGGCTTTTCCGATCTATCTCAGGGGAACGGCGCGCACGGCTTCTTCTGGCGCGACGGCTCGATGACTGACGCGGGGGCACTGGCAGGCCACTCGAACAGCCAGCTCAGCGCGGTCAACAATCGCGGTGTGGCGGTCGGCATGTCGTACAACCCGAACCAATGGCCGCTCACCGGCATCCTGTACCTGGACGGCCGGGTCATCGCGTTGGACGACCTGCTCGACGACCGCCGCAGTGTCCATGTGAGCGAGGCGGCGGCCATCGACGACTCCAATGCCATCGTCGGTACTGCGAGCATCTTCGGCGCGACCCGCGCCGTCCTGCTGCGCCCGAAGTGAACGAGACCTGCCCGCGCCGATCGGCCGTCGCTATCGCCGATCCTCGTTGCCGGCCCCGCTAGCTGTTGCCTTCGACGCGCGCAGTGCGAGTGATCTCGCCCATACGCCCGCTCTGGAAGTCGCGAAACGCCTGGGCGAGCTCCTCTTGGCTGTTCATCACGAAGGGCCCGTAGTGCGCCACACGCTCGCGCAGCGGCTCTCCCGCGAGAAGCAACAGCCTCGCCTTGCCTCCGCGCAGCCGGACGGCGTCGCCCGACCCGAGCACCGCGAGTTGCCCTTCGGCCAGCTCGCGCTCACCCACGCGCGCCGAGCCCTCGAATACGTACGCGAGCGCATTCTGATTGCTCGGCACGGGAACCGTGACGTCGGCTCCCTCGTCGAGCGACCAGTCCTGGTAGACGATCGGCGTCTGGGTGTCGATGACGGCTTTCGCCCCCAGCGCCTCACCGGCCACCACGCGCACCCGCGCCTTGCCGTCCGCGGTGGCGGCCTGGGGGATCTTCTGCGCAGGCACTTCCTGGTATCGCGGACGCGTCATCTTCAGGCGGGCGGGCAGGTTGACCCAGATCTGGAACCCGTGCACCCGCCCGCCCTCCTCGCGGATGCGGCGGGACGGCATCTCGGAATGGACGATGCCCGCTCCGGCGGTCATCCATTGCACGTCTCCGGGGCGGAGCACGCCGCGATGGCCGGCGGAGTCCTCGTGCTCGAATTCGCCGGCGAGGGCGTACGTGACGGTTTCAAAACCCCGGTGGGGATGGTCGGGAGCACCCACTGCCTCGCCGGGCCCGTATTCGACCGGGCCCATCTCATCGATGAGCAGGAAGGGATCGACCATTTCCAGCTCCTCGCTGGGCAGCGGGCGGCGGACGACGAAGCCAGCTCCCTCGAGCTGGCGATGGGCAGTGACGACTCGGCTCGGCTCGCGGATCGACATGGGCAGTAGATGTCCGAGGGCCTGCTTTGATTCGCGTAGATGACGCGGCTTGCCGCTGCCTGTTATGGAGCCTGGTCATGACGGCAGAAGAGATTTCCGTTCAGGTGGAGCAGAAAGAGCATCGAGGCGCCTTCTTCATCGAGGGCGAGGGGCGACGCCTGGCCGAGCTGACGTTCTCGGCGACTCCGGACCGGAAGCTCGTGATCCTCGATCACACGGACGTGTCGGAGTCGCTCCGCGGTCAGGGAGTCGCGCGCAAGCTGGTGGAGGCGGCGGTCGTCTGGGCGCGCCGGACGAACGTGAAGCTCATGCCGCTCTGCCCCTTCGCGAAGGCGGTGTTCGACAGCGAGCCGGAGTTCGGCGACGTCAGGGCCTGAGTCAGATGCGAAGTGAACGGTCGAACGGCTGCACCGCCGTCGAGGAGGCCGGGCCGGCCTCACGCGCTCTGCTTCCTTCTCTTCGGTGAGAAGGTCGAGCAGCGCGTTCGTGGCTGGGGGCAGGCTCGTGCACTAGCTTCGTGTCGTCAGGAAAGCGAGAGGAGAACGCGACATGGCCGAAGGCACTTCTCGAAACAGATCTCCCGAGCGACCCCGGTCTTCTGGCGCCAAGTCCGAAGGCCTGGGCGAGGTCATCTCCGTCCGGTCCCCGGAGGAGGCCAGGCACGCCGTGAGCATTCTCAATGAGTGGGCCGATGCTGACGAGACGCGGCTGAGGAGGGCGATCCGGGCAGCCACAGGCGCGGCGAATCGGGCCGAGGCCATGACGAAACGAAGGACGCTGCAGCTCAGCGACAAGGACAAACGCGAGATGATGCGAATCGCGCAGACCTACCGGAGTTACGCCGAGCGCGCATCGCAGAAGCTCGATCGTCTCCGTTCCAAGGCCGCCCAGCGGGGTGGGGCGGCCCCACGTCCCGGTAGAGGGGGGAAGACGATCTTCTTCCCGCCCAAGCACAAGGCCCTGGCCGAAATCATCACCATCCGTTCTCCCGAGGAGGCAAAAGAGGCTGTGCGAAAACTCGGTGAATGGGCTGACGATGACCCGGATCGGGTGAGGACGGCCATCCGCTCCGCCACCCTGGCGGCCAACCGCGCCCTGGTCTCGACCAAGCGCAAGACCCGGCCGCTCAGTCGCGAGGAAATGAAAGAGATGTTGCAGGTCGCGGAGATCTACCGCAGCTACACCAGGCTCTTGTCGAAGAAGCTCGATGAGCTCAAGCGCCGGGCCTCCACGTATTCAGCTTCGGGCAGAAGCCGTCCCGGCACTCGCTATCCATCTCAGCCGGCCGGGCAGCCTTCAGCCTGACGAATGATTGCTCGCCGACGACCTACGATCCCTTCCCTTCCGCCGCCTGCCACCCGCCACCGAGGGCGTTGTACAGCTGCACGAGCGCAAGAAGCTCGTTCAGCTGCGCCTGCGCCAACCCGAGCTCGGCCGCGAACGTCCTCGTGTTGCTATCCAGGACCTCGAGATAGCTCGACACTCCTCCCCGGTAGCGCTGGTTCGCCAGCGCCAGGGCATCCCGCGTAGAGCTGGCCAAAAGCTCCTGCTGCTCGCGGAATTCGCGGTTCTTGCGGTACCCAACCAGCGCGTCGGAGACCTCGCGGAACGCTTGCTGGATGGTCTGCTGGTACACGATCAGCGCCTCCTTCTCCTGCGCCTCGGCCAGCTTGACCCCGGACCTGAGCCTGCCCCCTTCGAAGATCGGCTGCGTCAGTGACCCAAAGAAATTCCATACGGCCGACGGCCCCTTGAACAGGTTGGTGAGGTCGGCGCTCTCCGCTCCGCCGCGGCCGGTCAACGAAATCGACGGGAAGAACGCCGCTCTCGCGACGCCGATGCGGGCGTTCGCCGCGATCAGTCGTGCCTCCTGCAACTGGATGTCGGGCCGCCGCTGCAAGAGGGACGACGGAAGCCCGGCCGGAACGAGCGGATCGTGCGGCTGCTGGGTGAGCTTCCGCCCGCGCGGGATCGGCCCGGGATTCCGGGCGAGGAGCACGCTGATGAAATTCTCCTGCTGCTCCGTGCGACGCTCGATGTCGATGATGGTCTGGGCGGCGTTGAAGACGAGCTGCTCGGCCTGACGTACGTCCAGGAGCGATACCGCTCCTTGGCGCTCCTGCAAGTGGGTGATCTCCAGCGACTCCTGCCGCGACCTGAGTGTGCGCTTGGAGATCTCGAGCTGGAGATCGAGCTCGAGCAGCTGGTAGTACGCGCCGGCGAGGCTGGCGATGAGACTGGTGATCACCGCCCGGCCGTTCCACTCGGCGGCGAGCAGATCGGCGCGCGCCGCCTCGGTGGCGCGACGGAACTTGCCCCAGAAATCGAGCTCCCACGAGGCCGATACGGTTCCCTGGAACCGACTGGTCGTGAACTCTCGCGTCAGGCTCGTCGCCGCAACTCGCTGCCGTCCGGCCGCGAGGCCGAGCGTCACCGCAGGAAGCTGATCGGCCCGCGTGATCCCCAGCTGCGCCTCGGCTTGCTCGATACGAGCCGCCGCGATCAACAAGTCCTGGTTCTGCGCCAGCGCGGTGCGAATCAGCTCGGCGAGCGCAGGATCGGGAAACACCTGCGCCCAGTCCTTGTCGGCGAGCGACGCGGCGTCGCCCCGCTCCGCACTGCCACGATAGCTCGCCGGAGCCTGCACGGCCGGACGCTTGTAGTCCGGTCCGACCCTGCAGCCGGCCGCGAGCACCACCAGCAGCGCCAGCCGTTTCATCGCGTGGCCTCCGGCTCGGTGGGAAGCGGCGCCGCCGGATGCTCGTGCGGCGCGGCCGGTTGCTCGTGCGGCGCCGCCGGTTGCTCGCGCCCCTTGCGGTTCGCCAGTCGCTCCAGCAGCACGAACAGCACCGGAATGATGAAGATGGCGATGGCCGTCGCCACCAGCATGCCCGCGATGACCACCGTGCCGAGGATTTGCCGCGATATGGCGCCCGCCCCCGTCGCCACCCACAGCGGAATCATGCCGAAGATGAACGCGAACGACGTCATTAGAATCGGGCGAAGACGCAGCCGGGCTCCCTCGAGCGCCGCCTCGACCAGCGGCCGCCCCTTTTTCATCTCGTCGCGCGCGAACTCCACGATGAGGATCGCGTTCTTGGCCGCGAGGCCAATCAGCATCGCCAACCCGATCTGGGCGAAGATCCCCAGGTCGAAGTTACGCAGGTAGAGGCCGAGAAACGCCCCGAGAACGGCCACCGGCACCGACAGGAGCACCGAGAACGGCAGCGACCAGCTCTCGTAGAGCGCCGCGAGGATCAGGAACACGAACCCCAACGACAGCGCAAAGATCGCCCCCGCCGTTCCCGATGCCTTCTTCTCCTGATAGGAAAGATCGGCGAATCCATACCCCATCTCGCGTGGCAAGACCTGCCCCGCCACTTGCTCGAGCGCGGCCAGCGCCTGCCCGGAGCTGTATCCCGGTGCGGCCGAGCCGAGGATCTGGGCCCCGCGGTACAGGTTGAATCGATTGGTGTATTCGGGCCCGGCGATCCGGCGCGTGCTCACCAGCGTCGACAGCGGCACCATGTTGCCCTGTCCGTTGCGCACGTAGTACTGACCGATGTCCTGCTCGGTCAACCGGTTCTCGCCCTCGGCCTGGAGAAAAACGCGCCATTGCCGGCCGAATCGATTGAACTGATTGACGAACAAGCCGCCCAGATAGGTCTGCAGCGTCTGGTACACGTCGCCGATCGCGATTCCCTGATTGAGCACTTTGTCCCGATCCACGTCGGCGTAGAGCTGAGGAACCCCGGCGGTGAACACCGAGTTGACCCCGGTCAGCTCCGGCCGTTTGCGCGCCGCGTCCAGGAACGTCTTGACGTTTTGATCGAGAAACTCCACCGACCCCCCGCTGCGATCTTGCAGCCACATGGAGAAGCCGCCGGCGCTGCCGAACCCGGGAATGGCCGGAGGGCTGAACGCGAACGCCGTCGCCTCCGGCACCTGCGTGGCTAGCGCGCGGTTCAGGGTCCGCAAGATCCCGCGCGCCTCCAGGGCCGCTCCTTCGCGCTCGCTCCACGGCTTGAGCTGCACGAACATGAACGCGTTGTACGTCGACGACACCCGCGAGAGCAGGCTGAAGCCGATGATGGTGGAGTACGCCTGCACCCCCTCGGTCTTGGCCAGGATGCCTTCCACCTTCTTGGCCACCGCTTCGGTGCGCTCCAGGGACGCGGCTGCCGGCAGCTGCACGTTGGCGAGCAGGTAGCCCTGATCTTCCTCGGGGATGAAGCTGGTGGGGAGCTTGCGACCCACCAGGGCGTCTACGCCGATGAAGGCGACCAGGATGGCGACGCCGATGGCCGGCTTCCGGATCAGGCCGTGGCTCCATTTGACGTAGCCTTGAGTGGACCGGTCGAACACTCGATTGAACAGTCCGAAGAAGCGCGCCAGGGGGCCCCGGCCCGGCCGTCGCGGCCGGAGCAGCAGCGCAGACAGCGCCGGCGACAGCGTCAGCGCGTTGAATGCCGAGATCAGGACCGAGACCGCGATGGTCACCGCGAACTGCACGTTGAGCCGCCCCTGAATGCCACCTACGAATGCGATCGGCACGAACACCGACGACAGCACCAGCGCGATCCCTACGACGGGTCCGGACACCTCCTTCATCGCCTGCAGGGTGGCGTCGCGCGGCGACATTCCTTGCTCGATGTGGTGCTCCACCGCCTCCACCACCACGATCGCGTCGTCCACGACCAGGCCGATGGCGAGCACCAGCCCGAACAACGACAGGGTATTGATGGAGAAGCCCAGCAAGGGAAAGACCGCAAACGTGCCGATGAGCGACACCGGCACGGCGATGATCGGGATGAGCGTGGCGCGCCAGTTCTGCAGAAACAGGAAGACCACCAGCGTGACCAGCGCCATCGCCTCAAAGATCGTTTTCGCGATCTCGCTGATCCCCTCCGTGACCGGCAAGGTGCTGTCGAGGGTTACTAGGTAGTCGAGGTCAGGCGGGAATCGCTGCTTGAGCTCCGCCATCGCGCTCTTCACGCCTCGGGCCACATCGAGCGCGTTCGAACCGGGAGCCTGGAACACCGCGATGATGCTGCCGGGCTGCCCGTTGACGCGCGAGACCTGCTGGTAGTTCAGGGCGCCCAGCTCGATGCGGGCCACGTCGGAGAGGCGCACGACCGAGCCGTCGGCGTTCGAGCGAACCACGATCTGCGCGAACTCCTCCGCCGTTTGCAGGCGCCCCTGCGCCCGGACGGTGTAAGTCATCTCCTTGCCGAGCGGTGCCGGGTCCGCGCCCACCCGACCGGCCGGATTGACCGTGCTCTGCTGCGACACCGCCCGCACCAGGTCGGGCACGGTGAGCCCGAGCTTGGCCAGCACGTCCGGCTTGAGCCAGACCCGCATCGCGTAGTCGCTGGCCCCGAACAGACGCACCTCGCCCACGCCGCGCACGCGATAGAGCGCGTCGTTGATGTTGATGTTTGCGTAGTTGGCCAGAAACAACGAGTCGTAGCGCTGGTGGGGCGAGTACAGCGCGATGATCAGCATCGGCAGCCCGGTCGACTTCCGGTAGGCGAGGCCGAACTGATTGACGTCGGAGGGCAGGTTGGGCTGCGCCTGCGACACGCGGTTCGTCACGTTGACCTGATCGATGTTGGGATCGGTGTCGATGTCGAACGTCACCGTCAACGCCATGGACCCGTCATTGGCATTGGTGGACTGCATGTAGAGCATGTCGTCCACCCCGTTCATTTGCTGCTCGAGCGGCGTGGCGACCGACTGCTCCACCGTCACCGCATCGGCGCCGGTGAAGGTGCTGGACACGATGATCTGGGGCGGGATGATCGACGGATATTGCGCCACCGGCAGGCTGCGCATCGCCAGCAGGCCACCGACGACCGTGATGATCGAGATGACCATCGCCACGATGGGACGATTGACGAAGAAACGAGCCATCCGTCAGCCCTTGGCAGGGGGCAGGAAGGGGACGGGCGTGACCGGCACGCCGTCGCGGACCTTTTGGATCCCTTCCGCCACCACTTTCTCCCCCGCCGCCACCCCGTCCTCGATTACCCACATCCTGCCGACGCGCGCTCCGACCTTGACCGGGCGGATCGCCACCTTGTCGTCCTTGCCCACGACCGCGATCTGGTAGCTCCCCTGCAGCTCGGTGACCGCGCGCTGCGGAACCAGCAGCGCGCCCTGCTTTATCGCGATGGTCGCGCGCACCCGCCCGAACTGCCCTGGCCGCAGGATGTTCGCCGGGTTGGAGAACGCCGCCGCGATCCGGATCGTGCCGGTCGCCGGATCGACCTGGCGATCGGCCAGCACGAACTTGCCGGGGTGGGGATAGACGCTGCCGTCCTGGAGGAGCAGCTCGAGCGGCGTGTCGCCGTTGGGGAACGGGCGCGCCGCCGCCGTCCCGTCGAGGCCACCGACGAACTGGAGATACTCGCGCTCGCTGATGGCGACGTACGCCTTGATGGGATCGAGGCGGGACACGGAGGTGAGCAGCGTCGCGGGTCCCACCAGGTCACCGAGCTGTCCCCGGGCGATGCCGGCGATTCCGTCGGTGAGCGAGCGGACCTTGGTGAACTCTACGTTGAGCTGGGCCGTTTTCACGGCCGCCTTGGCGGAGTCGACCGACGCCGCGGCGGCGAGCTTGGCCTGGATGTCGTTGTCGAGCTGGCTGCGGGCGATGGCGCGCGCCTCCGCCAGCGGCGTGTCGCGCTCGACGTCGCGGGCCGCCCGCCCGAGCTGCGCCTCGGCCTGCGCCTTGAGCCCGCGGGCCTGATCGAGCGCCGCCTGGAACGGGCGGGGATCGATCTCGAACAGCACCTCCCCCTTCTTGACGAATGAGCCCTCGACGTAGTTCTGCTTGACGAGATAGCCGGTGACCTGGGGCTGGATCCTGGCGTTCACGTAGCCGTCGAGCGTGGCGACCCACTGCATGCGTATCGGGACGTCCTGCGTGACCACGTCGACGACGGCGACAGTGGCGGGGGGCGGTGGAGGGGCGGCCGTTCCCTTGCGGCAAGCCAGCGGCAGGACCACAAGCAGCGACAGCGCCGCCGCACGCGCGGCGCTGCGGGGCACGAGTTTGGTCATGGTCTGCACGTAGGTTCAGTCCTTCCGATGGTGCCGCGCGAAAGTTCGATTCCGCGACACGTCATTCGATTTTCGGCGTCGCACCGAATTTGCAGTCCGGTGAAAGCGCCCGCACGGGGGCAAAGGACAGATCAGCGACCTTTTGTCGCCATCGGCCTTTTGGGTTTGACGATTCCTCCGGAGTCAGCGTGAAGGACCCCTTCGAGCCCGAGCCGCCACAAGCCGCTGAGCTACACCCGTCGTTGCTGGCCTCTCTATGAGCGTCGGGTGGAGGCCCTGCGAGCGGTAGCTCGTCTGTCGTGCGCTGATCCATTCGTGACGGCTCGACGAGATCGGTGTCGGACGCTGGACAGCGCGACCTGCTCGTCGGGCGCGCTGCGCGACGGGGATGGGGTCAGACCGGCCGTTGGCCCGCCGACTGCAACGCAGACGTCAGCCCTGCCACCTGCGGGGCTGCAGCGCACGAGCTTGCTCGGGAGAAAGGATGATGAAACAAGCCTTCGACGTCATCATTGTAGGCGCGGGCTCCGCGGGCGCCGTTCTTGCGGCGCGCCTCAGCGCGGATGCGCGACGCCGCGTTCTGCTGCTCGAGGCAGGGCCGAATTTCGCGCCCAACAGCTACCCCACGGTCCTGACCGACGCGAATGTCGTCGCAGGCTCGCCCACCTTCGATTGGAAGTACCATACCGAGGACGCCGCGCGCCTGGGCCACGACGTCCCCGTGCCCCGCGGCCGCGTGGTCGGCGGCAGCTCGGCGGTGAACGGCACGGTGGCGATCCGAGCAAGACCGGCCGATTTCGCGCGCTGGGCCAAGCGCGGGATCGAGGGGTGGTCCTGGGAGACGGTGCTCGCCGCTTACAAGGCTCTGGAAAATACTCCGACCGGCGATGACGCCTGGCACGGCCGAAGAGGTCCGCTCCCGATACGTCAGCGGACGGCGGAACAGAACACCCCGGCGATGCGCGCCTTCGTCGAGGCCTCGCAAGCCGTGGGCCTGGAGCATGTCTCGGACTTCAATGGCGCGACCCAACACGGCGTCGGCCCCTATCCGCTCAACGTCATCGACGGCGACAATGTCCATGCGCTGAAGCGCGAGTCGAACTCGATGAAGCCGGCTGCAGGGGCGATCGTCTGGACGCGTTCGCAGCAGGCGGAGGCTGGCGATCTCGACCTGCACATCTCGGGCACGCATTTCATCGACCCGAGCGCCAGCCCGACTGGTGGCGCCATCGTCCTTGCCTGCGCCGTGGTGCTGCCGAAGTCGGTCGGCCAGCTGCGTCTGTCGAGCCGTGATCCGCGCGCCGCGCCCCACATCCACTACAACTTCTTCGACGATCCGGTCGATCTCGATCGGCTGGTCGAGGCGGTGAGGCTGTCCCGGAAGATCGGCCGGACCGCGCCCTTGTCCGACCTGGTCGATCATGAGATGGCGCCAGGGAGCGCAGTGGGCGACGGCGAGGCGCTACGGGCGAACATCGTCGCCAATGTCGGCGCCTATCTGCATCCGACATCGACCGTGCCGATGGGCGCCGCAACGGATCCGACGGCGGTCGTCGACGCCTGGGGCAAGGTGAGGGGCCTCCGAGCGCTACGTGTCGTAGACGCATCGATCCTGCCCGAGATTCCATCGGTTCCGACCAACGTGACGACGATCATGGTGGCCGAGCGCATCGCGGCGAAGCTGTCCGCGTGAGCCGGCGCCAAGCGCAGCAAAAGGAGATTCGCAAATGACTACCATCAGCACTCCGCATCGCATCGACGTTCATCAGCATGTCGTACCACCCTTCTGGGCGAAGGAGCTGCCCACTCACGGCGGCGATCCGTCGGGCAGCCGTATTCCTCAATGGTCGCCCGAGCGCGCGATCGACTTCATGGACTCCCAAGAAATCGCGACCGGGATCCTCTCCCTGACGGCGCCGAGCATCGTCCGCTGGGACAAGGGCGAGCGGCGTGAGATGGCGCTCCGCGTGAACGAGCACACGGCGGATCTGGTGGCGATGCGACCCGATCGCTTCGGCAATTTCGCAACGCTGCCGCTCCCCGACGTCGACGGCGCTCTTCGGGAGCTCGAGCATGCGCTGGACATGCTAGGGGCCGACGGGGTGATCCTCTTCGCCAATTACGCAGGCAAGTATCTCGGCGATCCGGCGTTCGAGCCGCTATGGGCGGAGCTCGGCCGCCGCCGGGCCGTCGTGTTCGTCCATCCCAGCCAGCCTCCCCTTCCGAGTGCGGCTGGCGTCGCAGGCGCACTCGTCGATTACCCGTTCGACACCACCCGAGCTGCCGTCCAACTCGTGCTGAACGGGGTCGTGGACAGGTATCCGGGAGCCCGCATCATCCTGGCGCACGCGGGCGGATTCCTGCCCTACGCCTCGTATCGTTTCGCCGAGCTCGCGCGGATGTTCCGGGCCGACGCAGCGAGCCCGGATCAGATCATTGCAAGTTTCCAGCGCTTCCATTTCGATACGGCGCTGTCGTTGGGCCCTGCGGCTTTGCCGAGCCTCAAGGCCTTCGCCGGAAGCGGGCGCATTCTGTTCGGTAGCGACTTCCCTTACGCGCCCGCCGCCGTCGGCGCGTCGTTCACCAACAAGCTGGACGCCTACGGCGACCTGTCGTCTGACGAGCGCAGGGCGATCAGCCACGGCAACGCCCAAGCCCTGTTCCCGCGTCTCGCTCAGCGGAAAGAGAGAGCGGCCCCCGCAGGCACTGAATCCGCAGCATAGGACACCTGACAATGACGACCGACATATTGCTCCCGCCCGCCCGCGCACCTCGCGGCATCGACGACGAGGCCCTCGACCGGTTGTTCCGCGCGGCCCGCACCCACAATGGCTGGCTCGATCGCCCAGTGCCCGAGGCGCTGCTGCGCGAGGCGGTGGACCTCGCCAAGATGGGACCGACCAGCGCAAATACACTGCCAATGCGCGTCGTGTTCGTGAAAAGCGCCGAGGCCAAGGCGCGGCTAAAGCCCGCGTTGGCGCTACAGAACGTCGAGAAGACGATGACGGCGCCCGTGACCGCGGTTGTCGGCTACGATCTGGGCTTCCCGGATCTGCTGCCCAAACTGTTTCCCCATGTGGACGCCCGGACTTGGTTCGCGGGTAACGACGCGCTGATCGCCGACACTGCCTATCGCAACGGCTCTCTCCAGGGTGGATATCTCATCCTGGCTCTGCGCGCGGTCGGTCTCGACGTGGGGCCGATGTCCGGCTTCGATCCGGCCAAGGTCGACGCCGCGTTCTTCGCCGGCAGCCAGGTCCGCGCCAACTTCCTGCTCAATATCGGCTACGGCGACACGAGCAAGCTGTTCCCGCGCCTCCCCCGCCTCGCCTTCGATGAGATCGCGCGCTTCGCGTGACCAT
>DASQBG010000050.1:0-21269 GCA_035635335.1 Myxococcales bacterium | reverse complement strand
CAGATGCTCGCCATCGGGCGCGCGCTGATGGTCAACCCGACGCTGCTGCTGCTGGACGAACCGATGGAAGGCCTCGCCCCCGTGGTGGTGCAGGAGCTCGCCTCGCTGATCCGCCGCATGGTCGGCCAGAGCCGGATGGCGCTCATCCTGGTCGAGCAGCACGCGCGGCTCGCGCTCGGCCTCGCTTCGGACGCACTGGTCCTGGAACGCGGCCGCGTCGTGCACCGCTCCTCAAGCGCGGTGCTGCTGGGAGATCCAGCCACGCTGGGCCGCCTCGTCGGCGTGTCCTAATGGCGCGAGGAGTTTCAGTCGCGGGAGTGACTCGCCGCAGTTATAGGGTGTTTTTCCGGTGCGCGAAGTGCAGAAGTCGGATCCTTGAAAATCCGGTGGCAAGGCTCTAAATATCCAGGTAACGTGTTCGGCATGCTCCTCGAGCGCCGCCGCCAGCTCCAGCAGCTCCAGCGTCTTCTTCGGCGGAACCGGGTCGTCGCGGTCCTTGGTGCGCGCCAGGTCGGCAAGACCACACTAGCCCGGACTCTGGCGCAGAGGTACACGGGGCCAATCGCCTTCTTCGATCTCGAGGATCCACGCGATGTCGCTCGGCTCGCAGATCCCATGCTTGCCCTCGGGGACCTCCGCGGGCTGGTTGTTCTCGACGAGGTGCAGAGGCAGCCGGAAATCTTTCCGGTCCTGAGGGTGCTCGCCGATCGACCGCGGGGAGCGCGGTTTTTGGCACTTGGGAGCGCGTCTCCCGACCTCCTCCGCCAGGCTTCCGAATCTCTGGCCGGCCGAATCGCCTTTCACACCCTGAACGGCCTCGCGCTCGACGAGGTCGGTGAGTCTCAGTTGCGTCGCCTATGGGAGCGCGGGGGATTTCCGCGGTCATTCACCGCCCGATCGGGGTCGGTCAGCCTGGAATGGCGCGAGGCATTCGTCGCCACTTTTCTCGAGCGCGACCTTCCGCAGCTCGGCGTGAGAACCGCTGGACCTACGTTACGCCGGTTCTGGTCGATGCTGGCCCACTATCACGGCCAGGTCTGGAACTCCTCCGAGTTCGCCCGCTCTTTCGGCGTCTCGGATACGACGGTGCGGCAGTACCTGGATCTGCTCTCGGCCACGTTCGTGGTTCGCCAGCTCGCGCCCTGGCATGAGAATGTGTCCAAGCGGCAAGTCAAGTCGCCCAAGGTGTACGTCACGGACACCGGTCTCCTGCACACGCTCCTCGACATCCGCACGTCGGTGGAGCTCGAGCGTCATCCCAAGGTCGGCGCGTCTTGGGAGGGGTTCTCCCTCGGCCAGGTCGTCGAGCACCTGGGAGCGAGACCGGAGGAATGCTTCTTCTGGGCGACGCACGCAGGAGCCGAGCTCGATCTCCTGGTCGTGCGCGGCGCCGAGCGGCGCGGCTTCGAATTCAAGCGCACGACCACGCCGGCGGTCACGCGCTCGATGAAGATCGCAATGCAGGACCTGAGGCTGGATGCGCTGGACGTGATCCACGCGGGACGGGAAACCTTTGCGCTCGGAAAGAGCATCCGGGCCGTCGCCGCGGGCAGCCTGCTCGAATTCGTGCCGTCACTGCGAGCGCCGCATTGACGGCCACGAGGCATCTATCTGATGGCGCGTCGCCACCGCAGCGGAGGGGTGAAGCTCTTCCTCCAGGGGGCAGCCATCCTAAGACCACGTGGTCGAGGCCCCGTTGAAGCGAGGTCGTCGCCGGCGAGTACAAGGGCGAGCGCATCCTGACCACGTGGTCGAGGCCCCGTTGAAGCGACCGGGACGGGCATCGGTCACGGACGGATCACCACCCATCCTCGGATTCGCTTCGGTGGAAAGCTCGGCGCTCGCATCTTGATTGGGGAGAGATTCCCCGGAGCGGCGACTGGGCCGAATCGAGGGCCGCTGGCGGACGCAGCGCTTCCGCAACGCTGGGCCGCCTCGTCGGCGTTGCGTGATCAGACCAGTCCCGTCCCTCCCCCGATGCCCCGGACGTCTTGCCGCCCGGGGATTGCGTGCATACCAGGAGCGCACACCTCCCGCAGGAAGGCGTATGCGCCCTCGACCGTTCGTCTTGTGTGCCCTTGTGGTAGCCCTCCCACCCGTTGCGCTGCGCGCGCAGGTTGGGCCGCCGCCACAGCGGAACTTCGGTCCCGACGCGACGCGGACCCACGTCTTTACCGGAGCAGGCGTCACCCAGACCGGTCTGACGTGCAGCTCTTCGCCGCTCTCCAGGGATTGCTCCGGGTTCCTGGCCAGCGACCTCGATGGGACGGTGCTGGACGTCACCGTTCGCATCCCGCCGGAAACAGGTCCGCATCCGCTGGTCGTGAACCTCCATGGTTACGGGGGCACCAAGAACAGCAGCTCCAGTTGGGACGACAAGCTCATCGCGCGCGGATACGCCGTGCTCCGTTACTCCGCGCGCGGATTCGGCAAGTCGTGGGGGAAGGTGAACCTCGCGGACAGGGACGTCGAGCTGCGCGATCTGCGGAGCATGATCGGGCAGGTGGTCGACGACGCCCAGGGCCTCGGCTTGCAGCTGAATGCCGACGCAGTCGCGGTCCTCGGCGCCTCGTATGGCGGCGGCCAGTCCTGGCTTGCGGCTCTGCAGCCCAGGTTCGACAGCCCCGCCCTGAAACCGGTACGCATCCGCACCATCGTCCCGATCGTGCCCTGGACCGACCTGCTGGCGTCGCTGCGGCCCAACGGGGACGAGAGCAACTCGATCGACGTCCCCGGCTTCTACAAGCTGAGCTTCTTGGAGGGCCTGTTCGTCGGGGGGCTCCGCCGCGATCGCGACCGCCCCTACCTGAACTATCCCGACTACCTGCTCGCCTGGAACGCGTACATCCTCGGAACCGAGCCCAACAATCTTCCACCAGTCGGACAGCAGATCGTGGACGGAATGGCCGGCTACCGCTCGATCTGGTGGCAGAACGCGTTTTTCGAGGCCGTGAGGGCCAAGAAGAAGGCCAACTTGCCGCAGCTTCCGGTGTTCGAGGTGCAGGGGTTCACCGACGATCTCTTCCCGCTTCCCGAAGCGCTACGCATGTACCGGGCCCTGAAGTCGCTCGACCCTGACTACCCGATCGCCGAGTACTTCGGCGACGTGGGCCACCCGCGCGCGGCGAACAAGGGCGGAGAGGTCGACTACGCGCTCGAGCGCGCCCTCGAATGGCTCGACTTCCATCTGATCGGCAAGGGAGCGGCGCCGTTTTCCTGCGGGGACCCGGCCGCTCCGCAGCTGCGCTGCGACGTGCTCGCGGCGATTACGCGGCCGGCGAGCAGCCCGTTCGACGCCGCCGACGTGCGGCGGGTCAACGGGGTCGACGCCCTTGCGACGGGGTCCGCCGTCGAGGAGCTGCCGGGCGACGCGGTGCTGACCTTCAACCCCGCGAACCTCGGTGGACTGTTCGCCGACCCGTTCGTGTTCGCCGCCTGCGAGCAGCTCCAGGCAGGCTGTCCCGCGCCGCTGCCCGATGTCGTCCCGAGCGACGTGGCGGTCTACACGGTGCCAGCATCCCGCGTCGCTGCCGACGCCGGGTTGCCGCCGGGACGTTTTCTGGTCGCCGGAAGGCCGCTCGTCTCGTTCGCGGCGACGACCGCGGCTTTTCGCGTGCAGCTCGACGTCCGTCTGTACCAGGTGAGCCCGACGGGCGGGAGCACGCTGATCACGCGCGGGACCCATGCGCTCGACTCGGGCAGTCCCGCGGTGCCTCTCGGCCGGCGCGAGGTGCGGATCGCCACGCACGGGAATCTGGTCGAGATCGGCGAGGGCGACACCGTGCGTTTGGAGATCACCAACGTCGACACCCCCTACATCGCGCCGAGCCGGGTGCCCTCCCTGACCCATGTCTCGGAAGTGAAGCTCGAAGTTCCGGTGCGACAACCCTGACCCGAGGTGAAACATGTTCACGCGAGGCGCGCGTCACTGGGATTTGCCCTCGGCAGCGCCAGCGGGCGACGTCAAGCCGCGCCAGCGCGGGGCGCCGGGTCGCGTTTCTCCTCCAGCCCGTCCGTGACCGGGACGTTCTCCGGCCGGAGCGCCAGCTGGGCGGCTTTCGCTTCGTGCTGCAGCAGGGCGGCGAAGTCACAGTCCACGGAGCCGGTGCCGATCAGCGATTGCACGATCTCCCGCACCAGCGCCGCGACGGGCATGGGGACCTCGTGCTTGCGCGCCGCCGCGAGGCCGAGGTCGAGGTCCTTGCGGAGGAGGACCGGCGTGAACGTCGGGGTGAAGTCGAGGTTCACGAAGGCGGGGGTCTTGTAGCGGGTGAAGGTGGAGCCGAGGACGCTCTTGTTGATGAAGTCCAGGAACGCGTGACGGGGGGCGCCGGCCTTCTCCGCCAGCACGGTGATCTCCGCGAGCGACTGGGTGATCACGCCGAGGAATACGTTGTGGCAGATCTTCACGATGCGGGCGAGCTCGCCCTCGCCGACGTAGCTGACGCCCTCGCCGAGCGCCTCCAGGTAGGGGAGCGCCTCGTCATACGCGGCCCGGCTGCCCGAGACGACCAGGCTCAGCCGGCCGGCCTTGACCACCTTGCCGTTGCCGCTGACCGGCGCTGCGAGAAGCGCGCAGCCGGCGGACGCGGCCGCGGCGCGCACCTGGGCGGACGCTTCCTGCGAGACGGTGGAGCAGTCGACGAGGATCTTCGGGGCGCGGCCGGGCCGCGAGAGCAGGCCGTGAGGGCCGAGGGTCACCTCCAGCAGATCGTTCGAGGTGGAGACCATGGTGAACACGATGTCGCGATCGGCGAGCGCGGCGGGCGAGTCGACCAGGCGTCCCCCGGTGGCGACGAGCGGCTCGGCCTTGGCGCGCGTGCGGTTGTACACCGCCAGGTCCGCGCCTTTCTTGAGCAGCCGCCCGGCCATCGGGAAGCCCATGCGGCCGGTGCCGATCCAGCCGAGCTTGTGCTTGCCTAAATCCGGGTGTGCCATTCTGGTGACCTCGACAATCGATTGCACGGCGAGGGCGGGTCATAGCCGAGGGTCGCCCTCCGGGCAAGCAGCGACCGATGCTATAGAGAGCCGCATGGCTCGACCTCGCGTCACGCTGCGAGACGTCGCCCGGCGCGTGGGCGTCCATCCGTCCACGGTCTCGCGCGCGCTCAACCCCGCCACGCGTGGCCTCATCACCGAGGGCATCGCCCGCCGCGTGACCCGCGCGGCGGCACGGCTCGGGTACAGGCTGAACCCGATCGCCTACGGGCTGAAGACGAATCGGTCCCGCACGGTCGGCGTGCTGGTGCCGGACATCACCAATCCGGTGTTCCCGCCCATCATCCGCGGGATCGAGGACGCGCTCGCCGAGGCCGGCTATACGGCCATCCTGGCGAACACCGACAACGACGCCGGGCGCGAGCGCGTCATCCTGGAGAACATGTTCGCGCGCCGCGTCGACGGCCTCATCCTGGCCACGGCGCGGCGGCGCGACCCGGTGGTCGAGCGGTGCATCGCCGAGGACCTGCCGGCCGTCCTCATCAACCGGATGGTGGACAGCGGCGCCGTCTCCTCGGTCGTCAACGACGACGCGTTCGGCGTCCAGCTGGTCGTGCGCCACCTGATCGACCGCGGCCACACGCGCATCGCGCACCTCGCCGGTCCCCTGACCCTGTCGACCGGGAACGCGCGTCACCGGTCCTTCCTCTCGGCCTTGAAGGCGGCCGGCCTGAGGAACGACGCGCGCCGGGTGGTGGCGTGCGGCGCTTTCAGCGAGAGCGAAGGCAGGCTCGGGTTCCTCGAGCTGTGGCGCCGCGACCGGAGCTTCACCGCCGTGGTCGCGGCCAACGACCTCCTGGCCCTCGGGTGCTACGACGCCGCCCGCGAGCTCGGGGTTCGCGTCCCCGACGACCTGGCGGTGACCGGGTTCAACGACATGCCGTTCGTGGACAAGCTCCAGCCGCCGCTCACCACGGTCCGGATCCCGCACTACCGCATGGGCGCGCAGGCAGCGCGCACGCTGGTCGCGCGTCTGCACAACCGCGACGCGCCCGTCGAGCACGTGACGCTCCGCCCCGAGCTGGTGGTGCGCGCGTCGACGGCCGCCCTCGAGGCCGCAGGCCGCGGGACGGCCAGAGTCCGTGCCGTGAGGTCCGCGCTGTGAAAAGCGCAGCGCGCCCTAGGGGCCACGGCCGAGGTCGGCGGCCCAGTCGCGCTCTTCCAGGATCTGCTTGAGCTTGCGCAGGTACGCCGCCGAATAGGCGCCATCGAGCGCGCGGTGGTCGAACGACTGCGCCAGTACGCCGACTGGATGGATGGCGACGGTCTCGCCCTGTGCAACGGGCTTCCTGGTCACCGCGTCCGTCGAGAGGATGGCGACCTGGGGGGGATTGATGATCGGCGCCGTCAGCAGCGTGCCGAACCGTCCCGAGTTCGAGAGCGTATAGGTCGCCTCGGTCACGTCATCGGGGGCCAGGCGCCCGGACCGCGCCTTCTCCGATACTGAGTGGATGGCGCGCGCCAGCTCGGGCAGGGACTTCTCGCCTGCGTCCTTGACGACCGGGACGATCAGCCCCTCGCCGCCCAGGTCCACGGCGATGCCCAGGTTGATGCGCCGGTGAAGCACCAGCGCATCGCCGTCGAGGCTGGCGTTCAACGCGGGGAACTCCGGCAGGGCCCTGCAGACGGCGAACGCGACGAAGGGGAGGTACGTGAGCGCCCGCGGCAGCCGCGCCGCGTCCACTGCATGGAAGTCCACCTCCACGGCTTGCAGCACGTGCGGGATGGTGCGCCAGGAAAGCGCCATCTGCTCGGCGGTGCGCTTGCGGACCTTGCTCAGCGGCAGCCGTTCGTCGCCCTGCGGCTTTCCCCCGGCCTTGCTCCGCTCCACGTGCGCGAGCACGTCGTCGCGCGTGATCCGGCCGCCTGCCCCGGTGCCGGTGACCGCGGAGGCGTCGAGCCCGTTCTCGGCGAGCAGGCGGCGGACCACGGGCGAGAGCGGAGCGTCGCGGGCAGGCGCGGCGCGCGGCTTCCCGTCTTCCTCGATGACCGCCAGCGTCGTGCCCACCTGGACGGTGCCTCCCTCGGCCACCAGGATCGCCGCCAACACCCCCGAGACAGGGGCCGGCACCTCCGTCTCCACCTTGTCGGTGTTCACCTCGAAGAGCAGCTCGTTTGCCTCGACCCGCTCGCCGACCTTCTTGTGCCAGACGGTGACGGTTCCTTCCTTCACCGTCTCGCCGAGCTGCGGCATCACCACGTCCATCAGCCGGCGGTCCTCCGGATGGTCTCCACGATCCGCGCGACGGAGGGCACCGTGCCGTCCTCGAGCGCATCGGCCGCGGGCAGCGGCACGTGCGGCGTGGTGATGCGGACGATGGGCCCGTCGAGGTCGTAGAAGCACTCCTCGGCGGCGATGGAGGCGATCTCCGCGCCCCATCCGCACAGGCGCGGGTTCTCTTCCACCGTGTAGAGCCGCCCCGTCTTGACCGTCTCCGCGAGGATGGTCTTCGTGTCCAGCGGCACCAGCGAGCGGACGTCGATCACGGTCGCGGAGATGCCGTCCTCCCGCTGCAGGCGCTCGGCGGCCTCCAGCGCACGCGGCACCATGGCCGCCAGCGCGACCACGGTGACGTCCCCGCCCTCGCGCAGCACCTTGGCGGTGCCGAGCCGGTCGACGTGCTCGCCGTCCGGGACCTGTCCCTTGGTTGCGTACAGCCCCTTGTGCTCGAAGAAGACCACCGGATCGGGATCGCGCACCGCGGCGGCGAGCAGTCCCTTGACGTCGGCGGGAGTCGAGGGCGCCACCACCTTGAGCCCCGGCACCGACATCGCCCAGTTCTCCACGCTCTGTGAATGCTGCGCGCCGAACCGCGCGCCCGAGCCGTTGGCGGTGCGGATGACCAGCGGCAGCGTCATCTGGCCGGCCGACATGTAGCGCGCCTTCGCGACCTCGTTCGCGATCATGTCCCAGCAGACGGCGAGGAAATCCGAGAACATGATCTCCGCGATGGGCCGCAGCCCGGTCATCGCCGCGCCCATGGCCGCGCCGATGATCGCCAGCTCGGAGATGGGCGTGTCGCGCACGCGCTTGGGGCCGAACCGCTCCAACAGGCCGACCGTGGCCTTGAACACGCCGCCGGCCGCCGCCACGTCCTCGCCGAGGAAGACGACGCGCTCGTCGCGCTCCATCTCCTGCGCGATGCCCGCCGCGACCGCCTCGCGGTAGGTCAGTTCCGCCACGACGATCCTCCGTCCGCCCACACGTCGCGCTCGATCACATCGAGGGGCGAGGGTGGCGACTCCTTGGCCGCCTCGGTGGCCTCGTCCACCGCGCGCTGCACGGCCTTCTCGACCTCGCGCAGGGCGCCCTCGGGCGTCCCCAGCTCGAGCAGACGCGCGCGGTAGAGCGCGATCGGATCGCGCTTCATCCATTCCTCCAGCTCACCCGCCGGCCGGTACTTCCCCGGATCCGCGCGGGAGTGCCCGCTGTAGCGGTAGGTCATCGCCTCGATGAGCGACGGTCCGCCGCCGCCGCGGGCCTTCCCGATGGCCGCCGCCGCCGCGCCGTACACCGCATCGGCGTCGTTGCCGTCCACCACGATCCGCTCCAGGCCATAGGCGCTGGCGCGGTCTGCGGCGGGGTGCTCCACCGCCGTGACGCTGCGGATCGGGGTGTACTCCATGTACTGGTTGTTCTCGCAGACGAAGATCACCGGCAGCTTCCAGACCGCCGCGAAGTTCAACGCCTCGTGGAAGGCGCCGATGTTGGTGGCCCCGTCGCCGAAGAAGCAGACCGCGACCTGTCCGCTGCCGCGGACCTGCGCCGACCACGCGGCACCGGCCGCCACCGGAAGGTGCGCGCCGACGATGGCGTAGGACCCCATTGCGCCGTGCGGCACGCTGGTCAGGTGCATCGATCCACCCTTGCCGCCCATCAGCCCGCACGTGCGCCCCATCAGCTCGCCGAGGATGCCCACCATCGGCGCACCGCGCGCGAGCGTGTGCGCGTGCCCGCGGTACGTGCAGAAGGTGTAGTCGTCGCGGCGCATGGCGACGGCGAACCCAGCCGCCACTGCCTCCTGCCCGAGCGAGAGGTGGCTGGTGCCCTTGACCAGGTTCTGCAGGAACAGGTCGTAGGCGCGCTTCTCCAAGAGGCGGATCTCGGTCTGCGAGCGGAACAGGGCGAGCCGAGTCGCCGCCGTATTTGGCGGCGCCGTGTTCTTAGTAGGGGTTGGCAATCGGTAACTCCTCAGCCGGGAACAGCGTGATCACGCGATGGCCGTCCTTGGTCACCACGACTTCCTCCTCGATGCGGGCGGCCGAGTGGCCGTCGGTGGCCGGGCAATATGTCTCGAGCGCGAACACCATCCCTTCCTCGATCTCCATCGGCTTGTCGAAGGAGACCAGGCGGCTGATGATCGGGCGCTCGTGCAGCGCGAGGCCGAGCCCGTGGCCGAACTGCAGCGCGAAGGCTTCCATCTCGTTCGCGAACCCGAACTCCTCCGCCTTGGGCCAGCAGGCGGCGAGCTCGTCGGTGCCCACGCCCGGCTTGACCATCTCGATCGAGGCGTCCATCCATTCGCGCGCCTTGCGGTAGGCGTCCTTCTGCGGCGGGGTGGCGCGGCCGACGGCGAAGGTCCGGTAGTAGCAGGTGCGGTACCCGGTGAAGGACTGGATGATGTCGAAGAAGGCCTGGTCTCCCGGCCGGATGATGCGGTCGGTGAAGTTGTGCGGGTGCGGGCTGCAGCGCTCGCCGGCGATGGCGTTGATGCCCTCCACGTCGTCCGAGCCCATCTCGTAGAGCGTCTTGTTGGCGAGCGCGACGATGTCGCACTCGCGCACGCCGGGCTTCAGGTACTCGGAGATCACCTGGTACACGCCGTCCACCATCGCCGCGGACATGTTGAGCAGCATGATCTCGTCGACGTTCTTGATCTGCCTGGCGTCCAGCATCGTCTGCTGCCCGTCGCGCACCTCGAGGCCGGCCTCGCGCAGCGCGAAGACCAGCGGCAGCTCGGCGATGTCCAGGCCGATGGGCATGCCCGCGACGCCTTGCTGTTTCAAGATGGACTGGATCTCTTGCGCCGCTCTCTTGAACAAGCCGGCGTCGGGCGCGACCGAGCCGCGCAACCCGACCATTCCGGCCAGGCAGTGGTCGCGCGGCAGCCAGGGCGCGTAGAGCCGGTGGTGGACCGCCGCCGATCCGAAGTCCCACAGGTACGGCTCGGCGTTGCCGGTGAGCAGCGCGAAGCGGCACATCTTGTCGCGCGACCACTCGCCGATCACCGTGCTGGTGAGGTAGCGGATGTTGTTGTTGTCGAAGCAGAGCACCGAGCCGAGCTTCGAACCGGCGAGCGCCTGGCGGGCGCGCGCGAGGCGGTAGTCGTGCAGGCGGCGGAAGTTGACCCGCTCCTCGAAATCGACCGCGGAATGCCCGTGCGCGGGGATCTGGCGGCTCCAGTTGTAGCCCGGCTTCAGGGCATCGGCATCCGCCATGGCGCCCTCTCCTCCCGGAGCCGCGAGGCGTCCGGCAAACGTTTGCACGGCGATTTCATTCCCACAGCGCCGGGGAGCGGTCAACGCGGCCGTTGACCCGCTCCGCCGGGGTCAGTACGATCGCCGGCAATCGTTTGCACGATTTTCGCTCGCTCAGGGAGGCCGCCATGGCCAGGCAGCGCATCAGCTACGTCGATCCGGACACCATCTCCGACCCGCAGATGAAGGCAGAGCTGGACCGCTGCCGGCGCGAAGGCACGCCGCGGCCGGAGAGCTCGGCGATCCGCGCGCACGTCCCGGCGGTGTTCTGGTCGTTTGCGAACACCTGGCGCGACGTGTTCAAGAACGGCGTCCTCGACCACAACGTCAAGGAGCTGTGCCGTGTCTACGTGTCGAAGTCGGTCAAGTGCGAGTACTGCGGGAACCAGCGCTCGATGAAGTCCGCCAAGGCCGGCCTGATCGAGCAGGACTACCGGGATTTGCTGGATTTCGAGAAGTCCACTCGCTACGGCGATCGCGAGAAGGCCGCCCTGGCCTATACCGAGGCGATCACCTGGGACCTGGAGATGGACGACGCGCTCTGGGAGCGGCTCCACCGCCACTTCACCGAACCGGAGCTGGTCGAGCTGGGCTACTTCGTCGCCACCACGATGGGCCAGCAGCGGTGGCTCCGGACGCTGAACATCGAGCACCACCAGGTGCTCGCCGGAACCTCGGCGTCCATGGCGCCGGGAACCGAGACCGCGGATGCGCTGGCGAGGACCAAGGCGTCCCCTGAGTACTGGGCCAAGCAGGGAAGCCTCGGGCCGCAGGCGGACTGAGGGCGGCCACACCGGATGCGCGTCTCGACAGAGCCATCGCCTCAGCAGAACGGCGCTCCCGCGGCGCCGCGCATCACGGTCTCGGGCGCGTGCAAGAGCTACGGCGGTCTACAAGTGTTCCGCGACGTCAACCTGCGCGTCGGCCATCGCGAGATCCTGGCCCTGGTCGGTCCCTCCGGCTGCGGCAAGACGACCCTGCTGCGCTGCCTGGACGGGCTGATCCCGATGAGCGAGGGCGAGGTGCGGGTGGACGGGCAGCGCGTGACCGGCCCTTTGCCCAAGGCCGCGATGGTCTTCCAGCACTTCGGCCTGTTCCCCTGGAAGACGGTCTTCGGGAACGTGGCGTACGGGCTGCGGCTCGCCGGCGCCTCGAAGGCGGTCCTCCGCGAGCGGGTGCCGTACTTCATCCATCTGGTCGGGCTGAGCGGGTTCGAGGACGCCTACCCGTACCAGCTCTCCGGCGGGATGCAGCAGCGCTGCGGGCTGGCGCGCGCGCTGGCCGTCGAGCCCGACGTGCTCTTGATGGACGAGCCGTTCGCGGCGGTCGATGCCCAGACCCGCGAGATCCTCCAGTTCGAGCTGCTGCGCATCTGGCAGGTGCGACCGACCTCGACGGTGTTCGTCACCCACTCCATCGAGGAAGCCGTCCTGATGGGCGACCAGGTGGTCGTCCTCAAGGGAAAGCCGAGCACCGTGGCCGAGGTCGTCCAGGTGAACCTGCCGCGGCCCCGCACGCGCGAGACCCTGGCCTCGCCGCGGTTCGCCGAGCTGCGCGAGCACGTTTGGCGCACGCTGATGGACGAGGCGCGCCGGGCGGAATTCCAGCTCGAGAGGTGACCCGTGCAGCGCCGCGGCACGATGAAGGCGATGGTGCTGCGCGAGCTGGCCGGCCCGCTGCACCTGACGGAGGTCCCCATCCCGGTCCCCGGTCCCGGCGAGGTCCGCGTCCGGGTGAGGGCGACCGGCGTGGGGCTCACGGTCGTGATCATGACGGCCAATCCCGGGCTGGTCACTTCGTTCCCGCGGATCCCCGGGCACGAGGTGGCCGGCGACGTCGTCGAAATCGGTCCGTACGCCACGAACGTCGCGCTCGGGGACCGCGTCGCCTGCCATTTCTACCTGACCTGCGGGGCTTGCTCGTCCTGCCGGGGGGGCCGGGAGACCTTGTGCGAACGCTTCGCCGGCTACCTCGGCATGGCGGCGGACGGCGGATATGCGGAGTACCTGGTCGTTCCCGCGCGGAACCTGTGCCGCATCCCGGAGGGCGTGTCGTATCTCGATGCAGCCATCGGGGCCGATGCCATCGCCACTCCGCTCCACGCCTGCCGCGAGGAGGCGCGCGTCGGCCCCGGCGACAAGGTCCTGGTCGTGGGAGCGGGCGGGGGCGTCGGCATCCACGCCGTGCAGGTCGCGAAGCTGTGCGGCGGCTGGGTACTGGGCGCCGACGTCACCGACGAGAAGCTGGAGATGGTCCGCGCCATGGGCGCCGACGTGGTGATCGACGGGCGCGGCGAGGAGTTGTCCAAGCAAGTGCTGGAGAGGACGGGTGGACGGGGCGTCGAGGCGGCCATCGATTTCGTCTCCTCGGCGGAGACGCTGGAGGCCTGCATGCGCTCGCTCGCGCCCGCGGGCCGGCTGGTGATCGTCGGGAACCGCCCCAAGGCCGTGTTCGGGAAGGACCCCACCTTCCGCGTCGAGCCGGGCCTGATGCTCCGCAAGATGCTCGAGATCCACGGCTCCCGCTACGTCACGATGGCCGAGCTGGCGCAGACCCTGGAGCTGCTCCGGCAAAAGCGCGTCAAGGCGGTCGTGACGCGCACCTTCCGGCTCGAAGAGCTCGAGACGGCGCACCAGCTCCTGCGCGAGAACGCGATCGCCGGCCGCGCCGCCGCGCTGCTCGACTGACGAACAATCCCGCCGATGCCGACGCGAAGGGCAGGACCATTGTCCCGCACGGATGAGCTCGCACGGCAGGCGCACCGCGGCTTTCCCGAGCGCGGCGGCGGGGCTCGGCGGATCGCCGCCCGCGCCGCGGTGGCGCGGCTCCTGTGGGACGAGCGAGGGGTGCGTCGCGTCCCGCCCGCGGCGACCCTGGACCGCGCGCTCTCCGCGCTGCCCCGCGGAGAGCTGGAGTGGATCTGCGAATTCAACCCGCTGGGGCCGCTCTATTTCCTTCCCACGCCGCCCTTCTTGCGTGCGCTGGCCCGGCGCATCCGCTCCCGAGGGGCGCGTCGCGTGCTGGATGTCGCGGCCGGCGACGGGCACCTGGCGGCCGCGCTCTCGGCGCATGCGCCCGACCTGCGCATCGTGGCCTCCGATTCGGGAAAGTGGGAGCGGCCGCGCGCGCGAATGAACCCGCGCGAGCGCCGCGAGCTGCGAGGGACCCCCGTCGCCGGAATCCGGCTGGGGCCAGGCGTGGTGCGGCTCGACGCGCGCGCGGCGATCGACCGCTTCCGCCCGGACCTGGTGCTCGCCTGCTGGGTTCCGCCGGGGCCGCTGCTCGGACGCATCCTGCGCGCCCCGGTGCGCGAGGTGCTGGAGATCGGCGCCGGGAGCGGGATCACCGGCGACATCTCCTGCTGGCGCTACGAGCATGAGTTCTGCGAAGACCTGGAGGCGCTCGGCCGCTGCCGCCTCGACGAGCGGCCGTCGCGCAAGCTCCACACGCGGGTGACGCTGTACCAGCCGCGCCCCGAGAGGAGGGCGCGGACGCCACGCTCCTAGCCGAGCTGGTCGCGCATCCAGTCGGCCATCGCCGGGCGGTACTTGTAGGCGATGTTGTTGCAGACGTGGTTTCCGTCCGGGTACATGAGCAGCGTCGCCTTGGGCGCCTCGCGCGCGATGCGCTCGGCCTGCTCCGGCGGGAAGAGCCGGTCCCGGGCGCCGTGGATGATGAGCAGCGGGCATTTCACCTTGTCGAGCACGCCGCGCAGCGTGAGCGTCTTCGCCTTCTCGAACGCCTCGTTCTCGTCGCGCGACTTCGTGTAGAAGACGTAGCCGCCCCGCGTGAGCGGGTTCAGCGCCGCCCAGCATTCCGACAGATCGTACGGTCCGGCGAGCGCGATCACCGCGCGCAGCCGCTTCTCCACCGCCGCGGCGCGCGGCCCGTAGATGCCGCCCATGCTGATCCCCATCAGGCCGACGCGCTCGAGGTCGAGGTCCTTGCGGCCGCGCAGCCAGTCGAGCAGGGGACCCAGCACCGGTCCCCAGTCGGGGCGGATCGGGAAGCGGGGCGCGTTCTCCGATTGCCCGGGACCGTCGATCGCGAGCGTCGCCATGCCCCGGCGCAGGAAATCGTTCTCGATCGCGTACAGCTCCTCCTTCGACGAATCGAGGCCCGGCACGAGGAGCACCAGCGGCGGCTTGGAAGCGCCGCGCGGTCGCCGGAGGATCCCGGGGATGACCGCTCCCTCGAATGGCGCCTCGATGCGCTCGCCGGGGGGATCGAGGTGCGGCAACGCCTTCTGGTAGGTCGAGATCGTCAGCTCGCGCAGCTTGTCGTGCACCGCGCGGTCCTCGAACCAGAGGAACTTCCCCAGGTGGTAGCACCAGGCGGCGCGCTGCCAGGCCTCCGCCGCGCTCACCATCCGGCCCGAGCGCTCCGCCTCGTCGCCCAGCTCGCGGTGCATGTCGCCCGTGCGCAGCCAGGCAGGGCCCCAGTCCTTCCACTCCAGCGTCGAGGAGACCACGCGCTCGAAATCGTTGACGTCGATGCCGTTCGCGACGAAGCGCGGCTTCCAGTGGCCCGCGGCGATCTGCACCCGGTTCTGCGGCTCAGCGGTCATCCAGGGTCTCCTTGATCCTCTCGTACTCCGCGCGCCAGGTGTCGAGCCCGCGGCGCTCGTAGTGGTAGGCGAACGCATCCGCCTGTGCTTGCGAAAGCTCGGCGTACAGCTCCGGACGGCGGTCGTGCGACTGCGGGGCGGCAGAAGAAGACCTCGTCCCGCGGTCCGGGCGGCGAGAGGATCTCCTCGTCGTAGTAGCGCGACCGCAAGGCCGCCAGGCGCTCCGGCTCGAGATCCGCCAGCGCGATGCCCGCATCGTCCCGCTGGGCCAGCATGCGCTCGGGCGAGGCGATGCAGGTGCGTCCCTGGCGCGAGCCGCCGAACAGGTTCTGGTTCACCACCACGTAGGCGAGGTTCTCCGCCGCGCGTGCCCGGGCAACGGCGCGCCAGGTCTCTTGCAGGCGGGTGCGCGTCGGCCCGTGCACGCCACCCCCGGGAGCGACGATCAGGTCCGCCCCGCGCAGCATGAGGATGCGCGACAGCTCCGGCACGAACAGCTCCGAGCAGATGAGCAGCCCGATGCGGCCGAACGGCGCGTCGACGGTCATCAGCTCGTCGCCGGGCAGGACGTGGTGCCTGCCGCCCATCAAGTAGGCGTTGAACACGGGGTGGTTCGGCTGCACGCGCCGGTACCGTGCGCGCACCTCTCCGGCGTCGTCGATGAGCACGTGCGTGATGTGGTACGTGTCCGGCAATGCGCCGCGCTCGAGCCGCCCGGCGCTGACCCACACGCGCCGGGCGCGCGCCCGCTCGCGCACCCGGTCCAATGCGTCGTTCTCCATCGGCCCCGAGTACGGTCCCGGGTAGCCCTCCGGGAACACCACGTAGGAAGCCCCGGCGTCCGCCGCCTCGTCGACGTACGCGCACGCCTGCGCCGCGTTGCGATGCTCCTCGGCGCCGGCGAAGGAAGGCGGCTGCACGGCGGCGACGCGCACGGCCCTGCGGCGCGCGCCGCTCACTGTGACGGTCATCGTTGCCTCCACTCCGGATGCGCGCGCTCGAATGCGGGCAGCTTCATGCAGCGATCGAAGATCTGGACCACGCGGGGAAAGTCAGCGAGGTCGACCTTGAACCGCTGCGCGTTCACCACCTGCGGCACGAGGAACACGTCGGCGAGCGTGGGCGCATCGCCGTGGGAGAACCGCCCCGTCTCGCGGTCACCGAGCATCGGCTCCAGGGCGCGGAATCCCTCGCGCACCCAGTGGGCGTACCAGCGGTCGCGACCGTGCTCGGGCAGGCGCAGCTCCTCTTCGAGGTAGCTCAGCACCCGCAGGTTGTTGAGCGGGTGCATCTCGCACGCGACGAGCTGCGCCATGGCGCGGACGCGGGCGCGCTCCGCCGGTGAGCGGGGCAACAGGGCGGGCTCGGGGCGCGTCTCCTCGAGGTATTCGAGGATCGCCATCGACTGGACGAGGGTGCGCTCGCCGTCGACCAGAGCAGGAACGGCTTGCTGCGGATTGATGCGCGCATACGCGGGCCGCCGGTGCTCTCCCGCCCGCAGATCCAACACTTGCGACTCGTAGGGCAGGCCCTTGAGGTTCAGCGCGATGCGAACCCGGAACGACGCCGACGATCGAACCGATTCGTAGAGCTTCATTTCGCGCACCCTCGCACGGTCGGCTTACCTAGGCGGCGACATTGCGTCAACGGCCGCCGTTGACGGCCTGTCTCGGGGATGGCTATGAACGCCCGAGGAAACGTGCATGGAAGTCGTGATCGTCGGCGGCGGGATCGGCGGGCTCACGCTGGCGCTGACCCTCGACAAGGCGGGCATCCCGTCCCGGGTGTTCGAGTCTTCGCCCGAGATCAAGCCGATCGGCGTGGGGATCAACCTCCTGCCGCACGCGACCAAGGAGCTGGCCCGACTCGGCCTCGACAAAGACCTCGCGCGCGTCGCGGTGGAGACGCGCGAGGCGGTCTTCTTCAACCGCTTCGGCCAGCTGATCTACCGCGAGCCGCTCGGCTGCGCTGCAGGCTACGAGCAGCCGCAGTTCTCCGTCCACCGTGGCGATCTGCAGATGGTGCTGCTCGACGCCGTCCGGAGGCGCCTGGGGGAGGATCGCGTCCTCTCCGGGTGGAAGTGCGTCGGGTTCGAGCAGGACGCGACCGGGGCGGCGGCGCTCTTCCGGAGCACCGTCACCGGGGAGGAGCTCGCCCCCCAGCGCGGGTCGGTGGTGGTCGCCTGCGACGGCATCCACTCCGTCATCCGCAAGCAGCTCCACCCCGGCGAGGGCGAACCGCTCTATTCCGGCGTGAACATGTGGCGCGGCGTGACGCGCTGGCCGGCGTTCCTCTCGGGCGCCAGCATGGTGCGCGCAGGCTGGCTGAAGTGCGGCAAGATGGTCATCTACCCGATCCGCGAGCGCATCGACGCCGAGGGGCGGCAGCTCGTCAACTGGGTCGCCGAGATCGAGACGCCGCGCCACCAGCAGCGCGACTGGAACCGCCGCGGCAGCCTCGACGATTTCCTCGGCGCGTTCGAGGCGTGGCATTTCGACTGGCTGGACGTGCCGGCGTTCATCCGCGCCGCGGACGCCGTGCTGGAGTTCCCCATGGTGGATCAGGATCCGCTGCCCTTTTGGACGCAGGGCCGGGTCACGTTGCTGGGCGACGCTGCGCATCCGATGGTGCCTCGCGGGTCGAACGGCGCCGGCCAGGCGATCCTCGACGCGCGCGCGCTCGCCGACGCGCTCGTCACGCACCGCGACCCGGCGGAGGCGCTCCAGGCCTACGAGGCGAAGCGTCGCGAGGCGACCGCCAGCGTGGTCCGCATGAACCGCCAGAACCCGCCGGACGCCATCCTGCGCGAGGTCTTCGTGCGCAGCGGCGATCGGCCGTTCGAGCGGATCGAGGACGTGATCCCCATCGAGGAGCTGAAGGCCATCTCGGAGCGGTACAAGCGTGTCGCGGGATACGACCGCGAGTCGCTGGCGGGGCCCGCGGCGGCTGGAGGGAAATGATGGCGACCGTCAACGTGCAGGAGTTGATCGACGGACGGAAGCTGGGCGGGTTCCAGGTGATGGTGGTCGCGCTCTGCGCCCTCATCGTGCTGATCGACGGATTCGACACGCAGGCCATCGGCTATGTCGCCCCCGCCATCGTGCGCGGCTGGCGCATCGATCGCGCCGCGCTGGCCCCCGTCTTCGCCGCCGGGCTCTTCGGCCTGATGGTCGGCGCGCTCGCCTTCGGACCGCTGGCGGACCGCTTCGGCCGCAAGCCGGTGCTCCTCTTCTGCACCCTGTTCTTCGGAGTGATGTCGCTGCTCACCGCCACCGCCGATTCCGTCAAGTCGCTGATGGTCCTTCGCTTCATCACCGGGCTGGGGCTGGGCGGCGCGATGCCCAACGCCATCGCCCTCACCACCGAGTACGCCCCCAGGCGCATTCGCGCGACCACCGTGATGATCATGTTCTGCGGCTTCTCCCTGGGCGCCGCGCTGGGCGGAGTCGCGGCGGCGAGCCTCATCGCGCGGTTCGGGTGGAAGTCGGTGTTCGTGCTGGGCGGCGTGGTGCCCGTCCTCGCCTTCGGCTTCATCGCCGCCCTGCTGCCCGAGTCGATCCGCTACCTGGTGGTCCAGCGAGGCCGGGGCGAGAAGATCGCCGCCATCCTCTCGCGCATCGACCCGTCCGCCGCCGTGTCGCCCGACGCGACGTTCACGGTGGAGGAGCACAAGGCGAAAGGGTTCGTGGTGCGCCAGCTCTTCGCCCAGGGCCGGGCCTCCTTCACGATGCTCATCTGGGTGGTGTTCTTCATGAGCCTGCTGGACCTCTATTTCCTCACCAACTGGCTGCCGACCATCATCCACGACTCGGGCATCCCGATGAGCGGCGCGGCGCTGATCACGGCCATGTTCCAGGTGGGCGGCACGGTCGGGACGCTGCTGCTGGGGCGGCTGTTCGACCGGTTCTCGCCTTTCGCAATGCTCGCGCTCACCTACCTGGGCGCGAGCGCGTTCGTCCTGCTCATCGGCACGGTCGGCTCCTCGGTCGCGGCGCTGATCCTGACGGTCTTCGGGGCGGGATTCTGCGTGGTGGGCGGCCAGATCGGCGCCAACGCGCTGACCGCGAGCTCCTACCCGACCGCGATCCGCTCGACGGGAGTGGGCTGGGCGCTGGGCATCGGCCGCATCGGCTCGATCATCGGGCCGCTGGTCGGCGGCCTCCTGCTCTCGCTGCGCTGGCCCACCAGGCAGATCTTCCTCGTCGGCGCGCTGCCGGTGCTCGTCGCCGCCCTGGCCGCGCTGTGCATCTCGTTCCTGCGGCGCGCGCCGGCCGGCGAGCACGCCGTGCAGGCAGGAGCCTCCGCGCCATGATCTTCGCCGCCCCCGACCGCACTCCCGAGCGCAAGGCGTTCTACCAACGCATCCACGGCGAGAACCTGACGCCGCTGTGGGAAGTGCTCGGCGACCTGGTCCCGCCGCGCCCGCGAACTCCTTGCGTCCCCGCGCTCTGGCGGTACCAGACGGTGCGCGCCCACCTCATGGAAGCGGGCAGGCTCATCACCGCGAAGGAGGCGGAACGCCGGGTGCTGGTCCTGGAGAACCCTGGGCTGCGCGGGGCTTCGTCGACCACGCACACGCTCTACGCCGGCCTCCAGCTGATCCTCCCGGGCGAGATCGCGCCCAGCCACCGGCACGCGCAGTCCGCGCTACGCTTCGTGCTGGAGGGGACCGGCGCTTACACCGCGGTCGACGGAGAGCGCACCAACATGCGCCCGGGCGACTTCATCCTCACGCCCTCGTGGACCTTCCACGACCACGGGAACCCCGGCAGCGAGCCGGTGGTCTGGCTGGACGGCCTGGACATCCCGATGGTCGCTTTCTTCGACGCCGGGTTCGCCGAGCGGTACCCCGAGGAAGTGCAGCCCGTCGCGAAACCCGAGCGCGATTCGCTCACGCGGTATGGCTCGAACCTGCTCCCGCTGGAGTACACACCCGCTTCCCGCACGACGCCCATCATCAGCTATCCGTACGACCGCACGCGCGAGGCGCTCGGGCAACTGCAGCGGAACGGGCCGCTCCATCCCTGCCACGGGGCGAAGATGCAATACACGAACCCGGCGACCGGCGGGTACCCGTTGCCGACCATCGGCGCGTACATCCAGATGCTGCCCGCCGGCTTCCGCGGGAAGCCCTATCGGTCGACGGACGGGACCGTGTACGCAATAGTGGAGGGACGCGGTCGCAGCACGGTCGGCGACCAGACTTTCGACTGGGGACCGCGCGACGTATTCGTGGTCCCCTCGTGGGCCGCGGTCTCGCACCAGGCGGGCGAGGACGCGGTGCTGTTCAGCTTCTCCGACCGCCCGGTGCAGAAGGCGCTCGGATTGTGGCGCGAGGAGGTCGTCGCCTGATGGCCCGCTACGTGATTCCTTCCTGGGACCTGCCCGCGCTTCCGGTGAGCGGCACCGACGCGCTCTTTCCCGTGCGCCGCATCCACTGCGTCGGACGCAACTACGCCGACCACGCCCGCGAGATGGGCGGGGACCCGGACCGGGAGCCACCGTTCTTCTTCGCCAAGCCGCCCGACGCCATCGTGCCGGATGGCGGCGAAATTCCGTACCCGCCGCAGACGCAGAAGCTGGCGTACGAGATGGAGCTGGTGGTGGCCATCGGAAAGGGAGGCGCGAACGTGTCCCGCGGGTCCGCGCTCGAACACGTCTTCGGCTACGCGGTCGGGCTCGACCTGACCCGCCGCGATCTGCAGGCCGCCGCCAAGGAGAAGGGGCGCCCCTGGGAGCCGGGCAAGGCATTCGACAAGTCGGCTCCGGTCAGCACCATCCGTCCGGCCTCCGAAATCGGGCACCCCAGCTCGGGTCGCATCTGGCTGGAGGTGAACGGCGAGGTGCGACAGGACGGCAACCTCAGCCAGATGATCTGGCCCGTGCCCGACATCATCGCCTACCTCTCGCAGCTCTACGCGCTGCAGCCCGGCGATCTGATCTTCACGGGCACGCCGGCCGGCGTGGGATCCATCCAGCGCGCCGACGAGCTGCGCGGCGGCGTCGACAAGGTCGGCGATATCCGCGTGCGTATCGTCTGAGTGGATGCCACCATGTCCGCGGTGTGAACAGCGCAGCGCCGCTTTTTCTACGGCGGCGACTAGTTCAGCCGCTTCTGCCCGGCGGTGTCGCGGTACCAGTCGAAAGGCCGCCCGTCCGTGTTGACCATCACCGTCTTGACGTCGAAGTGCTCGTCGAACGATTCGGTGCCGAACTCGCGGCCCAC
>DASQBG010000049.1:0-12157 GCA_035635335.1 Myxococcales bacterium | reverse complement strand
AGCATGGAGGGAGTGAGCTTGCCGGTGTTCGTGTTCTGCTGGCTCACGTGGTAGCTGGCGAGGAGGATGGGGGCGTCGGGGATTCGCGCGACGGCGCCGTGGGAGAAGCGGGGGCGGGGGCGCGGGATGGCGAGGCCGCGGCGGAAGAAGTGTTGCAGGGCGGCGTCCCAGCCGACCCCGCCCAGCGCGAGCAGGACCCGGGCACGGGGGAGCAGCGCCAGCTCGTCGTCCAGCCAGGAGCTGCAGCGGCGCAGCTCGTCGGGGCGGGGGATGTTCTCGGGCGGAGCGCAGCGGCACGGCGCCACGATGAACGCGTCGCGCAACCGTAGCCCGTCCTCCCGGTGCACGCTGGTGGGCTGGCTGGCGAACCCGGCGCGGTGCAGCGCGGCGAAGAGGAAATCGCCGCTGCGGTCCCCCGTGAACATGCGCCCGGTGCGGTTGCCCCCATGCGCCGCCGGGGCGAGCCCGACCAGCACGAGCCGCGCCGCCGGATCGCCGAACCCGGGCACCGGCCGAGCCCAGTAGGTCTGATCCGAGAACCGCCGCACCTTGACCCGGGCCGCTTCTTCGCGCCAGGCGACGAGGCGCGGACAGGCGCGGCACTCGACCATGCGCGCCTGCAGCGCGCGGAGCGCCTTGGGTCCTCCGTGCGCTCCGACGATGTGGAGCGCCGGGGCCGCCTCAGCTACCCCGCGTGCCGCCACGGCCGCCGCCGCGCGTGCTGCCGCGCGGCATCTGCTGCATCGGACCCCGCGAGCCGAACCCGCCCTTCGCCTGATCCCGCGCGTGCCCCTTCTCGGTGAACGCGCTGCGGAATCCGCTGCCGGCCTTCGCCGGGCCCTTGTCCTGGGCCTCGTTCACCACCAGGGCGCGGCCGCCGAAGTCCTTCCCGTTCAGCTCGGAGATCGCCTTCTGCACCTGGTCGGCGCTCTCCAGGTCGACGAAGGCGAAGCCGCGCGACCTCCCCGTGTCGCGGTCGGTGACGATCTTGATCGAGCTGACCGTCCGCCCTTCCCCTTCCACGAACGAGCGGATCTGCTTCTCGGTCGCGTCGAACGGCAGGTTTCCCACGTAGAGGCGGTTGCCCATGTCCATCTCCTTCGCCGCCTCTTCTACGACAGATCGGCACCGCGTGCGCGACTTCCGCGCCGCTGTGGCATCTTCCCTGCACCCGATGCCCACGGACCGCACCCCCGCAGTGCGCTTGCGGAACGCCACCAAGCGCTACGGCAGCTTCACCGCCCTCGACAACGTCTCGCTCGACATCCGCCAGGGAGAGGTGTTCGGCCTTCTCGGCCCCAACGGGGCGGGCAAGACGACACTGATCAGCCTGGTGGCGGGGATTGCCCGGCCGACCTCCGGCAAAGTGGAGGTGCTCGGCTACGACGCGGTTCGCGACTACCGCATCACGCGCCGCGCGGTGGGGTTGGTCCCGCAGGAGATCAACTTCGATCCCTTCTTCACCGTCGAGGAGACGCTCGTCTTCCAGGCCGGCTACTTCGGGATCCATCTGTCCGAGGAGCGGCTGGTGGAGCTGCTCTCCGCCCTGGGCCTCCTCGACAAGCGCCGCGCCAACACCCGCGCGCTCTCCGGCGGCATGAAGCGGCGCCTGCTCATCGCCAAGGCGCTGGTGCACCGGCCGCCGGTGCTGTTCCTCGACGAGCCCACTGCGGGCGTCGACGTGGAGCTGCGCCGGGATCTCTGGACCTACGTGCGCAAGCTGACGGGCGGCGGCACCACGGTCGTGCTCACCACCCACTACCTCGAGGAGGCGGAGGAGCTGGCCGACCGCATCGGCGTGATCAAGAACGGCCGCCTCCTGGTCGTCGAAGAAAAGCAGGCGCTGCTCGCGCGCTACGGCAAGCGCACCGTGCGGCTGCGGCTGCAGTCGCCGATGCCCGAGGTGCCGCACCGCCTGCTCGCGGCCGGCGCGGAGCTGCACGACGGCGGGCGGTCGCTGGTCCTCTCCGCCGGCGCGGGCGAGTCGCTGGTCGCGCCGCTCCGCGCCGTTGCCTCGGAGGGCCTCCTGGTCGACGACGTGCAGACGCACGAGCCGCGCCTGGAGAGCGTCATCATCGAGCTGCTGCGCGACCACGACCCGGAGCACTCCGCGCCCGCGATCGACGACGTCCCTTCCTGCCCGGTGCCCTTCACGCCGGCGGATCCGATCGACCCGACCCTCGGCGTGCGCACCCTCTTTCGCAAGGAGGTGAAGCGGTTCCTGCGCGTCCCGGGTCAGACGGTCCTCTCGCCGCTCATCACCACCGCGCTCTATTTCCTCGTCTTCGGGTATTCCCTCGGCGGCCGCTTGCGAGAGGTCGACGGCGTGCCGTACAGCCGGTTCCTGGTGCCGGGCCTGGTCATGCTCGGCCTCATCAACAACAGCTTCCTCAACACCTCGTCGTCGCTGTTCATCATGAAGCTGCAGGGCACCGTCGTGGACCTCCTCGTGACGCCCCTCTCGTACCTGGAGATCCTGGCCGGGTTCGTCGGAGCGGGCTGCACCCGCGCGCTGCTCGTCGGCGTGTTCACCTGGGCGACCGCCGCGGCCTTCGTGGGAACTGCGCTCCCGCACCCCTTCCTCGCGCTCGCCGCCGCCCTGCTCGTCTCCGCCTGCTTCGCGGCCTGCGGCCTGATCGTCGCGCTGTGGGCGGACAAGTTCGAGCAGGTGAACTTCCTGCCGACGTTCGTGATCACGCCGCTGACGTTCCTGGGCGGGGTCTTCTACTCGGCGACCATGCTCCCGCCGCGCTTCCAGGCGCTCCTGCACCTGAACCCCATCTACTACTTGATCGAGGCGATGCGGTTCGCCCTCATCGGCCGCACCCACATCCCGCCCGCCACCGGCTTCGGCCTCATGGCGCTCCTCGCCGTGGCGATGCTCGGCATCGCGCTGGAGCTGCTCCGCCGCGGCTACAAGCTACGCACCTGAAGGGATCTGGGGACACCATACGTAACTCCGCCGAAGGCCGGAGTTACGTATGGTGTCCCCAGATCGTCAGCGGGGGAGGTCGCCGGTGAAGCGGGCCACCACGACGTGGGGCTTCACGGCTTCGGTGCTGCGGACGGTCAGCGTAGCGGGACCGCCAGAGGACGGCCCGGTGACCAGCACCGCCAGGCCGTCCGTGCGCAGCGAAGCGTCGGCGCCGGACGCGGGCAGCGGCTGCCAGTCCAGGTGGCGCAGCCGGACGTGCAGCGGCGACCAGCCCGCGCCGAGGTAGTCGAAGCGCGCGTCCGGCGTGGCGCCCTCGTTCGAGAACAGCAGCGCGGTCGCCCAATCCGCCATCGCACGGGCGAAGGGCATGTGCAGCGCGCCCTCCAGCCCCGCGACGCCGCCCCGCCCCTGCACGAGCCGCGCGCCGAAGTTCGCTCCGCGGCGGTCGGCGAAGTAACGCACGAAGCTGTGCGCGCCCTGGTAGTTGCCGATCGGATCGCCCTCCCAGCGCGTCAGGCTGCGCCCGTCGTAGCCGCGCAGTTGATCGCCGCCGCGCCCGAGGTACTGCGCGCCTTCGCCGCGCCCCTGCGGGTCGTTCCAGCCGAACCCGGCCAGGTCCTCGGCCACCTTGGAGAGTCCCTCGTTGAGCCAGGTCTCCTCGGCGCCGTTGCAGCGGCGGACCAGGCAGCGCTGGTTCAAGTTGATGAGGTGCTGCAGCTCGTGCGCGAGAGTGGCGGGAAAGACGGAGCGCGCCGCGTCGTCGGCGGAGTAGCCGTTCGCCTGCGCGTTGGCGACGTCGTTCAGGTAGATGATGTCCGCTCCGTTCGACCCGCCCGCGCCGCACCAGGGCGTCGGGTCGCGAGGGCGCAGCACGTCGTCGTTGCCGAAGTACCCGAGGAGCCAGCCCCCGTTCAGATGGGCGCCCAGCTCGTGGCTCAGGACCACGAACAGCTTGCCGTTGCCGTCCACGTCGCTCTCCGCGCCGAAGGCCAGCCGGTCGGCGGGATACGCGCGCGACTCGAACAGCCCGCCCAGCGTGTCGAAGAACCCGGCCGGGTAGTGCGAGAGGTCCTCCGCGTCCACGTAGAACGCGGCGTGCTCCGTCTCCAGGACGCGCACGGCCGCCTTGCGCACGCGGTTGCCGAAGTCGAGGCCACGCACGATGCAGAAGGTGGTCTGCGCCGGCGCCGTCGACGAGCCGCCCGGCGCGGGAGCCGGGATGCCCAGCGCCAGCGCTTCCCAGAGCGTCGCCTGCTCGTGCGCCCGCACGGCCTCGTGCAGGAGCGGCGGGGCGGAGGCGGTGCGCAGCGCGTTCCCCGCCGGGGCCGCCGCGAGAGCAGGCTCGGGATCGGCGGTGCCAGCGATCTCGAAGCGGGCCCGCGCGCCGTCCTTTCCTCCGGCGTTGAGCGCGATGACCGCGAGCCGCTCGCCCGGAGCGAGCTGGGTGAACTCCGCCCGCAGCGTGTCGCCCGAAAAATCCTCGGGCGCGAACATCTGCCACTTTGCTCCGTCGCCCCCGGCCTGGCCGGCCGAGACGAATCCGGCCGCGCGCGACACGGCCAGCGGCGTGCCGTCCGGCTCGAGCGCGCTCCACGCCTCGACCGCGATGCCGGCGCGCTGCGCGGACAGCGCGCCGAGCGGGATCGACCCCGAGTTGCCACGCACGAAGACCGCCTCCCCGGCGGGCTCGTCCGCTCCGAGGTCGATGAGCTGGACCCGGTAGCCGGCCGCGCCGCGCACGCCTTCCCAGCTGGCCGAGACGGTCCCGTCGGGTGCGGTGGCGCGCACGTGCCGCGGCGGATCGATGCGGCCCGGGGACGCCGCCGCGCGCGCCCGCAGCTCCGTCGATCCGAGCGCGCCCGAGGCGGCGTAGTCGCCCGCGCGAGGAGGCTCGTCCAGGCGCGCCGAGCACGCCGCCTGCCCGGCGGCACAGAGCAGCTGGACCGGATCGCCGCCCGGCGGGACCACGGTGACCTGCGCGTCCTGCTGCTGCGGCGTGCCGTCCGCATGGCGCAGCCGCACCAGGAGCTCGGTGCCGCCCGCGTCGTCGGCGCCGACGGCCAACCCCAGGCTCGAGGTGACGGTCACGTGGAGCGGCGCGCTCGCGACCTCGCCGCCCACGCCCACCACGCGCAGGACGTAATCGGTGTCCCGCGTGGGCCTCACCACCGCGCCCGAGGAGCCGACCGGACCTGCTCCGTCGAGGGTGAAGGTGTCCGCTCCGGTCACGTACCAGTGCAGCGCGAGCGGCTCGCCCCAGCCGGCCTGGCTCGCCTCCGCGGTGAAGGACCGGATCTCGGGCGGGGGACCGAAGCGCAGCCGGCCGCAAGCGGCGAGCGCGAGAGCGGCGGCGATGATCCGGCGCAGAGGTTCCCTCGGAAGCAGGGTCCGAAAAAAAATAATTTTTTTTCTCTGCGAGGCACAACGATCCGGCTCCGGCTGCCCTTCCCGGGACGGGCAGCGGCGGCGCCGCCGAGACGCAGCGAATCGGTCAGGTGACGGAGGAGTGCGAAACCTACATTCGCGCAAGTCTTGGCAACCAATTGGAATCAGGAGAACTTGCAAAAAGGTAAGTTGTAATGAACTTGCCCACACTCCCAACGGCGGATGGCGCGAAGTGGAACGAACCCCCTCAAATGCGCGGCTCGAAGTCGCGAGTCCTCGGAGGGATACCGAATGCGCCTGCTCGCTCGGACGGCCGTCTGGACCGCGGCACCTGCCTTGCTCCTGCTGGCGGGCTGCGGCGTGCAGCCCGGAGCGGCGGACGAATCCGAATCCGTGGAGCTGCGCTCTCCTCGCGTCGAGACCGCGGTGCACCACGACCTCTCCGCCCCGCTGGAGCTGATCCTGCCGGTGCGGCCGTCGCTCGAGGAGAGGGAGCACCCGGTGAAGCCGATCCCCCGCCGCTTCAATCGCGGCGCGCGCGACCCGGTGGTGCAGGCGAGCGCCGTGCCCCTGCTCATCCCCGCGCCCGCCACCAACTTCGACGGCATCGGCCAGGGATTCAGCGGGCCCGCCGGCGTGTTCACGGTCAACTCGGCGCCGCCGGATACGAACGGGGACGTGGGGCCCAACCACTACGTGCAGATCGTCAACAGCGACTTCGCCGTCTTCAACAAGGCGGGCACGGTGCTCTTCGGGCCAGTGCCGATCAACACCCTGTGGAGCGGCTTCGGCGGCGGCTGCCAGGCGAACAACGACGGCGATCCGGTGGTGCTCTACGATCCGATGGCCGACCGGTGGGTGATCTCGCAGTTCTCGGTCACCACCCAGCCCTTCCTGCAGTGCGTGGCGGTGTCCACCACGCCCGATCCCACCGGCCAGTACGCGCGCTACGCCTTCCAGTACGCGAGCTTCCCCGACTATCCGAAGATGGGCGTCTGGCCCGACGCCTACTACGAGACGTTCAACCTCTTCAACGCCGCGGGCACCGCGTTCCTCGGCACGCAGATCTGCGCCTACGACCGGGCGAAGATGCTCGCCGGCCAGGCGGCGACGCAGCAGTGCTTCACCACCAGCACGGCGTTCGGCGGCCTCCTGCCCTCGGACCTCGACGGCGCGAGGCTCCCGCCCGCCGGCGCGCCGAACTGGATCGTAGGGATGGGCTCCGCCGCCAACCAGCTCGCCTTCTGGCGCTTCCACGTCGACTTCACCACGCCCGCGAACAGCACGCTGACCGGACCGAGCACGCTCGCCACCGCGGCCTTCGCCGAAGCGTGCAACGGCGGCACCTGCATCCCGCAGTCGGGAACGGCGCAGCGGCTCGACTCGCTCGCCGACCGCGTGATGTTCAGGCTGGCCTACCGCAACCTCGGCGACCACGAGGCGATGGTGCTGAACCACAGCGTGACCGCCGGCAGCTCGACCGGCATCCGCTGGTACGAGCTGCGACCGAACGGCGCTTCCCTCTCCATCTTCCAGCAGGGCACCTACGCGCCAGACGCGAACTTCCGCTGGATGGGCTCGGCGGCGATGGACCAGGCCGGCAACATCGCCCTCGGCTTCAGCGTCTCCTCCACCTCGCTCCATCCGCAGATCCGCTACACGGGCCGGCTCGCGGGCGATGCGCCGGGCCAGATGACCCAGGGCGAGGGGACGATCATCGCCGGCGCGGGGTCCCAGACCGGATCGAGCCTGTCGCGCTGGGGCGACTACTCCATGCTCGCCGTCGACCCCACCGACGACTGCACCTTCTGGTTCACCACCGAGTACATCCCGGCGAACGGCGCCTTCAACTGGAAGACGCGCATCGGCTCGTTCAGGTTCCCCGGCTGCGGCGCAGCCGCGGCGAACGACTTCTCCATCACGCCGAGCCCCGCCAGCCAGTCCGTGCAGCAGGGCGCCTCGACCAGCTACACCGTCGCCACGGCGGTGACGAGCGGCGCCGCGGAGACGGTCTCGCTCTCGGTGAGCGGCGTCCCGTCCGGCGCGACGGCGAGCTTCAGCCCGGCGGCGGTGACCGCCGGCGGAAGCTCGACGCTGACGGTGGGCACCGGTACCGCCGCAGCGGGCACCTACACTCTCACCATCACGGGGACGGCCCCGTCGGCGACGCACAGCGCAACCGTCAGCCTGGCGGTCACCGCTCCTCCGCCGCCGCCTCCTGCGAACGACTTCTCGATCGCCGTCAGCCCGGCCAGCCAGACCGTCACCGCCGGTAGCAGCACGACCTACACCGTGACCACCGCATTGACGACCGGAGCTGCGCAAACGATTACGCTGTCCGCCAGCGGGCTGCCTGCCGGAGCCACGGCCAGCTTCAGCCCGGCGTCGGTGACGTCGGGCTCCAGCTCCACCCTGACCGTCGCGACGGCCTCATCCACGCCCGCGGCGACCACCACCCTGACCGTCACGGGCACCGCGGCGTCCGGGTCGCATTCCGCGACGACCTCGCTCACCGTCAACGCGCCGCCTCCTCCGCCTCCCCCGCCTCCCACCGGGCTGGTGAACGGCGGGTTCGAGTCCGGGCTCACCGGCTGGACGGTCCTCGGCTCCGCCACGACCAGCGCGACGGCCCACACCGGCGCCGCCTCGGCCATGGTGGGTAGCGCCGCTGCGTTCAACGGGGACAGCTCCGTCTCGCAGACCTTCACGGCGCCCGCGGGGGGCGGGACGCTCACGTTCTGGTACCAGCCGCACTGCACCGACACGGTCACCTTCGACTGGGCGCTGGTCACGCTGAAGGACAACGTCACCGGGACCACCGCGACGCTCCTGCCGAAGACGTGCGCCAACAGCACCGTGTGGAGGCAGGTCAGCTACGACCTGGCGCCCAACGCGGGCCACGGCGTGACGCTCACGCTGCTCGACCACGATGACAACTTCGCCGGGGACCCGACGTACACGCTGTACGACGACGTCGCGATCGGCGCGCCGCCGCCGGCCGCGACGGAGCTGATCGTCAACGGCGGGTTCGACGGATCGCTCTCCGGCTGGACGTTGGGCGGCGCGAAGCTGCCGATCCTGTCCACAGCGCAGATCCATTCCGGCACGAGCTCGATCCGGTGTGGGTCGTCCAACGGCACCGGAACCGATCTGAACGGGGACTCCTCCGCCTTCCAGAGCGTCTCCATCCCCGCGAGCGCGAGCACGGCGACGCTGACCTTCTGGTACTTCGCCGCCACGCTCGATACGATCACCTTCGACTGGCAGGACGCGCAGGTGCGCAGCTCGACCGGCGCGGTGCTGATCAACATCTTCCACATGGCCTCGAATACGCAGGTGTGGACGCAGAGGACGGTGGACCTGACGCCGTTCCGCGGGCAGACCGTGCAGATCTATTTCAACGCCCACGACGACGGGTTCTCGGGCGATCCGACCTCGCTCTGGATCGACGACGTGAGCGTGAAGGTGCAGTGATCCGACGAAACGATTGCACCACGGAGCGCACGGAGATCACGGAGTGCGGTTGTTCGAACTACCAACCTCCGTGCGCTCCGTGGCCTCCGTGGTGCAACGCTCTTAGCGCGCCGCGGCCACGATCGCGGAGAAGTCCGCGGCCTTCAGCGAGGCCCCGCCCACCAGTGCGCCGTCGACGTCGGGCTGCGAGAGCAGATCGGCTGCGTTGTCCGGCTTCACCGAGCCGCCGTACTGGATGCGGACGGCGCCGGCGACCGCCGCGCCCCCCAGCTCGCGCAAGAGGCCGCGGATCTGGGCGTGCACCTCCTGCGCCTGAGCGGTGGTGGCGGTGCGCCCGGTGCCGATCGCCCACACCGGCTCGTAGGCGAGCGTGATCCGCTGCAGCGCCGCCGCGTCGAGACCCCCGAGCGCCCCGCGCACCTGCCGGGAGACGACCTCCCAGGTCTTGCCGCCTTCGCGCTCCTGCAGGGTCTCACCCACGCACACGATGGGGTCCAGGCGCTCGGCGAGCGCAGCGCGGAGCTTCTTCGCGACCCACTCGTCGGTCTCGCCGAAGTACTGCCGCCGCTCGCTGTGCCCGAGGATCACGCCCTCGCAGCCGACGTCCTTCAGCATCGGCGCGCTCACCTCCCCCGTGAACGCGCCCTGCTTCTCGTGGTGGCAATTCTGCCCGAACAGCTGGATCGAGGACCCCTGCAGCGCCTGCTTCACCGCCGCGAGCGCGGTGAACGGCGGGGCGACCGCGACCTGCGCCGCCGAGCCGTCGAGCTGCTTCCGCAGCTCGCGGACGAGCTGCACGGCCTCGCTGGCCGTCTTGTGCATCTTCCAATTGCCGCAGATGAACTTACGCCTGGTCATCCAGGACCTTCACGCCGGGAAGCTCGCGGCCTTCGAGGAACTCCAGCGAGGCGCCGCCCCCGGTCGAGATGTGCGTCACCTTGTCGGCGAGCCCCATCTCCACGACCGCGGCTGCGCTGTCGCCGCCGCCCACCACCGTGGTCGCGCCTCGCGCGGTCGCCTTCGCCAGCGCCTGGGCCACCGCCCGCGTTCCCGCCGCGTACTCGGGAGTCTCGAACATGCCCATCGGGCCGTTCCAGCACACGGTCGCGGCGCCCGCGATGCGCTGCTCGTACTGGGCGATGGTCTTGGGGCCGATGTCGAGACCGACCCAACCCTCCGGGATCGGGCCGTCGACGATCCGCGTCTCGATCCCACCCTTCGGCTCTCGCGCCACCACGTGGTCCACCGGCAGGACCAGCTCCACGCGGGACTGCTTCGCCTTCTCGAGCACGCGGCGCGCCAGGTCCAGCTTGTCCTTCTCGATCCGCGAAGCGCCGACTCCGACGCCGCGCGCGCTCATGAAGGTGTACGCCATGGCGCCGCCGATCAGCAGCGCGTCCACGCGGGTCATGAGGTTCTCGATCACCTTGATCTTGTCGCTCACCTTGGCGCCGCCCAGGATCGTCAGGTACGGCCGGCGGGCCCCCTTGAGCAAGCCATTGAGAGTTTTCAGCTCGGAGAGCATCAGGAAGCCGGCCCCGCGCTGCGGCACGTGCTTGACCATTCCCACCGTCGACGCGTGCGCCCGGTGCGCGGTGCCGAACGCGTCATTGACGTACGCCTCGGCGAGCGAAGCCAGCTGGCGGGCGAACTCCTCGTCGTTGTTCTCCTCCTCGGGATGGAAGCGGAGGTTCTCGAGCAGCAAGACCTGCCCCTCGCGGAGATCGGCGACCAGCTTGCGGACGCCGTCGCCGACGCAGTCGTCGGCGAAGATCACGTCCCGGCCGAGGAGCTGCGAGAGGCGCGCGCCGACGTTCTCCAGCGACAGCTCGGGCACGAACTTCCCGTCCGGCCGCCCCAGGTGCGAGGCGAGGATGACCTTCGCCTTCCTCCCGATCGCGTAGCGGATGGTGGGCAGCGCCGCGCGGATGCGCGAGTCGTCCTTCACCGCGCCCGTCTTGTCGATCGGGACGTTGAAATCGACCCGGATGAAGACGCGCTTCCCCGGCAGGTCGAGCTGCTCGATGGACCGGATCATGATCGCCGATTACGGCTGCAGCCGGCTGCCGATGAGCAGCGCCACGTCCACCATGCGGTTGGAGAAGCCCCACTCGTTGTCGTACCAGGCGAACACCTTGGCGAGCCTGCCGCCTTCGGCCACCGCGGTCTGGGTGGAGTCGAAGATCGCGCTGGCGGGGTTGCCGTTGTAGTCCACCGACACGGTCAGCTCCGTGTTGTATTGCAGGACGGCCTTCAGCGAGCCTCTGGCGGCCTCCTGGAAGGCCTTGTTGATCGACTCCACCGTGGCGGGCCTGGACAGCTCGACCGTCAGGTCGATGAGCGACACGTTGGGCGTGGGCACGCGGATGGCGGTGCCGTTCATCTTCCCTTTCAGCTCCGGGATCACTTCGTGGATCGCCTTGGCGGCGCCGGTCGAGGCCGGGATCATCGAGAGCGCGGCGGCCCGGGCCCTTCGCAGGTCCTCGTGCGGCAGGTCGAGGATGCGCTGGTCGTTCGTGTAGCTGTGCACGGTGGTCATGAACCCGCGGTCGATGCCGAACGAGTCCATCAGCACCTTGGCGACCGGCGCCAGGCAGTTGGTGGTGCACGAGGCGTTGGAGACGATGTCGTGCTTCGCCGGGTCGTACTTCTCGTGGTTGATGCCGTAGGCCAGCGTGAAATCCTGCCCTTTCGCTGGAGCGGAGATGATCACCTTCTTCGCGCCGGCCGCGATGTGCTTCTCGGCGCTGGCGCGGTCGGTGAACCGGCCCGAGCACTCCAGCACCACCTCGCTGCCGTGCTGCTTGTGCGGCAGCTCGGACGGATCGCGCTTGGCGGTGACCGCGATCTTCGTGCCGTTGACCACGATCGCGTCCTCGGTCGACTCGACCGTCCCGTTGAAGATGCCGTGAACCGAGTCGTACTTGAACAGGTGAGCGAGGGTCTTCGGCTTGTCGATGTCGTTGATGTGGACGACGTCGAGCTTGGCACCGCGCTTGATCGCCGCGCGCAGGATGTTGCGGCCGATCCTCCCGAAGCCGTTGATCGCGATGCGAGCCATGAAACCTCCCTGGAGTGGGGCTACATAGGCCGCGGGATCCGGAGCGTCAAGCGAAGGCCTTGCGCGATTTCCAGCGGAGAAAACACAACGGGCCCCCGAGGAGAGAGGGGGCCCGTCGTACCGCAGCAGGGGGTCGTCGGTCGGCCCTACGCGGCTCCCTTGACCGCCTCGCGCCGCTCCTTCTGCAGATCCTGCGTGATGAGCTCGATCAGCTCGGTCGAGAGCGTGAGCAGCTGGCGGGGCGTGTATCCGCTCGAGCGAAGCTCCTTGTAGAAGGACCTGGCCAGGATGCGGGCCCCTGC
>DASQBG010000048.1:0-11755 GCA_035635335.1 Myxococcales bacterium | reverse complement strand
GTCGCCGTCCCCGTGAATTAGTCCCCTTTCAAGATCGTCGCGAGGTAAGCGCGCCCCCGACCCGGCGTGGTACCTCAGCGTCCATGCGCCGTACGCGGCAGAAGAGCGCGCCACCGCGGCCGAGCGCTGCGGCGGTCGAGGCGCTGGGGCCGTATGCCCGCACCCGGCACACGGTCCGTGCGCTGGGGCTCGCCCTGCCTCTGGACGTTCCGGCCGACGTCTTCGCGACGCGCGCCATCGACGAGGGCACGCTGCTCCTCTTGCGCAACCTGCCCGAGCAGTCGCCCGGGTCGCTCTTGGACCTGGGCTGCGGGTACGGCGCGCTCGGCCTGGCGTTGGCGGCGAAGTTCCCCGACGCGCGCGCCCTGCTGGTCGATCGCGACCTGCTCGCGGTGCGCGCCGCCGCGCACAACGCGCGCTCGCTGGGCCTTGCCAACGTCGAGGCGCGGCCGGGGCTCGGATACCGCGATCTGTCCCCCGGCGCGCGCTTCGACCTGGTGCTGTGCAACGTGCCGGCGCGCATCGGAGCGCGCGGCGTCGCCTACCTCTTGGATGCGGGCCGTTCCTTGCTGACCCGGCAGGGAGAGCTGCGCGCGGTGGTCATCCACGATCTCCGGGAGCAGGTCGAGACGGCGCAGGTGCCGGGGCTGCGGCTCGCCGCCCAGGGCAAGAACCACCTCGTCTATTCCGTTCCACCGGGCCCCTCGCGGTTCGCCCTCGACGACGAGTCGGTCTACGCGCGGGACGAGACGCGCTTCGAGGCGGCACCGGGCCGCTTCCTGCCTCTCGCGCGGCCGCACGACGCGAGCGAGGACCCGGGCCATGCGCCGGCGCTGGGCGCGCTCCTCGAGGCGGTGCCGCGCGGCTCGCCGGGCACGGTGCTCTGCTTCCGCTGCGGATACGGCGCGCTTCCCCTCGCCGCGCGGGTCCGCTGGCCCCAGGCGCGGATCGTCGCGCAGGACCGCGATCTCCTCGACACGACCTTCCTCCGCCGCAACGCCTCGGCGCTCGGGCTCGGCGGCGAGGGGCTCCGCATCGCCGAGGCCGTGTTCCCCTCGGAAGCGCTGCCGGAGGGCGGGGCCGGCCTGGTCCTCGGGGAAGCGTCGGCTCCCGCCGGCGAGGCGGTGTTCGCGCGCGAGCTGCTCGAGGCGAAACGCCTGCTCGCCCCGGGCGGCGAGGCCCTGGTGCTCGCCTCGGAGAAGCAGGCGCGGGAGTGGCTTCCGTCGGCCGCCGCCTCGGGCGCGGCCGTGCTGCTGCGGCGTCAAGGGTCCTGCATCCTGCGCATCGCGCGGCCCAAGGGGGCTTGACAGCGGCCCCCGTTCGGTGGTCGCACGAGGGGGCCGAGGCGGTCCTCCGAGGGAAAAAGGGCTTTACTCGGTCGAGCGTCCTCTGTCAGAGTGCGCTCGTTTTCGGAGCAGGGGAGAGGCCCTTTCCAGGAGGAGAAGCCCAAGATGCCCGCCAAGAAGGCAGCAAAAAAGACCGCCAAGAAGTCCGCCCGCAAGCCCAATGCCGCGTTCATGAAACCGCTCCAGCCGAGCGCTGCACTCGCCAAGGTCGTCGGTGAGAGGCCGCTGCCCCGGACGGAGGTGGTCAAGAAGATCTGGGCCTACGTGAAGAAGAACGGCCTGCAGGACAAGAAGGAGAAGCGCAACATCAACGCGGACGACACGCTCCGCGAGATCTTCGGCGGTAAGAGGACCGTCTCGATGTTCGAGATGACCAAGCTGGTGAACGACAACCTGAAGAACTGAAGACCAGGCTCGAAGCAGATCGTCCGCGGAGGGCGCGCGTCCCGGGACAGGGCCGCTGCGCCCTCTGGCGCTTCGTGGCCCGCTCCAGCCGCCCGGGCGATTCTCCACTGCGCTGCCTTGCGTCACGCGTCTGGCTTGACGCGCGAATCCAAAATCGAGAATTGTTCTCCAACTGGGCAACCCCCGAGGAGGGACCACCGATGCCGAACCTGAAGGGCACCAAGACGCACGAGAACCTCAAGGCCGCGTTCGCGGGCGAGAGCCAGGCCAACCGCCGCTACCTGTACTTCGCCAAGCAGGCGGATGTGGAAGGACGGCCGGACATCGCGGGCCTCTTCCGCGACACCGCCGAGGGCGAGACCGGTCACGCGCACGGCCACCTCGAGTACCTGGAGCAGGTGGGCGATCCCGCCACCGGCGAGCCGATCGGCGACAGCGAGAAGAACCTCGCCGCGGCCGTCGCCGGCGAGACCTACGAGTACACGCAGATGTACCCCGGGTTCGCGCGCCAGGCGCGCGAGGACGGCTTTGCCGAGATCGCCGAGTGGTTCGAGACGCTCGCCAAGGCGGAGAAGTCGCACGCGGGCCGCTTCGCCAAGGGGCTGCAGCAGGTGAAGTCGGAGGGATGAAGCTCCCCATCGCAGATCCGGGCGACTGGTCCCAGGACCGGCACGGGATGGCGTACGACAACCCGCGGTTCTGGGACCCAGCCCACCTCGATTCCGAGGTGCACCGCGTCTTCGAGATCTGCAACGGGTGCCGGCTGTGCTTCAATCTCTGCCCCTCGTTCGACGTCCTCTTCAAGCGGATCGATGCGCTCGATCCGCACCGCGCCGAGGCTGAAGGCAAGCATCTCCAGGGCGGTCTCGTGGAGGAGCACGAGGCGAAGAAGCTCCTCGAACACGTCGAGGTGCACACCGAGAGCCCGGTGTCGCTCCTCGAGGCCAAGGACAAGGAGCGGGTGGTCGAGCTCTGCTACGAATGCAAGCTCTGCTATCCCAAGTGCCCGTACGTCCCGCCGCACGAGCTCGCGGTCGATTTCCCGCGCCTCATGCTGCGCGCCAAGATGGCCCGGGCCCAGGAGGACGGCATCGCCTTCCGGGAGCGCTTCCTGGGGGCGACGGACGCGGTCGGGACCTTGATGACGAAGATCGCCCCGCTCGCGAACGCCGCCGCGCACAACCGCTTCAACCGGATGTTGATGGAGCACACCGTCGGCATCCACCGGGACCGGGAGCTTCCCGACTACGCCGACGAGAGCTTCCTGACCTGGTGGTCGAGGCGCGCTCCCGTGGCCGCGCCCGCCGAGCCGAAAGGCAGCGTGGCGGTGTTCGCCACCTGCTACGGAAACTACAACGACCCGGAGATCCCCAAGGCCGCGGTGGAAGTCCTGGAGCACGCGGGGTGCTCGGTCAGCTGCCCCGAGCAAGTCTGCTGCGGAATGCCGAAGCTGGACGGCGGCGACCTCGAGGGCGCGCGCCGGCTGGCTCGACGGAACGTGGAGACGCTCCTCCCCGCCGTGCGCGAGGGCCGCAAGATCGTCAGCCCCGGCCCGAGCTGCACCCTGGTCCTGCGCACCGAGTACCCGGAGCTGGTCGGAACCGACGAGGCGCGCGAGGTGTCCGAAGCGGTGATGGACCTGTCCGACTTCCTCTTGCAGCAGGCGCGGCACAAGAAGCTGCCGAAGGACTTCCAGAAGCCCATCGGCAAGGTGGCTTACCACGTCGCCTGCCACAACCGCGTGCAGAACCTGGGCTACCGCGGGCGCGACCTGCTCAAGTGGGCGGGCGCGGACGTGCAGCTCGTCGACCGCTGCTGCGGGATGGACGGCACCTGGGGCATGAAGACCGAGTTCTTCGCGGAATCGCTCAAAGTGGCCGATGCGGCCGCATTCCGGGTGGAAGGCGCCGAGCCCGACGTGGTCTCTTCCGACTGCCCGCTCGCCGGGCTGCAGCTCAAGCAGAAGACGGGACGCCCCGTGTACCACCCTGTCCGGATCCTGCGAGCCGCCTACCTGGGCGAGCCGTTGCGCTCGCCCAGGAACGGGCGCGGGAATGGCGCTCGGAAGGCGGAGGACACCTGATGCGCAAGCTCGAATTGAAGGATCTGTGGCCCTTGCCCGTCTACGAAGGTGTGCGCCACCAGTTCCGCCGCGAGGTCATCGCGGCGAAGCAGGCGCGTCGTATCACGGTGGGGCCCTTCATGACCTTCGTGTTCGAAAACCGGCTCACGGTGAAGTTCCAGATCCAGGAGATCCTTCGCGCCGAGCGGATGACCGACGAGGCGCAGGTCCGGGAGGAGCTGGAGGGTTTCAACGGCATGCTCCCCGGCGCGGGCGAGCTGTCCGCCACGCTCCTCCTCGAGCTCTCCGGAGAGGACCGCGAGGTCAAGGCGCAGCTCTCGCGCCTGACCGGCCTGGGCGACCACCTGTGGCTCGAGGCCGGAGACGAGCGCGGGCGCGCCGCGATGGAAGGCGGCCGCGACGACGGGCAGCGGATCGCGGCGGTGCAGTACATCCGGTTCCCCGTCCCCGACCTGGCGGCGTTCCAGAAGGGTCCGGCGGCCCTGGCCGTCGACCACCCCGCCTACACGCACCGGCAGGAGCTGTCGGACGCGGTCCGCCGGTCGCTCGCCCAGGACCTTCTCCCGGAGACCGGCTGATGCAGCGGCGAAAAAGCGACCCCGATCTCTCCTCGCAGGTCGCCGCCTTCGCGGAGCACTGCCGGAACAGCGGCCTGTCGGTGACCCGCCAGCGGCTCGCCATCTTCGAGGCGCTGGCCGGCTCGCGCGCGCACCCCAGCGCCGAAGACATCCACCGCTCGGTGCGCAGGCGCTTGCCGCACCTTTCCCTGGCCACCGTCTACAAGAACCTCGAGGCGCTGCGCGAGATCGGCGCGGTCAGCGACGTCAATGCCCTGCACGAGCACGGCCGCTACGAGGCTGCCCTGCCCGGCACCGGGGCGGGCACTCCGCACCACCACCTGGTGTGCATCCGCTGCCGCAAGGTGGTCGACCTGCACGACGCCGGGCTCGACGACCTCCAGGTGTCCGACGCCCACGGGTTCGAGGTGCGCGCCCTCAAGGTGCAGGTCGAGGGCGTCTGCCCCGAATGTGCCGGGCGCGAGAAGCGTCAGGGCTCCTCATCGAACCGGACCGTCAGCGCGTCGAGGTGATAGATCGTCCGCGCCCGGCTCGCGCCGGAGATGCCGATCACCAGCGTCACCGCGGGGCCTTCCACCTCCAGCTCGTAAGCATGCGGCGTCCACCGGGCGCCGGCGATCCCCGGCGGCTGCAAAGCCGGCTGAAGCTGGTCGGCGCTGCGCGGCGGGACGCGGAAGACGCCCACGATCAGGCTGTCCGCGCATTCCTCCTCTGCTAACCACGACCGCGGGCCGAGGGGCAAGCCCGGTTCCGGTGTACTATCTCCTCCGGCGTGAGGGCGATCTGTCAGGACATCGTGGGCCGCTGCAGCTTCATCGACGTGCTCGAGGAGGCGGTGCTGGTGCACCGGCACGTGGCGGTCGCGCTGCGCGACGGCACCCGCTTCATCGACCTGGTGGTGGACGTGGTCACCGAGAACGGCGAGGACTACGCCTGCTTCCGCAGCCGGGAGCGCGTCCCGGTCACCGAGATCGCCGCTGCCACCCGCGCCGACCCGCACCGACATCCCTGATCTCGGGCGGCTTTTCCGGGATCGACGCCTGCCGGCACGATACACTGACGGGCGATGACCGAACCCGCTGTCGACCTGCGCGACGAGGCCCGCTGGCCCCGGCTGGGGATCCCTGGCTTCTCGTATCCCGACCTGCATGACGCGCTCCGGCTCGCCGACCTGACGGCAGCCTTCGACCGCGATCTGCACGCCGCCGACCCGGAGCTGTTCGCGCGGTTCGACCAGCACCGGCGCGCCCCGCTGTCGGGTCCGGCCGAAGGCGACCTCCTGGTCGAGGTGTCCGGGCATTTGTCGCGGTTCGTCGGCGAGCTGTTCGGCGTCGCGGGCGCGCAGGCGAACCACCGTGCCGACGCCGGACGCGACGCGCCCCTCTTCCGGGTCAAGCGCGAGTTCGTGCAGCGGCGCGTCTTCAAGAAGGGCGCGCCCGATCGCCCCGGACCGGAGGAGTTCCCCTCCCTCGACGACCAGGTGCAGCCGCTGCTCGTCGCGGCGGCAAGGCGCGACCCCCGCGCCTCCCTCGCCGCGGGCGACCCCGAGCTGGTGCTCGCGCTGGTGATCGAGACCCTTCTCGACGCGCCCCGCTCGCCGGAGCCGTTCCGCGCGCTGTGCCAGGCGATGGGCCGCGGGCTCGCCGATCGCGGGGAGCTGCCCGAGCAGGCGCGGGAGCTGCTCGCCGGGCGCCCGGAGCTCGCCGAGCAACTCCTCGGCCTCTTCGACCGCTGGTGCCACGCGGCCACCCTCCACCCGCAGGGCCGCCACCGCACGCACGGGTGGTCGCTGTTGCGGCTGCCGCACGCCCTGGACTTCCAGCAGCTCGTGCCGCTCCGGCGGCGCAAGCCGTACGAGACCGAGGGGCTCCCCGAGCACCAGCGCCGGCGCGACGGCTTCCAGCTGACCGACCCGCGCGCCAGCCCCCGCGAGGCGCGCAGCGAGATCGACTACTGCATCTATTGCCACGGGCGCGAGAAGGACAGCTGCTCGAAGGGCTTCCGCGAGAAGGAGAGCGATCGCTACAAGAAGAATCCTCTCGGGATCCCCCTCACCGGCTGCCCGCTGGAAGAGCGCATCAGCGAGATGCACCTCAAGGCGCGCGAAGGCGACATGGTCGCCGCGCTGGCCCTGGTGTGCATCGACAACCCGATGGCGCCCGGGACCGGCCACCGCATCTGCAACGACTGCATGAAGGCCTGCGTCTACCAGAAGCAGGACCCGGTCAACATCCCGCAGATCGAGACTCGCGTCCTCACCGAGGCGCTGCGGCTCCCCTGGGGGTACGAGATCTGGAGCCTGCTCACCCGGTGGAACCCGCTGCGCGTCGAGCGGCCGCACCCGCGCCCGTACTGCGGCGTGGACGTCCTGGTGGTGGGCATGGGGCCCGCCGGGTACACGCTCGCGCACCACCTGTTGAACGAGGGATTCGGCGTGGTGGGCGTGGACGGGCTCAAGATCGAGCCGCTCGACCCCGAGCTTTCGAGCGGCAGCCGCGCGATCGAGGACTACGACGATCAGTTCGGCACGCCGCTCGACGAGCGCGTCCTCTCCGGCTTCGGCGGCGTCTCCGAGTACGGGATCACCGTGCGCTGGGACAAGTCGTTCCTCGACGTGCTGCACCTGAACCTCGCGCGCCGCAAGCACTTCAAGCTCTACGGCGGCACCCGCTTCGGCGGGACCGTCACCCTCGAGGATGCCTGGGCGCTGGGCTTCCGCCACGTGGCGCTGGCCGCGGGAGCCGGGCGGCCCACCCTCATCGGGCTGAAGAACAACCTGCTCCGCGGCGTCCGCAAGGCGTCGGACTTCCTCATGGCGCTCCAGCTCACCGGCGCCTTCAAGGACGACGCGCTGGCGAACCTCCAGGTCAGGCTCCCCGCGGTCGTGATCGGAGGCGGCCTCACTGCCATCGACACCGCCACCGAGCTCAAGGCCTACTACCCCGCGCAGGTCGAGAAGCTGCTCGATCGCCACGAGGTGCTGTGCGAGTCGGCCGGCGAGGAGATGGTGTTCTCGGTCCTCGACCCGGAGGAGCGGCACGTCTACGCCGAGATGCTCGAGCACGGTCGCGCGGTCCGAGCCGAGCGCGATCGCGCCGCCGGGGCCGGCGAGGAGCCCGACTTCACCCGCCTGGTCGCGCAGTGGGGCGGCGTGACCATCGCGTACCGCAAGGGGCTCAACGACTCCCCCGCGTACCGCTTGAACCACGAGGAAGTGGCCAAGTGCCTCGAAGAGGGGATCGTCATCGCCGAGGGCCTCTCGCCCCTCGAGGCGCTGCCGGATCCGCACGGGGCCGTGAAGGCGGTGCGCTTCGCGCTGCACAAGCAGGTGGACGGCAAGTGGATCGACGCGGGCGAGGCGGTCGAGCTGCCCGCGCGCACCGTCTGCGTGGCCGCGGGCACCAGCCCCAACGTGACGCTCGAGAAGGAGTCACCCGGAGCATTCGAGCTGGACGCCCGGCACGGGAGCTTCCGGCCGTACCGGCTCGAAGGCGGGCAGCTCGTCCCGGCGACCGTCACCGACGACCTCTCCGGCGAGCCGGGCTTCTTCACCAGCTACCGCAAGGACGGGCGGCTGGTCAGCTTCTTCGGCGACAACCACCCGACGTACGCCGGGTCGGTGGTGAAGGCGATGGCCTCGGCGAAGGATGGGCACCCGCACATCGCCCGGCTCTTCGCGGAGGAGCTGTCCCGCACCGATGCCGCCGTTCGCGCCGGCGCGTACGACGTGAAAGGCGCGCAGTCGAAGTGGCGCGCCTTGACCGCGCGCCTGGACGACGAGCTGGGCGCGACGGTGCACGAGGTGCGGCGCCTGACGCCGACCATCGTCGAGGTGGTGGTGCGTGCGAAGGCCGCCGCGCGCCGCTTCCAGCCCGGCCAGTTCTACCGGCTGCAGAACTACGAATCGCTCTGCGTGCGCGTGGACGGCACCAAGCTCCTCATGGAAGGCCTCGCGCTCACCGGCGCCTGGGTGGATCGGGAGAAGGGCCTGCTCTCCCTGATCGTGCTGGAGATGGGCTCGTCGAGCCGGCTCTGCGCGCTTCTGGAGCCAGGCGAGCCGGTGGTGGTGATGGGCCCCACCGGCGCGCCCTCGACCATCCCGCGCGGCGAGGACGTGGTGCTCTGCGGCGGCGGCCTGGGCAACGCGGTGCTCTTCAGCATTTCCAAGGCGCTGCGGTCGAACGGCTGCCGGGTGGTGTACTTCGCCGGCTACAAGCACGCGCAGGACGTGTTCAAGCGCGACGAGATCGAGGAGGCGACCGACGTAGTGGTCTGGTCCACCGACGCGGGCGGCGCTCCCGAGCCGCGCAGGCCGCAGGACCGCGCCTTCTCCGGCAACATCGTGCAGGCGATGGCGGCCTACGCGACCGGGAAGCTCGGCCCGCCGCCGATCCCGTTCGCGAACGTCCGGCGCCTCATCGCCATCGGATCGGACCGGATGATGGCGGCGGTGACGCGCGCGCGGCACGAGGTCCTCCAGAAATTGCTCCCGGCCGATCACGTCGGCATCGCCTCCATCAACTCGCCGATGCAATGCATGATGAAGGAGATCTGCGCGCAGTGCCTGCAGAAGCACCGCGATCCGCTGACCGGCAAGGAATCGATCGTCTTCACCTGCTTCGATCAGGACCAGCCGATGGACCGCATCGACTGGGACAACCTGCGCGCGCGCCTGCGCAGCAATTCACTACAAGAAAAGCTCTCGGCGCTGTGGCTGGACCGGCTGCTCGCGACGAGCAAGCTGCCCCGCGTTTGACGCGAGCCTTCGAGGCGCTGACCGCGATCTTTTGGGGGGTCGAGGGGGGAGCGAGCTCCCCGCTTGTGGAGGCGCCAGAGGCGCCGGATCGAAAAGCGTGATGAGCGTAGGAAAGCGATCCTATCAGGCGAGCGCGACAGCCTGCTGTGGGCGCTTGGCCTTGACGTCCACGCCGTGGCCGTCGGCGAACACGATGATCGCGCGGGTCCACGGACCGGCCTGGCGGGTGGTGGGGTGCGCGTCGGCCGCGCGGTTCACCAGGGTGAAGATCGCGTCGCAGGCGCCGCAGACGCGGTAGTCCTCGGCAGGGATGAGCGGGTACGGTTTCGAGAGCGCGGGCGCGAAGAGCAGGATCACCGAGACCGGCGCCGTGAACGTGCCTGTCTTGCGGCATTGTCCGCAGGTCACGCTTTCTTCGGTCTGTTCCATCGCTCCTCTGCCCCCGATCCCGAACTGACACTAACCATCGTTTCCCACAGCCGCTGGACCTCGCAAGAAAACGCCCCGGCGTTCAGTAAGTTACAGTGCGACCAGGGGCTTGCCAGGCTGGCGGCGAGGTTGCGGAAACCCCGGTTTTGTGCGACGCGCAGCGCCGGACGGGGTTGAGTTTGCCACCCCTGCGCTGTTCGAACCATCGATGGCTACCCGGCTGGAACGCCCCGAGCTCCTCGCGCCCGCCGGCGAGGAGGAGAGCCTGCGCGCCGCCGTCGCGGCCGGCGCCGACGCGGTCTACTTCGGGCTGCGGGGCGGCTTCAACGCGCGCGCCAGGGCCGACAACTTCGCGGTGGGCGAGCTGCCGCGCATCTTCGACTTCCTCCACCGCAAGGGCGTGAAGGGATTCGTCACCTTCAACACGCTGGTCTTCGACCGCGAGCTGCCCGTCGCCGAGCAGGCACTGGCGGCGATCGCGCGCGCCGGTGCGGACGCCATCCTGGTGCAGGACCTGGGTGCCGCACGGCTCGCCCGCGCCGTCTGCCCGGAGCTGCCGCTGCACGCGTCGACGCAGATGACGGTGTCGAGCCCCGAGGGAGCGGCGATCGCACGCGACCTGGGCGTTGCGCGCATCGTGCTGCCCCGCGAGCTGTCGATCGACGAGATCCGCACGCTCGCGGCCGGCACCGAGCTGGAGCTGGAGTGTTTCGTGCACGGCGCCCTGTGCGTCAGCTGGTCGGGGCAGTGCCTGACGAGCGAGGCGCTGCAGCACCGGAGCGCGAACCGCGGCCAGTGTGCCCAGAGCTGCCGGCTGCCGTACGACCTGGTGGTGGACGGCCGCGTCGCGAGTGCCGGACGGAGGACGCCGGCTTCGCCGGCGGACGGGCCGGAGCGGAACGCGGAGGCCTCGATCGGCGAGCAGCTCAAGTACCTGCTCAGCCCGCGCGACCTGGCGGCCTACGATCTGCTGCCGGAGCTGATCGAGGCCGGCGTGTCCTGCTTCAAGATCGAGGGCCGGATGAAGGGCCCCGAGTACGTCGCCAACGTGGTGGAGAAGTACCGGCGGGCGCTCGACGCGGCGGTGGAAGGCCGCGCCTACCCCCTCACCGCGCGCGACGAGGAGGAGCTGCGCTACAGCTTCTCGCGCAGCTTCAGCCACGGATTCCTCACCGGATCGGATCACCAGGAGCTGGTGCACGGGCTCTATCCCGGGCACCGCGGCGTGCTGGTCGGGCGGGTCGAGGAGGTCCACGCGCGCGCGCGCCACGTGCTCCTCCGGCCCGAGCCCGGCGCTCCGGAGCTGAAGGCCGGCGACCGCATCCTCTTCGACCAGGGTAAACCCGAGGACGACGAGCCCCGCGGCGGCCTCCACGCCTGCGACGTGCTCGACTCCGGATTGTGGAAGCTGGTGTTCGGCGGCCCGGGCGAGAGCACGCTCGACCTGCGGCTGGTGCGGGTAGGCGACGTGGTGTGGAAAGCGAAGGACGCCGAGCTGACGCGCCGGATGAAGCGGGTCGCGGCGGAAGAACGCAAGGTCAGCGTCTCGGTCGCGGTGCGCGGCGCCGTCGGGCAGCCCCTGGTGGTCACCGCGCGGGACGACCTGGGCCGCGAGGCGAGTGCCGCGAGCGCCATGCCCCTCGTTGCGGCGGAGCATCGGCCGCTGCACGAAGGGCTGTTGCGCGAGAAGCTGTGCGCTTTCGGGGAGACCGAGTTCGGGCTGCGCAAGCTGACGCTGGAGCTGGAAGGCGCGCTGGCGCTCCCCCCGTCCGAGCTGAAGCGGCTGCGGCGGGCGGTGACGGACGCGCTCTCCCGCCAGACGCCGCCGGCCTCGCCTCGCCACGTCACCACCGGACATGCGGCGGACGAGATCGCGCCCCCTCTCGCGCGCGCGGGTGCTCCGGGCGACCCGCGGCTCGTCCCGCTCCTGCGCACGCTCGAGCAGGTGGACGCGACGCTGGAGCTCGCTGCGCCGCTCGGCGTGCGCGAGGTGGAGCTCGACTTCATGGAGCTGGTCGGGCTCGGCGTCGCCGTCGAGCGCGTGCGCGCGGCGGGCTTGCGCGTGGTGATCGCGACGCCCCGGGTGCAGAAGCCCGGCGAGGAAGGCTACGACCGCCGCTTCGAGCGTCTGCGCCCCACGGCATCCTCGCCCGCCACC
>DASQBG010000047.1:0-11581 GCA_035635335.1 Myxococcales bacterium | reverse complement strand
AGAAGCCGGCCGTGCCGCCCGAGCCGCCGCCACCGCCCGCGCCCGTGACGCTGCCGCCCGAGCGGCTCGCGCGCGAGCAGCGCGCTGGCGAGCAGCTCCAGGCGGCGCAGGACGCTCTCGCCGCCGCCGAGACACGGCTGTCCGGCGATGCGGCGGCGCGCGCCGAGGTCGACCGCCGCCGGCGCGAGGTGTCGGACGCGCAGCGGAAGCTCGAGTACGAGCGGCGGAAGATCGCGGACGTGGAGGAGAAGGCCCGGCGCGAGGCGGAAGCCGCCGCGCGCGCGAAAGCCGAGGCGGAAGCCCGGGCCGCGGAGCAGGCCCGCCTGGCCGCCGAGCGCGCCGTGCAGGAAGAGGCGCGCCGGAAGCTGACCGAGGCCGAGGCGGGTCGCACGCTGGCGGAGGGCCTCGCCAAGACCCGCGGTGGCTTCATGGCGAGGCTCAATGCGTTCGTCGGCGCCGCCAAGGAGCTGGACGACGCGACGCTCGCCGAGCTGGAGGAGATCCTCTTCTCGGCGGACGTGGGCGTGCGCACCGCGACCCGCCTGCTCGATTCGGTCCGCGAGCGGCTCAGGCGGCGCGAGCTGTCCGATCTCTCGCGCGTGAAGGCGGCCCTCCGAGAGGAGGTGGAGCGGATCCTCTCGCTCGGCGTCGCGCCCGGGGAGTCGGGGCACGGCGGGCTCCCCGACTTGCCGCCCGGCACGCCGCCACCCCAGGTGGTCATGGTGGTCGGCGTCAACGGGACCGGGAAGACCACCACCATCGGAAAGCTCGCGGCGCGCCTGAAGCAGTCGGGCAAGTCCGTGATCCTCGGCGCGGGCGACACGTTTCGCGCCGCCGCCGGCGAGCAGCTCGACGTCTGGGCGGAGCGGGCCGGCGTGCCCATGGTGCGCGGCAAGGACGGCTCCGACCCCGGCGCGGTGCTCTTCGACGCGGTGACGCGCGCCAAGGCGGAGGGCATCCAGGTGGTGCTCTGCGATACCGCCGGCCGCCTCCACACCAAGGCCAATCTCATGGAGGAGCTGAAGCGCCTGAAGCGCACCCTGGAGAAGGCCCACCCGGGCTCTCCGCACGAGATCCTGCTGGTGGTGGACGCGACCACCGGCCAGAACGCCATTGCGCAGGCGCGCCAGTTCCACGAGGCGCTGGGCGTCACCGGGTTCGTGCTGACGAAGCTCGACGGCACCGCCAAGGGCGGCGTGATCATCGGAATCTGCGACGAGCTGAAGATCCCCGTCCGCTACGTCGGCGTCGGCGAGAAGGTCGCCGACCTGAAGCCCTTCGACCCACACGAATTCGTCGAGGCGCTGTTCAGCTGACCTTCGCCACGAGCTCCGCCGCGGCGCGGACCGCGTCGAGGCCGGCCGGCTTCATCTCCACCGAGACCCAGCCGGAGTAGCCGATGTCGCGCAGCGCCGCGGAGATGGCCTGCAGGTCCAGGCTGCCGCCTTTGCGGACGGGCGCCAGATCGGGTTCGCTGAGGTGGACGTGGCGGAGCACGTGGCCGCTCTTGCGGAGGCGCGCGGGGAAGTCCTCGCCGGCGAGCAGGGCGCAGGCGGCGTCGAGGTGGAGGCCGAATCCCGGCGAGGCGACCTCTTCGACCAGACGCAGGGCTTCCTCGGACGTGGTGACGAAGTCGGCGCCGTAGCGGGGAGGGTTCGGCTCGATGCAGACGCAGGTGCCGGCTTCCGCGGCGGCGGAGCCGAGCGCGCGGAAGAACGCGACCGCCGAGCGCCAGGCTTCCGCGGCCGGCAGCGCGCCGCGGGCGCGGTTGCGGGGCGAACCGAACACCAGCGCGCCGGCGCCGAGGCCGGCGCCGAGGCGCGCCACCCCGGACAGATACGCCAGGGTGCGTTCCCGTGCCTCGCCGAAGACGGTCAGCTCCGGACGGCCGAAAAGCAGGGCCTGCAGGGCGACGATCCGGAGACCCCGCCGCTGCCACGCCTCGCGGCAGGCGGCGACCTCCGCATCGCTCGCGGCATCCGGCCGCGCGAAGATCTTGGTGGGAGCCAGCTCGACGCCCTCGAATCCATGCTCGCGCAGGATCCGGGCCGCCGCCTCGTCCTCGGGGGGCTCCCACGCGATGGCGGACATGGCCAGCTTCACCGGCCCTGCTCCTCGCGGACGAACCGCGTCAGGCCACGCAGCACCTCGTCACGCGAGCGCAGGTACCCGCTCCGCCCGCCCCACAGCCCGGCGTGGCGGCTGCGCACGTCGTAGCGCGCGGGCGCCCCGGCTGGAGCGCGCAGCTCGCGGCCGAAGCAGCGCGACGCGATCTCGCCCATCGCCAGCGGCTCGGTCGCGAGATGCAGCAAGCGGATGCCGGCGCGGCGTGCCTTCTCGGCGTCCGCCCACAGCTCGCGCACGTCGTAGAACTGGTAGGTCGAGTCGGGGTGGATCTTCTCCACCTGGTTGTCGTGCAGCAGGTCGTAGACCGCGTTCTTCTTCAGCCCCGGACCGAACAGGCCCGGCAGCCGGAGGACCTGCGCGCCGAACCGACTCTCGCACAGCTCCTCGAGCATCCGCCGGTTGCGGCCGTAGGCATGGCGCGCGTCGGCGGACGCCGACTCGTCGGCGCCGGCGGGGGCCTCGAAGACGTCCACCGTGGAGACGAGCACGAATCGGCCCGCGCGGACCTCGCGCAGGACGGAGAGGAGGCGCTCGATGCCGGCGAGGTCCGCTTCAGGATCGCGGTTGGCTTTCCATTTCTCCGCGCGCGCGCCGGCGCAGGCAACGAGCTCGAAGCTCCGGCCGCGCAACTCGTCCACGTTCGACGAGCCGACCAGCACGTCGAAGGGGACCTGCCTTCGCAGATTGCCGCCGACGAAACCGGTGTGGCCGATCAGCGCGCTGGTCACGGATCGAACCTTCCCAGGCACGCCGCCGCCAGCGCCTGCAAGACCGTGGCGCTGCCGCGCAGCCCGCGGATCTTCGACGGCAGCTGGCCGCGCGGGTATTCGCGCCGCACCGGCACCTCGACGACCTTGAAGCCGAGCCGACCGGCCCGGATCGACAGGTAGTAGTGCAGCTCGTACCCGCGGAATACGTCGCGGAAGGGCGCCACCCGCTCGTCCCGCAGGAAGCGCGCGCTGTACGCGCGGAAGCCGTTCGTGGTGTCGGTGTACCAGTAGCCGGCGGCGAGCGAGATGGCGGGCGCGTGCAGGAGCCGGACGCCTGCCTCGCGCAGGACGGGCGTGTTGACGCCCTCGCCGCCCGGCAGGTATCGCGAGCCCTGCACGAAGTCGGCGCCCCGCGCCAGCTCGTCGAGGAACAGCGACAGCGCGGAGGTGTCGTCCTTGTCGTTTCCGTCCACCAGGACGATGCCTTGGTATCCCTGCTCGAGCGCCCAGCCGAGGCCCATGCGGAGCTGCGCGCCGAGCCGGCCGGGGCCCGTCTTCACCAGCAGCGCGCGCACGCCGGCCTCGCGCAGCGCGGCGGGATCCGTGCAGCCGTCCGTGCTCCCGCCGTCCGCGACGACCACGTCGGCGAGGTCCATCTGTCCCTGCATCTTCTCCAGCTGGCGGCGGAAGCGGCCGTCCTCGTCCAGCACGGGGATGCAGACGCAGAAGCGCGTGCGCCGGGGGAAGAACTCGTGCGCCTCGAACGCCGGCACCTGCCAGCTCACCTCGACTCCCGCACCACGTTGCGCCGCTCGGCGCTGGGCACCATGACGGAGCTGTTCGCCTCCTCGGCGATGTAGTACAGCGGCCGCTCGCGGGTCTCGTCGAGGATCCGGCCGACGTACTCGGTGACCACCGCCAGGACGAGGAAGAGGAGCAGGAACATCCCGGCGTTCTGCAACGAGAGCGTCATCCAGCCCTCGGCCACGCGCGTCTTGAAGATGCGCACGGCGAACACGTAGCCGATGTACAGTAGATTCAGGAACGCGGCGCCGAGCGCGATCCACCCCACCATGCGCAGCGGCCGGGTGGAGTTCCCCACGATGACCGCGAGCGCCGTGTCGGCCGCCTCGAACAGGCTCTCGCGCGGCGGGTGGCCGCTGCGCGAGATGGGCCGGTACTCCACCGTGCGCGTCTCATAGCCGATGTAAGGCGTCAGCGCGCGCAGGTAGCGGTGCCGATCCTTGATCTCCACGATCGCGTTCACCGCCTGCCGCGGCAGAGCGCGCAGCTGCGTCGAGTGCGGCTGGATGGGCACGTCGAGCAAGGTCCGGCACATCCAGTAGAAGGCGCGCGCGCCGGACTCCCGCAAGAACCCCCTGCGCCGCGAAGGCGCGACCCCGTAAACGGCGGCGTTCTCGCGGCGGGAAAGCTCGACGAGCTGCGGGATCAGGTCGGGCGGATCGCTCTCGGCGCTCAACGTCACCACCACGTCGCCGATGGCGCTCTCCAGGCCGGCGGTGATGGCCACGTCGAGCCCGAAGGCCCGCGAGAGGCGGAGAAGCCGGACCCCTTCGAACCGCCCGAGCAGCTCCTTGACCCGCGCCGTGGTGCCGTCGCGCGAGCCGTCGTCGACCAGCACGATCTCCCAGTTCTCGTAGTTGGCGCGCAGCACGCGGGTCAGGTCCTCGAGCAGGGACTCGACCAGGGCGCGCTCGTCGCGCAGGCGGCAGACCACCGAGACGAAGATGGAGGACACCGCGGTCACGCCGCCTCCTGCAGGAGGCCGTCCAGCTCGCGCGGCAGGTCGTAGACGTTGTCGATCTTCCCCCCCATCACCGACACCAACCCGGGCAGCTCGCCGCAGCGCTTGAAGAGGATCGGGCGCGAATCGTCGTGCTCGGATTGCGGCAGCACGGTCTTCACCTCGAAGAGGGAGCGGACGTGGCGCGCCATGGACAGGGCGGGAAGATACCGCTGCGCGTCCCTGAGCATGTGCGCGAAGCGCGATCCGGAAGGCGGCGGCGGCGCCGCGGCGGGGGCGGCGCGCTCCTCCCAGGCGAAATGCGGCGTGTAGCGCACGTGGGTGAGCGAGTGCAGGCGCTGCGCCGGAAAAGGGATCAACGAAAAGAAGGGGCCGCACATCACGGTGACCGCGCAACCTCGCAGCGCGGGCGGCGGCTCGACCAGGGCCACCTCGGCCAGCTCGTGGCGCAGCGGGACGCAGCGGGCGCCGGAAGCGGCCAGCAGCTCGTTCAGCGACGAATACGTGCAGTTGAAAATCCAGCTCGCGCGCAGGATTCCGCGATCGGTCTGCAGCTCGCCGGGCGCGACACGGAGCGCGCGCGTGCCGAGCTGCACCTCCACGTGCGCCTCCTGGAGCCGCTCGCGCATGGTTGTCCGCAAGAGGTCGGCGTCGAAGGCGTGCTCCTCGACCTCGTACACCTTCTCGACCAGCTCGGCGTCGAACCAGGCGCGGACCTCGGCGGAGGCCGGCGCGAGGCGTGCGCCGATGCGCTGGCAGAAGGTCTCGAACTGCCGGGCGGTGACGTGGCTCTGCCGCCGCGCGACCGCGTAGTAGTGGCGGAAGGAGCGGTCGATGCAGGGACCGAACTCGGCCACGAACCGCGGGTAGTTGAGGCGCGAGCGCAACGCGGTGAGGATGCTGCGCGGATAATGGTAACCGCCGTGCACGCGGGCCTGGTTGTTGGCGGAGGCGCGCAGCAGCAGATCGGGTTCGCGCTCCACCATCGTCACCCGCTCGCCGCGCTCGCGGAGCGCCAGGGCGAGGCTGCACCCGAAGAATCCCCCGCCGATGACGACCGCCGCCATGGCCACGGTCTGCCTCAGCCGCGCACCCGCTGTCCAGTCTGTCTGTTACAGTCGAGGTCCATGTCGGAATCTGCCGGACCGCAAACCGCCACACTGCTGCTCGTCGATGACGAGGCGGCGAACCTCGATTCGTTGGAGCGGATCTTCGCACGGGAGGGCTACCGCACGCTGCGGGCGGAGAGCGGCTCGGCGGCCCTGGATCTGCTGCGCGGCGAGCCGATCGACGTGGTGCTGACGGATCTCATGATGCCCGGCCTCTCCGGGCAGGAGCTGCTCAAGGGAGTGCGCGCGGTCGCGCCCGAGGCGGAGGTGGTCCTGATGACCGCCTACGGCACGGTCGAGGCCGCCGTCGCCGCCATGAGGGACGGCGCATACGACTTCCTCACCAAGCCGCTCAAGCGGCACGCCGTGCTCAAGAGCGTGGCGCAGGCGCTGGAGAAGCGCCGCCTGCTGCGGGAAAACAAGCAGCTGCGCGCCCGCCTGGCGGGCGGAGCTTCACCCATCGTCGGACAGAGCCCGCCCCTGCGCGCGACGCTGGACGTGATCCGCCAGGCCGCGCCCAGCTCCGCGACCGTGCTCCTCCTCGGCGAGAGCGGGACGGGGAAAGAGCTGTTCGCCCGCGCGCTGCACGAGCACTCCGGACGCGCCCAGGGTCCGTTCGTGCCCATCAATTGCGCCGCCATCCCCGAGACCATCCTGGAGAGCGAGCTGTTCGGATACGAGCGCGGCGCCTTCACCGGCGCCACGCAGCGCAAGGAAGGGCGCATCGAGCGGGCGCAGGCGGGCACGCTCTTCCTGGACGAGGTGGGCGAGCTTTCGCCGGCGGTCCAGGTGAAGCTCCTGCGCTTCCTGCAGGAGGGCGAGATCGAGCGGCTGGGCGGCGCGGCGGCGGTCAAGGTCGACTGCCGCGTGGTCGCCGCCACCAACCGGGACCTCGCCGCACACGTGAAGGAGGGCCGCTTCCGCGAGGACCTCTTCTACCGGCTCAACGTCATCCAGGTGCTGCTTCCGCCGCTCCGCGATCGCGTCGAGGACGTGCCGCTGCTCGCGGACCACTTCGTCGCGCGCTACGCGGCGAAGAACGCCAAGCCGGTCCGCGCGCTCACTCCCGCGGCGCTGGAGGTGCTCGAGGCATATTCCTGGCCGGGCAACGTGCGCGAGCTCGAGAACGCGATCGAGCGCGCCGTGGTGCTCTCGCAAGGGGCCGAGCTGGACGTGGACGCGCTGCCGCAGGCGGTCCAGAACGCGGTGCGCGCCGGGCCGCGGCCCGCCATCCCCGCTGCGCTGGAAGGCCGCACCCTGACCATCCCGCTGGGGACGCCGATGGAGGAGATCGAGCTGCGCGTGATCCGCGAGACGCTGCGACACACCAAGGGCGACAAGAACCTCGCCGCGCAACTTCTCGGAATCGCCGCGCGGACCATCTACCGGAAGCTCCCGAAGGAGTCCTGACAATTTGTCAGCGCGCGTCCGGGCGCGATTGCCACCTTGTCGAGCGGCGCCTGCCCGCTCGTCCCTCGCCGAGTGACGCCCCGGCTCGCGACCGGCGGAATCATGGCATGCGCCTTGCTGTTTCGCCCTCCCGTGGAGATCGCTCTACAAAGGTATTCGTGGGTCGGCACGCTGATCGCGGCGGTGCTCGGGGCTTACCTGTGCGCGCGCATCGTGAACACGGTCGCGGCGAGCGCCATCGCGCCCAAGCCCTCGCTGCTGCAGCAGTCCGTCGGCGCCTCACCGCAGGCGACGCAAATGCCCCCGCGGGCGGAGCTCGACGTGGAACGGCTGGCGAAGACGTTCGATCTGCCGCTGCCGAAGCCGGCCAGCGAGACCGCCGCCGAAGCCAAGCCGGCGAAGCCCGCCTGGGACAAGACGCCGGTCCGGTCCTCGCTCCACGGGAACCTGGTGTCGACCGCGCTCGCCAATCCGCCGCGCTACTCGCTCTGCCAGCTCACCAACAGCGACATCAACGAGACGCTGGTCCACGCCATCGGCGACAAGTTCATGAACGCGCGGATCTACGAGATCGAGAAGGACCGCGTGCTGCTCGACAACGACGGCCGCAACGAATACATCGACAACAGCGCCGCCGCGCCTCCGAACCTGGGCTTCTCGCCGATCGTGCAGCCGGCCCAGCCCGCCGCGCAGAACGACGTCCGGCAGCTCTCCGAGAACCAGTACGTGCTCGCCAAGACGACGGTGAACGGCGCGCTCAGCGACCTCTCGCAGCTCGCCACCCAGGCGCGCATCGTGCCGTCCTTCAAGAACGGCGTCGCCAACGGATTCAAGCTCTTCTCCATCGTCCCCGACTCGCTGTACTCGAAGATCGGGATCCAGAACGGCGACGTGATCCGGCGCATCAACGGCTACGAGATGAACAGCCCGGACAAGGCGCTGGAGATCTACCAGAAGCTCCGCGACGCCAACCGCATCGAGGTCGAGATCGAGCGGCGCGGGGACACGATCCGCAAGTCCTACTCCATCGAGTAAGGAACGCGATGCGAACGACCGCCCTGGTCCTCCTGGCCGCCATCGCCGCAGATCCCGTCCGCGCGCAGTCTCGTCCCGAGGACGCGCCTCCGCCCCAACGCCCGGGGCAGCAGCCGGTGCGGCCCGCCACGCGGCGGGCCGGGCAGGCGGAGCAAGGCGCGCAGCGCGCCGTCCCCGCCCAGCCCCCCGCGACCAACCGGCCCTCGATCGCGCCGCAGCGGACCATCACGCCGCAAGCGCCGCCGCAGACGCGCTCCAACCAGCCTCGCCCGGTCGAGCCGATCGACGCCAAGGACGCCGCCAAGAGATCGACCGGCGTGATGATGAACTTCGACAAGCGCGACCTGGCCGAGGTGATCCAGTTCGTCTCCAATTACACGCAGCGCAACTTCATCCTGCCGGAGCGCGTCTCGGGGAAGATCACCATCCTCTCCAACCGCTCCATCCCACCTGACGAGGTGTGGAACGTCTTCGTCGCGGCCCTGGACGCGAACAACTGGGCGGTCTACCCCGTCGGCCACTACTGGAAGCTCTCGGAGAAGAAGCAGTCGGCGCGGGCCAACATCCCGACCTACCTGGAGCAGGGGCAGGAAGCGCCGGCCCTCGAGCAGATGGTCACCAAGCTGTTCAAGCTTCGCTACGTCGAAGCGGACCAGATGCGGAACACCCTCAACCAGTTCACCAGCCGCGACAGCGATTTCCAGATCTTCCCGCCCGACACGCTGATCATCAGCGACCTGGGCTTGAACATGCGCCGGCTGGAGCGGCTCATCGAGCAGCTCGACCAGCCGGGTGGCACGGAAGAGATCCACATCGTGCAGGTCCAGTACGCCAGCGCGCAGGCGCTGCAGCAGAAGCTGCAGGAGATCTTCACCCAGCAAGGCCGTCCGGGCGTGCCGCGGGCCCTGGGCATCGCCGAGGTGCAGCCGCAGCCGGGGCAGCCGGCCGTCCCCGCCGCGCAGCTCGCGCAGCAGCAGGCCGGCGGCGGAGGCGGCGGCCCGGTGACGGTCAGCAAGATCATCGCCGAGGAGCGCACCAACAAGCTGATCGTGATCGCCGGCGCCCGCTCGTTCTCCCGGGTGCTCGAGCTGATCCGCCAGCTCGACGTTCCCGCCGGCGGTGGCGGCGTGAACGTCTACTACCTGCAGAACGCCAAGGCGGAGGACGTCGCGACCACGCTGCAAGCGCTGGCGCAAGGCGTGACCGGAACGCGGCGCACGGGCGGCGCTCCGGGCGCTCCTCCGGGGTTCGTCCCGCCCGCACCGGGCCCCGGCGCGGGCGCACCCCAGGGCGCCGCGACCGCCGAGCTGTTCAGCGGCGAGGTGAAGATCACCGCCGACAAGACCACCAACTCGCTGGTGATCATCGCCAGCGCGTCCGATTACCGGAACCTCACCAAGGTGATCGAGAAGCTCGACATCGCGCGCCGCGAGGTGCTGGTCGAGGCGGTGATCATGGAGGTGACCCTGCAGGACCAGACCAGGATTGGCGTCTCCGCGCACGCCGGCACCGTGATCGACAACGTCAGCTTCCGCAACGCGAGCGGGCCCGCTCCGCTCGTCTTCGGAAGCGAGCTCGGCGGGCTCAGCTCGCTGGCGGGCGTCGCCACCCTGGGCTCGCCCAGCTTGTCCGGCTTCCTCGCCGGACTTCAAGGACCGCCCATCACCGTGCCGGGCCTGGGACTCACGCTGCCTTCCTTCGCGGTGGTGGTGAATGCCCTGCAGACCTCCAGCGACGTGAACGTGATCAGCACGCCGCACGTCACCATGGTGGACAATACCGAAGGCGAGATCATCGTCGGGCAGAACGTCCCCTTCCAGGCCGGGTTCTCGCCGAATCTGGGCGGCGTGCTTGGTTCCACGGGGACCGGGACCACCACCGGAACCGGGACGACGACCGGCACGGTGCCGACGAACCTTTTGGGCCTCGGCGGGCTGGGGTCGCTGTTCGCGCCCATCCAGCGGCAGAACGTGGAGCTGCGGCTGCGCATCAAGCCGCAGATCAGCGCGAGCGACACCGTCCGCCTCGAGGTCGACGAGCAGACCGAGGAGATCGCCTCCACCGATCCGCAGCTCGGTCCCACCACCAGCAAGCGCTCGGCGAAGACCACGGTGGTGGTGAAGGACCAGGAGACGGTGGTGCTGGGCGGTCTCATCCAGGAGCGAGCGGTGAAGGGCGTCTCGAAGGTGCCCTTCCTCGGTTCGCTGCCCATCCTCGGATGGCTGTTCCGCAACGAGAGCACCACCCGCACGAAGACCAATCTGCTGTTGTTCCTGACCCCTTACATCATCCGCGATCAGAGCGACTACCGGCGCATCTTCGAGCGCAAGATGGCGGAGCGGTCCGAGTTCGTGAAGCGGTTCTACGGGGCCGACGAGGGCTACCAGAAGGCTGTCGACTACGAGCGCAAGACGACCATGCTCAGCCGGCTGCGGCGAGGCGTGCAGACGGAGCTGTCGCGCGCCGAGCATGGCGGCCCCGGGACGCCCGACGAGCGAGTGATCGTGCCCTCGCGCGGCGAGGCGCCGCCGGAGACCCCGCCGCGCTACGCGCCGCCGAGCCCGGCCCCGCTGACGCCCGAGGGGACGGGCCCGCCCCCGGGGACCCAGGAGACTCCGAGCGCCCCCGAGCCGCAGCAGGGTCCACCGCCCGACCAGGGCCGGCCGCAGCCCCCGCCGAACGGGCCCCAGCAGTCGCCGCCACCGGAAGAACCGCCTCCTCCCAGGAGTTGATGGTCGATGGACCCGACTCTCGCCCAGGCTGCTGCTCCACGCGCCAAGGCGCCCGGCGCCAGCCTGGCCGGCCGGCCCATCGGCGAGATCCTGGTCGCGCAAGGCGCGGTGTCACAAGAAAGGATCGCCGAGGCCCTCGCGCTGCAGGTCGAGCGTGGCGGCCGGCTCGGCGAGGTCCTGATCTCGCTCAAGGCCTGCAGCGAGGAGCAGGTGCTCAAGGCGCTCGCCGCTCAGCTCGAGCTGCCGTACCAGATGCGGCTCGCGCCGGAGGAGATCTCGCCCGAGCTGCTCAAGCTCGTGCCCATCAACTTCGCCAAGCAGGCCAAGCTGATGCCGCTGCGCATCGAGACCGACGGCGACGCGCACGCGCTGGTGGCCGTCGCCGACCCGCTCGACTCGAGCGCGCTGGACAGCGTGCGCCTGCTGCTCGGGGCGAGCATCTCGCCGGTGCTGGTGCCGTCGCAGGCCATCCTCGACTGCATCAACGCCGTCTACGACCGTGCCTCGAACGAGGCGGAGCAGCTGGTCGGAGACCTCGAGGCGGGCGACCTCGACACGGTCGCGCACGAGCTGGAGGAGCCGCAGGACCTGCTCGACTCCAGCGACGAGGCGCCCATCATCCGGCTGGTCAACTCGCTGCTCTTCCGCGCCGCCAAGGAGCGCGCCAGCGACATCCACATCGAGCCGCAGGAG
>DASQBG010000046.1:0-2238 GCA_035635335.1 Myxococcales bacterium | reverse complement strand
GTCGGGGCCCTCGGCCTCGAAAAAGAGGGTCTGTCCAGCCGGGGCCTTGAGCGACAGCACGCGGGCGACGCTCTTGGCGTCGGTCCATTTGCCGTGCTGGCCCACGCGCAGCCGGAGCTGTGCCTCGAAGCTCTTGGCCAGCTTGGTGAGCTTGACCGCGGGCCGCGCATGGAGCCCGGTGGGGTTGGTGATCAACGCCGCTCCGGTGAGGATCCGCCCGACGGTCATCGGAACATCTCCTCGGCGGTGGCCCGCACCTTCGCCAGGCTGCTTCCGCCCGCGGCCTCCGTGGCGGCCATGACCGCACCCTCGACCACCGGCGCCGAGCAGACGACGACGTTGGCCTGCCACTCCTTGGGCAACATCTCGATCGCCATCTCCGAGTTGGTTTCCGCGCCCCCCAGATCCACCAGCACGGCGACGCCCTTGGGGCCGTACACCTGCTCGATGCAGTGCTTGATCGCCGCCACGTCCGTGCCGAGGCCGCCGTCGGCGTTGCCGCCGCAGTGGGCCACGCGCACCTCGCGGCCAACCATCTGCCGCACCATGGCGGCGGCGCCCCGCGCGACGTCGGAAGAATGGGAGACGATCACGATCGAGACTCGGTCGGTCATGGCTTCGTCGACTCCAGGAAGACGTCACAGACGGCGTGCACCAGCAGGCTGCTGGAGAAAGCGCCGGGATCGAGGTGTCCGATGCTCCGCTCCCGCAGGTAGGAAGCGCGGCCCTTGGTCGCCTGCAACGGCCGGGTGGACTCCAGGCCCTCCTCCGCGGCTCGCTTGACCCGCTCGATGGCCTCCCGGACTTGGAGACCGTTCGTGCAGGCCTGTTCCCAGGCGAGCTGCACCGGGACCAGCACGTCGAGCATCGTCTTCTCGCCCCGCTCGGAGCGGCCGCGCTTCTTGACTGCCGCGACGCCCTCCTCGAGCAGCTTCCCCAGCGGGGCGGTCCCGCCGGCTGCTGCGGCCGCGCGCCCCATCGCCAACAAGAAGCTGCCGTAGAGAGGACCCGAGGCGCCGCCCACGTTCATCACCAGCAGCGTCCCCATCGCTTCCAGCGCGGAAGCGAGCGGAAGCGCCGCGAGCGCCGCGCGCCCCTCGGCGATGGCGGAGAACCCGCGCAGCATGTTGACGCCGTGATCGCCGTCGCCGATGGCGCGATCGAGATCGCTCAGCATGTCCGCGTTCACGCGGATCGCGTCGACGCCGGCGTCGAGCAGGCGCGCCACCAGGTCTGTCTCAGCGGGCACGGTCATCCTCGGGCTCTTTCATGCACCGGCCTCATGAGCGCCGCACGCGCTCGCCTCTCGCATCGAAGAACAACGGCGCCAACATCTCGATCGCCACTTCGTCGCCCACCGCCAGATCCGCATGCGGATCGGCGAGCGTGATCACGTCGGTATCCGCGACGCTCACGTGCAGGTGGCTCCGGTCTCCCAGGTGCTCCACCCACCGGACCCGGCCCACGGCCAGGCCGTTGGCGCTCTTGCGGATGCGCACGTGCTCGGTCCGCACTCCGATGGTGACCGTTTCCTCGGGGACCCGGAGCGAGGGGAAGAGGGCCCGCGGGACCAGATTGACGGAGGGGCTTCCCAGCCGCGTCGCGACATGGATGTTGACCGGGTCCTCGTAGATCTCCCGGGGGCTGCCGAGTTGCACCAGGCGGCCGCGGTCGAGGACGCCGATGCGCGAGGCCATCGTCATGGCCTCCGTCTGGTCGTGGGTGACGTAGAGGATCGTTGCCCCGAGCTCCCGCTGGATGCGCTTGAGCTCCACGCGCATCTCCGCGCGCAGCTTCGCGTCCAGGGACGAGAGCGGCTCGTCCATCAGGTAGATGGCCGGGCGCCGGACCAGTGCGCGGCCGATGCCCACGCGCTGCATCTGGCCACCCGAGAGCTGCGTAGCCCGGCTCGCGAGCTTCGCCTCGAGGTGCAGCAGGCGGGCGATCTCGCCCACGCGGGCGCGGATCTGATCCTCGGGAATGCGCCGGGCAGGGGAGCGGAGAGGGAACGCCAGGTTGTCGTACACCGACAGGTGCGGATACAGCGAGTACTGCTGGAAGACGAAGGCGACGTCGCGCGTCGAGGGCGGCGCCCCCGTGATGTCGCGGCCTTCCATCCACACGCGGCCCGCGTCGGGCGCTTCCAGGCCGGCCACCAGCCGGAGCGTGGTGGTCTTCCCGGCGCCGGTCGGACCCAGCAGCACGAGGAACTCGCCGTTCTGCACGCGCAGGTCCAGC
>DASQBG010000045.1:0-8142 GCA_035635335.1 Myxococcales bacterium | reverse complement strand
CATCCCGAGGGGCTGGAAGAGCGCGCCCCATCCCGGCAGCCAGCCGAAGACGAGCGTGCCGTCCGCGGAGCCGCCGGTGCGCATCGCCGAGAGGAGCATCGCCTCCGAAGGGCCCTGCTGCGCGACCATGGACTCCAGCCGCAGCGTGCCGAACACGATGAAGGTGCCGACCAGCGTGAGGCCCAGGGTCACCTCGTACGAGACGAGCTGGGCGGAGGCGCGCAGGCCGCCCAGGAGCGCCAGCTTGTTGTTCGAGGTCCACCCGGCGAGCGCGGTGCCGAACACCGCCAGCGAGGCGAGCGCGAATACGTAGAGGATCCCCCAGTCCACCCGCGCGACCTGCAGCGCGATGCGCTTGCCCAGGAACGTCACCTCGGGGCCGACGGGCACCACCGCGAAGAGGCAGAACGCGGGCGCGAAGGCGAGCAGCGGGGCCAGGTTGAAGAGGAACTTGTTCCGCGTGGCGCCCTCGGGGATGAAGTCCTCCTTGAAGAGCATCTTGAGGACGTCGGCGAGGATGTGCGGGATGCCCTTGAGCGGGCGTTCCGAGAGGCCCGGGATGGGCAGGCGCGCGCGGTTGGGCCCGACGCGGTCCTGCATCAGGGCGCTCCACTTGCGCTCGGCCATGGTGAGCAGCGTCGCGGTCACCATGATGAGCACCAGGATGAGCGCGACGATGTTGCCGATCGCTTCGCCCAGGCCGCCGGCCAGGTTGGGGCGGTCCTGGAAGATCGTCTTGAAGAGCCAGACGATGAAGTACAGCACCCACGAGACGGCCAGCAGCGCGACCGCGAACGCCGCCCAGCCGGCCGTCGTCGCCGCGAGCCACGCCCAGAACTCCGGCTTGGGCGGCACGCTCGAGCCGAAGTCCTTCGCGGCCAGGCTCGCCAGCGGCGTCGCCAGCGGCGGGATGGGGAGCTTCACTCCGGGCGGCGGCGGTGGCGGCTCCGGATGCAGCCGGCTGTCCGGAGCAATCGCGTCGGGATACGGGTGCGGGCGGTGGCCGGCCATCTATCTCGACCCTCCCGACGCTTCGTCGCCTACCTTCATGCCCGGCGGAGTGGCGCCCGGCGCGTGCGGCTGCGGCGGCGCCGGAGGTCGCGGAGCGCGCTGCGGCCACTCGGACGGCAGCAGGCGCGGCAGCACCACGCCCTGGTCGGGGATCCGCTCCAGGGTCAGCTCGGACAGGTCGGCGCTGCGCTCCGCGACCAGCTGGAACGCGGCGGACGCGCTCTTCACCCCGTGCGTGAAGCCGAGGCCGGCGAGGATGCGCTCCGCCCACAGCCATCCCGGCGCCGCGTCGCCGCGCTGCGCGGGCACCGACGGCCAGACGCGCTGCAACCGTCCGTACCAGTTCACCAGCGAGCCATCCTGCTCGTACACGCTCATGCAGGGCAGCGCCACGTCGGCCGCGCGCGTCGCCTCGTCCTCGTTCTGCGCGGCCGCCACGAGCAGCTCCAGCCTCTGCGCCACCGCCTCGGCGAGCCCGTCGGTCCGCATCGCGAAGAGCGCCTTGACGCCCTCGGGTGGGCGCTCCTCGAGGCGCACGCCGAACGCCTCGGCGGCGAGCTTCACCCCGCGCGCGTTCGGGTTCTTGTCGGCGCGGATGAGGAAGTCGTCGGAGTCGCCGGGCGGCTTGCCGCCCAGGAAATAGCGCTCCGCGCCCAGCTCCTTGCCGAGCAGCAGCGCGGCACCCGCCTCTTCCAGGGTGCTCTGCGCCGAGATGTAGATCCCGATCCCGCCCTTCCCCGCCAACGGCTTGAGCAGCTCGACCGCGCGCTCGACCGCGAGCCGCGGTCCGATGCTCTCCGCTTCCTCGCCGCGTCCCTGGCGCGCCCACTCCACCCGGTTGTCGTTCACGGGATGGTGCGTGAGCCGGCCCTCGTCGCACATCCAGACCTGGTTCACTTCCTCGTTGCGCCGCGGCAGCTCGCGGTACGCGACCGTGCCGCGCGACTCGACGTACACGTTGCAGCCGTTGGCGCAGCCGGTGCAGACGCTGGGGGACTTGTTGAGGAACCAGACGCGACTCTGGAAACGGAAGTCCCGGTTGAGGAGCGCGCCCACCGGGCAGATGTCCACCGTGTTCCCCGAGTACTGCGAGTCGAGCGGCTGCCCCGGGAAGGTGGCGATGAGCGAGTACGTCCCGCGCGAGACGACGGCGAGCTGCGGCTCCTTGGCGATCTCGTCCATGAAGCGCACGCAGCGCGTGCACATGATGCAGCGCTCGGCGTCGTAGACCACCAGCGGGCCGAAGATCTCGCGCTTGGGCTTGTTCAGCTTGTAGGTGCGGATGCGCGCGGGCTGGTGGTCGTACTCCATGTAGTAATCCTGGAGCTTGCACTCGCCCGATTGGTCGCAGATGGCGCAGTCCACGGGGTGGTTCACCAGGTGGAACTCCATGCAGCCGCGCTGGTTCTCCTTCACCGCCGGCGAGGTGGTGACGACCTTCAGCCCTTCCTTCACGCGGACCTGGCAGCCCGGCACCAGGCGGCCCGGCGCGTCGCTCGTCTCCACCAGGCACATGCGGCACTGCCCTGCTATGGACAGGCGCGGGTGGTAGCAGAAGTACGGGATGTGCACGCCGATGCGGCGGGCGGCCTCGATCAGGTTGTCGCGCGAGTCGGCCTCGACGGGACGGCCGTCGACCTCGACCCGCACGACCTTGGGCGGGGAGTCGCTCATTGCTCGACCTCGCCGCCGATCATGTTGATGGAATCGAAGATGGGGATGATGTCCGCCACCGCGTGCCCTTTGATGAGCCGCGGGAGCGCGGACAGGATCGGGAACCCCGGCGCGCGCACCTGAATGGTGTACGGCTTCCCCTTCCCGTTCGAGACGATGTGGAAGCCCAGCTCGCCGTTGGCGCCCTCGCAGTAGGCGTAGACCTCGCCCGGGGGAACCTGGATGCCTTCCATGATCAGCTTGAAGTGCGCCATCACGCCTTCGATGGAGCTGAACACGTCCTTCTTGGGCGGCAGCGCGTAGCGCCAGTCGTCGACGATGATGGGTCCCGGGGGCATCTGCTCCAGGCACTGCAGCATGATCTTGTGCGACTGCCGGATCTCCTCGAGGCGCAGCACGTATCGGTCGTAGGTGTCGCCGCGCGAGCCGAGGGGCACCTCGAAGTCCATCCGCGGGTAGACCGAGTAGGGATGCGCCTTGCGCACGTCGTAGTTCACTCCGCAGGCGCGCAGGCAGGGGCCGGTGAAGCCCCAGTCGAGCGCCTCTTCGGCGCCGATCACGCCGATGTCGCGCGTCCGGTCGACGAAGATGCGGTTGCGCGTGAGCAGGACGTCGATCTCGCTGGTCAGCTCCATCACGCGGGGCAGGCACTCGAGCAGCTTCTCCCCCCAGCCGGGCGGCAGGTCGTTGGCGCAGCCGCCGACGCGCATCCAGCTCACCGTGACGCGCGCGCCGGACAGCTCGGCGATGCGGTCCCAGAGCAGCTCGCGCGCCTCGATGGCGTAGAGGAAGACAGTGAAGGCGCCCAGCTCGAGCCCGATGGCGCCGATGCAGGTGAGGTGGTCGGTGATGCGGCTCAGCTCGCCGGTGAGCACGCGGATGTACTCGGCGCGCTCCGGTATCTGAAGACCGATGAGCTTCTCGACCCCCATCACGTACGCCACGTTGTTGAGGTATGGCGAGACGTAGTTGAGCCGGTCGGTGTACGGCAGCACCTGCGTCCAGGTGGAGTTCTCGGACGACTTGCTGAAGCCGCGGTGCAGGAAGCCGATCTCGGGGACCGTCTCCACGATCGTCTCGCCTTCGAGCTTCAGCACCAGCCGCACGGTGCCGTGCATGGCCGGGTGCGAAGGACCCAGGTTCACCGTCATCGGGCTCGACGGGAGCTCGGATTCGAGCGCGAGCGGATCGTGCTCGTGCGCGGCTTCCTCAGTCATAGGCGTCCGGATCGACGTTCGCCCGGCCGACGTGCGTCTGGCTCATCGGCACGCCCGCGCCGCCCGGGCCGGGTCCGGGGCCGCGCACCAGGTCGGGGAAGTCCAGCTCTGGCACCAGCGGCTGCCGCTTGCGCACCGGGTAATCCTTGCGCAGCGGGAAGCCCTGGAACTCGGGGTACATCATGATGCGCGTCAGGTTGGGATGGCCGACGAATTCGACCCCGAACATGTCGTAGACGTAGCGCTCCCACCAGTCGGCGGTGCGCCAGATGCCCGTCACGGTGGGCACCTTCATGTCGTCCGAGCGCAGCTCGACGCGCAGGCGCAGCCGGTGCTTCTTGGTGACGCTGCCCAGGTTGTACGCGACGTGGTAGCGGGGCTCGACGGGCTGCTTGTGCTCGAGGTCGTAGGCCGGCACCTCGTTGGAAGCGAGCGCGGCGCCGCCGGTCGCCTCCGTCGCGTAGGTGAGCAGGTCCACCGCGGCGATCTGCGCGAGCAGCTTCAGGTCGGCGCGCGGGTCTTCCTTGAGGAAGCGGCAGACCTCGACGAGCCGCTCGCGGCGCACGACCGCCACCTCGTCGCCGCGGTGGCCCGGCGTCGAGAGCACGGCGTCCGGATGCGCCTCCCGGAGCAGGTCGATCAAAGCTTGAGCCATCGAGCCACAGTCCTCTCTGGACACTCCCAGACGCGCAGCGGGCGCATCACGCCCGCTTGCGGCCCAAAAACCTCTTCTTCTTGTCCTTCTCGTCGTCTTCCAGCTCCGGCGACTTCTCCACGGTGTGGAGCTGGTGGCGCTGCGTCTGGATCTTCTCCTGCAGGATCTTGAGCCCGTCGAGCACCTGCTCCGGGCGGGGCGGGCAGCCGGGCACGTACACGTCGACCGGGATGACGCGGTCGGCGCCCTGCACGGTGGCGTAATTGTCGTAGAACCCGCCCGACGAGGCGCAGACGCCGAAGGCCATCACCCATTTCGGCTCGGTCATCTGCTCGTAGACGCGCTTGAGCACCGGCGACTGCTTCACGTTGATGGTGCCGACGATCATGAGGAGGTCGGCCTGGCGCGGAGTGAAGCGAGGGAACTCGGCGCCGAAACGGGCGATGTCGTACCGGCCCGCCATCGCGCTCATGTACTCCATGCCGCAGCACGCGGTGACGAAGGGGTACTGGAAGATGGAGTTGGCGCGCGCCCAGCCCAAGGCGCCGGAGAGCTTCCGCTCGAAGAAGCCCAGCGCCTCGTCGGTGCGGGTGAGCAGCACCGGCATCGACTCCTCGGGCGGCAGGTGCGCGCTCTCCGGGACGTTCCCCTCGGGCTTGAGGACGGGGAGCCTGCTCACGACCACTCCAGCGCGCCCTTGCGCCACACGTAGACGAGCCCCAGCGCCAGGGTGGCCATGAAGGAGAGCATCTCGAGGTAGGCGAACCAGCCGAGCCCTTCGGCGTGGAAGTCGCGCAGCAGCGAGCCCCACGGATAGATGAACACGCTCTCCACGTCGAAGACGATGAAGAGCAACGCCACCAGGTAGAACTTGACCGAGTGGCGGGCGTTCGGGTCCCCGGTCGTCGGGGAGCCGCACTCGAAGGCAGTTTCCTTGATCCCGAAGATGCGCTTGGGCCCCAGGAAGCCGGCGAGGAAGCTGATGGCCCCGCACATCACCCCTGCCAGAAGGAGCAGGATCAGCACGGGGACGTACGGGGTGAGATAGCTGTCCACGGGCGCGGAGCTCCCTCGAAGGGCCGCGGAAAATAGCCGCGCCCTCCGAGGGTGTCAACGCGGCATTTCGCAGCGCGTCGCAGGGCGCAACAAGGCCCAGGACCCCGTCAGGTGCACGTCCCGCCCAGGTTCGTGCGCAGCGCCGTGCACCTCCCAGTGCTGAAGCTCCCGGTGACCTGGCCCGCGCCACCCGAGAACGTCAAGTCGAAGGTGCCCGCGTATCCGCTGGCGTCGACGCGCGTGAGCGTGACGTTCCCGCCCGTGGCGCTTTCGAAGCTGGCGGTCTGCCGGCAGCTCGCGTTGCTCGAGAGGAAGAAGGCGATGGCGAGGGGGCCAACCACGGCCGTGCTGTCGATCGAGGAGTAGACCGGGAAGACGCCCGGCCCCGCGGGCGCAGCGGCGGCAGTCGAGCTCTGAGTACCGATCTCGATGACCATGACCTGCATGTTCCTGGGCTGCTGGCGGGCATTGATCTTCGCGCAGAGGCTGTCGGCGCTGGAGATGAAGATGATGCCCACCGAATCAGTACTGTTGCGCAGCACGTTGGAAATCGCATCCCTCGGACTCATCGACTGTCCACCGATCGTTCCATTGACGCTGGCGGAGCCGCTGCCTCCGCCTCCGCTTCCGCTTCCGCTTCCTCCTCCGCCTCCGCACGCGGCGCACGCGGCGAGGACGATCGCCAGCATTCCTTTGCGCATGGATCTTCCCCCTTCTCGAACGGGGTATCCACGCGAGGCGTTCCAGTCATCGCGCAAGGCCGCAGGATCTTGGCTAGCCGGGTCCGCTCGCGAGGCGCACGAGCTGGTGCGGGCCGATACGCTCCTCGCCGCGCTCGATGGCGTGCACCAGGTCGCGCAGCCTTGCGTTGAGCGGCGCCGGGAGGCCGGCCTGGCGCGCAGCATCGGCGACGGTGCCGTTGAGGTCGTCCACCTGGCCGGCGGGCCGGCCGGCGAGGAGCCGCTGCAGCATGCCGCTCCGCTGCCGGGGGCGGCGGCTGGCGGCGAGCCAGATCAGCGCGTGCTGGACGGCGGCAGGGATCGCGCCGGGCCTGAACCACCTCGGGTCGAGGCCGACCACCTTCTCCAGATCGACGCGGCGCGCTTCCGCCACCGCGACCGCCTCGCCGACGATGCGCAGGGCGAGCCCCCGCGCGTCGCGGCGGCGCGCCAGCCCGCCGAAATCGAGGCCGGAGATCGCGCAGAGCGTGGAGAGCGCGCAGTTGAAGGCGAGCTTCGTCCACCGCGCGCCGGCGAGGTTGGGCGTGACGCGCACTGGGAAGGCGCGCTCGAGCACCGACTTCGCGCGCTCGAGCTTGTCCATCGCTCCGTCCGACGCGCCGAGGATGAACTTGCCGCCGCCGGTGACGACGTAGTCGCCGTACGCGTCGGAGCTGGCGGACCACCCGATCACCGCGCCCAGCGTGCGCGCGGGGCCGAGCCGCGCCGCCGCGCGCTCCTCGGGCAGGCCGTTCTGCACGCACACGAGCGCGCCGTCCGCGGCGAGCAGCGGGGCTGCGGCGGCGAGCGCACCGTCGCTCGCGTCGGTACGCGTACAGAGGAGCATCAGATCGTACGGCGCGCTCTGGGCCGGCAACGTGGCCCCGAGGAGCTGCGGCGCGGGGACGGCCGCCTCGCCGCGCACGCGCAGCCCGCCGGAGCGGATCGCCTGGGCCGCGCGGTCGCTGCCGGCAGCGAGAGCGATCGTTTCCCCGGCCGCCGGCGAGCGCAGGAGCCTTGCGGCGATGGTGCCGCCGATCGCGCCCAGGCCGATCACGCCGATGCGCATGCGCGGCGGTCGGTACCAGACCGGCCCCACGGCACGCAAGGATTTGCGGTATGCAGCAGCCGCCAGCCGCCGCCTGATAGGGCGGCGCTGTGTTGTCGTCTTGCGAACGGAGGAGATCGCATGGCCCGCGAATTCGAGGGCAAGTCAGCGCTGGTGACGGGCGCCTCGCGCGGCATCGGCCGCGCCACGGCGGTGCGGCTGGCCGAGGGCGGCTGCGCGATCGCCCTCGGTTACGCGGGGAACGAGGCGGCGGCGAAGGAGGCGAAGGCCGCCTGCGAGAAGGCCGGCGCGGCGCGCGTGCACCTCATCAAGTTCGACGTCGCCGATCCGGAGGCCTGCGCCAAGGCGGTGGACGAGGTGGTGAAGGAGCTGGGCGGGGTGCAGGTCCTGGTGAACAATGCAGGCATCAGCATCGACGGGCTCATCCTGCGCTACAAGGCGGACGACCTGCGGCGCGTCCTCGACGTGGACCTCGCCTCGGCGTTCCACCTCTCCAAGGCGGCCGTGCGCCCGATGATGAAGCAGCGCGGCGGCAGCATCGTGAACCTGACCAGCGTCGTCGGCGAGCAGGGCAACGCGGGGCAGACCGCGTATGCGGCGGCGAAGGCGGGGCTGATCGGCCTCACCAAGGCGCTGGCGCGCGAGGTGGGCAGCCGCAACATCCGCGTCAACGCGGTGAGCCCCGGCTGGATCGAGACGGACATGACGCGCGATCTCCCGGAGGAAGCGAAGAAGTCGATG
>DASQBG010000044.1:0-11953 GCA_035635335.1 Myxococcales bacterium | reverse complement strand
GAAGCGCCGCGCGATCGCCGACCTCGAGGACTCGCGGCGGAAGAAGATCGCCGAGCTACAGACGCGGCTGACCGAGCAGCGGGCGATCTACTCCGAGAACCACCCGGGTCTGCTCGACCTGGAGCGCAGCATCGAGTCGCTTCACCGGGAGTCGCCGCAGCTCGGCGTGCTCCGGCAGGAAGAGCGCGACCTCCGCCGGCAGCTGGCCGATCGCTCGGAGGACGAGGGGGCGATCCCCGGCGCCCCCACCATTCCCGCCGATCTCTTCCGGGATCTGTCCACGGACGAGGACTCTTCGGTCGAGTACGCGCGCGCGCAGCTCCAGTACGCCGCCCAGCAGTACGCGGGCCTGCGCGGGCGCATCGACACGGCCCGCATCGACCTCGACACGGCGCGCGCCGCCTTCAAGTACCGCTACTCGGTGGTGACCCCGCCCCAGATGCCGCGCGGGCCCATCAAGCCGAAGACGCCGCTGGTGATGGCTGCCGCGCTGATCGCGGGCCTCGTCCTTGCGCTGTTCGCCACCACCCTGGCCGACATCCGCGCCGGCCTGGTCCTGAACCGGTGGCAGCTCGAGGACCTGCTCGGGTCCGCCGGGACGATCGTCGACGTGCGCCTGCCCTGGCCGCCGGCTGGGCAGCTCCCGCCGTCGAAAGCGCCACCTCCATGAGCCGTTCGCAGGCGCCGCTGCACATCCCTTCGCTGGACGGCATCCGCGCGATCTCCTTCCTGCTCGTGTTCCTCGCCCACGCCGGTCTCGAGGCGTGGGTCCCCGGCGGGCTGGGGGTGACCATCTTCTTCTTCCTCAGCGGGTTCCTCATCACCAGCCTGATGCGCGTGGAGCTGGCCGAGACGGGCGGCGTCAGCTTCAAGCACTTCTATCTCCGCCGGGCGCTGCGCATCCTGCCGCCCTTCTACGTCGTGCTGCTCGGCGCGGCCGCGCTCGCCCTGGTGGGCATCCTGCCCGGACCGCCCCAGAGCGCGCCGCTCCTGGCGCAGATCTTCCACTTCGCCAACTACTGGACCGTCCTGCACGGCTACGAAGGCGAGGTGGCCGGCACGGGCGTCTACTGGTCGCTCGCGGTCGAGGAGCACTTCTACCTGCTCTTCCCGGCCGTGTTCGTGCTGCTGCATCGGATCCTCGCCACTCCGCGCGCGCGGGCAGCGTTCCTCTGGGGCGTGTGCGCGCTCGTCCTCGCCTGGCGGTGCGCGCTGGTGTTCGGCGCCGGCGCGCCGATGAACCGCACCTACCTGGCCACCGACACGCGCGTCGATTCCATCCTCTTCGGCTGCGCGCTCGCGCTGGCGGGCAACCCCGCGCTCGACGGCGAGGCCCCCGGCCGGCGCGCGCTGTGGCTGCGCGCGCTGCTCCCGGCGGGCGCGGCGCTCATGCTCGTCTCGCTGTTGTTCCGCGACGGTCGGTTCCGCGAGACGTTCCGGTACTCGCTGCAGGGGCTGGCGCTGGTTCCTCTCTTCGTGTGCGCCGTGCGCAACCCGCGACTGCGTGGCTTCCGGCTGCTCAACCATCCCCTTCTCCGCCGCATCGGCGAGCTCTCCTATTCCCTCTACCTGCTGCACCACGTGGTCATCTCCGGCGTGCAGCGGTGGGTCCCGCTCCCGCGCGTGGTCCAGGGCGCGATGGCCCTGGGCCTCTCGTTCGCGCTTTCGATGGCCATCTGGCGGTGGATCGAGCAACCGTGCGCGCGGCTGAGGAAGCGGCTCACTCCCCGCGCTGCCCAGCCGGCGCCGGGCCTCGCCGTGGCGGTCGGAGGACGCTCGTGAGCGTTCCCGCGCAGGCACCCGCCGGCGGTGTCCCCCGGATCGATCCGCTGGTGCTCGCGGCCGTGGCCGCGCTCGGCCTGCTCACGCTGGCCTCGGTCATCGCGGGAAACGGAAACCTCGGCATCGCGCTGGCGCCGGTCGCGGTCACGCTGGTGGTGGTGCTCGCCGCGCGCGCGCCGCTGCGACACTCGCTGCTCGTCCTGGGAGTGCTCTGCCTCACCCTGGAGAACCCGGCCGAGATCCCCGCCATGGGCCTGTGGAAATCCCCGCTGTACGTCCCGGGCGCGCTGCTGCTCACGCATCTCAACCTGACCCTTCCAGTCAAAGCGCTGTTCTTGTCCGGCCTCGACCTGACGCTTTTGCTCCTCGCGATCACCTGGTTCGTCCGGCGGACGGCCGGCTCCGAGGTGGACGTGCGCGGCCAGTTCCCGTCCGCGCCGCCGCTGCGCGCCGCCGCGCTGCTCTGCGTCGTCGCCATCTTCGTCATCTGGGGGCGCGGGCTCCTCGGGCAAGGGGCCGACTTCCGTTTCTCGCTCTGGCAGGTGTTCCGGGTCATCTACCTTCCCTGCGTCTTCCTCCTCTACTGCGCCGGCCTGCGCGGACCTTCCGACAGCCGGGCCCTCGGCATCGCGCTGGTGGTGGCGGCGCTGGTCCGCGCGGCGCTCGCGATCTACGTCCGGCACCTGTTCCCGGATGAAACCGAGCTGCCGTACGCGACCGTGCACGCAGACTCGATGCTGTTCGCCGACGCGTTCCTGGTGGTGCTGGTCGTCTTCTTCGAGCGGCCCAGCCCGCGGAACCTGGCCATCGCCCTGGCCACGCTGCCGATCCTCGTCTGGGGGATGATCGCGAACAGCCGCCGCCTGGTCTGGGTCGAGCTGCTGGCCGGATTGATCGTGCTCTACTTCATCACTCCGTTCACCCGGCTGAAGAGGACGATCGCGCGGTCCGTCGCGTTTTCCTTGCCCGTGCTCCTCGTCTACGTGGCCGTCGGCTGGAGCAGCGGAGCGAAGATATTCGCTCCGGTCCGCACGCTGCGCTCCGTGATCGATTCCCGCGCCGACCCTTCGACCCGGTGGCGCGACTGGGAGAACTACAACCTCTTCTACACGGTGCGGACCCATCCGCTGGTCGGGACTGGCTTCGGGCACGGCTACACCGAGGTGGTCAAGCTGCCCGACATCTCCGCGAACTACGAGCTGTACCGGTTCGCGCCGCACAACTCCGTCCTGGGCCTGGTGGCCTACGCGGGCCTGATCGGTTTCGCGGGGATGTGGCTCTTCATCCCACTCGGCGTTTTCTTCGCGGTCCGCTCCTACCGGTTCTCCACGACGCCGCGCGACCGCACGGCGGCGCTCGCGACCGTCGGCATCACCGTCACCTACCTCGTGCATTGTTACGGCGACATGGGATTGGGGACCTGGGCCTCGATCTTCACGGTGGCGCCGGCGTTCGCTCTGATGGCGAAACAGGCAGTCGCGACGGGGGCTTGGCCTCTGCGCGCGTCTCGCTCCGACAGGGCCGCTCCGAAGCAGCAGCGGTTGGACAGCGCCTTGCAGGTCGGGTAGACGAGCGTGCCCGCCGCCCGGTGCCTAGCTTGTCCGTCAGGAGCCCCCCGCCCGATGTCCAGCCGCCCCGACGAGTCCGACGACGAACCAGCCGCCGATCAGAAAATCACGGCACTGGTCCGCCAGCGCGAGGTGGCCCGGGACCGTCTCGCGGAGCGGCAGCAGGAGATCCTCGAGCAGCTGCATCGCGGTCTGCAGACGCTCTCGCCATCGTACCCGCAGCTCAACGCCGTCTGGATGCAGCTCCGGGGCGAGTGGTCCTGGGTGGTCCTGGTGCCCGGCGAGCCGGACTACTCTACCGCCGAGCTCGCCCGGGCCCTCTCGGAGACCGGGACGCGCCTCTCCGTCTACCCGATCGAGGTCGTCGAGGCGAAAGACCTCGACCTCGACGCGTCGACGAGGCTGATCGCGCGGCTCGGCATCTTCGACCGGGCCAAGGACGACTCGCCCGCGCAGGAGGGCGGCGGGTTCGTCCCCGCCGGCCATGCGCGGCCGATCACCAAGACCATCGTGGCGCTCGAGAGCCCGCTGGCGAATCCGCTGGCGCTGCCCATCGCGCTGGCGGCCGACGGGGTGGTGCTCTGCGTCCGGCGCGGGCGGGATCGGATCAAGGCGGTGCGCGACACGGTCCATGCCCTGGGCCCGGAGCGGATCCTCTGCTGCGTGCTGGTGGAGTGAATCACTCGAGGCGGCGATCCAGGCCCTCGGCCGCGGCGACCGGCTGCGGCGCTGCCGGCGCGACGGCCGCGGATCCGGGCGCGAACAGCTTCTTCAGGGCGAGGAACCGCTTTTCGAACACCTCGTAGCTGAGCGCCGCGAGCGCCAGCGAGACGCCCACTCCGAGCACCGCCTGGCCCGTCATCGCGAGCGCGTTGCTTCCGAGCATCGCCGCCAGCCGGTCCTGCGCGCGCATCTCCCCCATGTGGAACGAGAGGATGCCCTGGTAGATGTACAGCCCATAGCTGTATTTGCCGAAGGTCCGGAGCCAAGGAGCCTGGAAGGCGCGCGCCAACAGGCCCTCCTCCGGCGGCCGCGCGGCCAGGAGCAGCAGCGCAGCGAAGAAGACCGCGTACAGCGTGCCGCGGACGGGGTGGAGCACGGCAAGCCCCGTCCGGGTCGCCGCGCAGAACGCCGACACCAGGAGCGCCGCGCCGCCGGCGGCGAGAGCGGCCGCACGGCTGCGCCGGAGCAGCAAGGCCGGGCCACCCTCGCGCCGCGCCACGGCCGCGAGCAGCGCGCCCACGCAGATGGCATCCAGGCGGCACGGCGTGAGCACCGAGATGGAGAGCTCGCTCATCCCGAGCAGGGACAGCGCGATGCGCAGCGCGAGCGCGGCACCGACCACGGCCAGGCAGATGCGCTCCAGCGCTTCCCGGCGGACCCCGAACACGACCAGGGGCCACACCAGGTAGAAATGCTCCTCGATGGCGAGCGACCAGAAGTGGCTCACGTACGGCAGCGCCCAGGATGCCTCGGCCGCGATGAAGAAGTTGGCGGTATAGGTCCACAACCAGGCCTGGTGGACGCGCGACTCCTCCAGCGGGAGAGGAAGCGCGGCCACCCTCGGGAGGACCAGGAACAAGAGCGCCAGCACGGCGTAGTAGAGAGGGAAGATCCGCAGCGTGCGCCGCGCATAGAAATTGCGGAAGTAGTGCGGGTCGCCCTTCGCGTCCAGCAACAGGCCGGTGATGAGGAAGCCGGAGAGGACGAAGAAGAGATCCACCCCCAACAGGCCGTAGCTGCTCAGCTTGACCGCGAGGCGTTCAGCCCACGTCCTCGGCGTGGCGTTGCCCACGAAGTGGACCGCCATCACCAATAGGATGGCGCACCCACGCAGGCCGTCGAGGCCGGGAAGGCGCCCGCCGAGCGGGCCCTTTGTCGACCCGGCGCGCATCAGGGATTCATCGCATCGAAGCGCGCCCGGGCCGGCAAGGTGTGCAGCTTGGTGGCTCCGGCCGGATCGACCCATGGCCAGGAACGATCGCCGAAGAAGGCCGGTTTGCCGGACAGGTAGAGCGACGGCGGCAGCTCGCGCGCACCGTTCGACCAGTGCACCTGGTTGGTGGCGTAATCGAAGTTTCCCTCGCGGATCACGGTCGAGAGGACCTTCGGATCGGCCGGCCGGTCCCAGTTCTCCGGGTCATACCCGAGCTGCCACATGGGCACCGGCTGCGGGCCCCACGGGAAGCTGCTCTCGTAGCGGAAGCCCGAATAGGGAGCCGCGCTCATCCCGGGATAGCCGAGCACGTTGCCGACGAAGGTGTACCACCAGGACCCGGCCATCAACCCGATGGCGTGGCGATTGTCCAGGTCAGGAAAGGAGCGGCGCTTGCCGGTCGCGTGGTTGCGGAAGAAGGTGACGAACACCGAGTTCCCCCAGGTGTTGTCCGCGTCGATGTTGAACGCCTCGTTCCCCTCGAACAGCTCGTAGTGCGGGCAGGTCATGTGCGTCGCGTTCATGCCCACTTCCATCCACTGCGTGTAATCGAGCGGGGTGCTGCCGATGAAGCCGTCCTCGAAATAGTTGTAGCCGACGACGTTCCCACCGCCCGAGGCGCGCATCACCATCACCTTGTTGAAGTGCCAGAAGATGTTGTTCTCGATCAGGTTGTCCGCCGACGCGCCCGAGAACGAGAGCCCGTAGGCGCCGCCGCCCGGGTAGAGCTGCGGCGAATGGTGGAAGTAGGAGTCGCGGACCACGGACCGGAACGACCCGTCGATGGCGATGCTGTCGCCCGTGGACCACTCCGATTCGACGTTCTTCACCCAGCTGTACGCGGCCAGCGCCAGGACGACGTTGTCGTTTCCGCCACCGCGGACGCGCAGGTCCTCCAGGCCCGCTTTGCGCACCGGGGGCCGGTCGAAGCGGGTGAGCTGCGCCTTGTGCGCCGTGTCGAAGGCGATGTGCAGGGGCGTCGTGAAGGTCACCGTGTTGCCGCTCACCGACTGCACCTCGACCATCTGCCCCACCGGCCGGTCGAATCGCGAAAACCAGCCCCGCGACGGATCTCCGGGCGGAGATCGGGTGGCCGACCACTGCACGTAAGCCGGGTCCCAGAGCTCGTCGATCAGCGCCAGGCTGCCGGGCTGGAACCCGCTCGCGTCCGCCACCGCGATCGAGGTCGCGCCCTTGGCCGCTTCCGAGGCGAGGTCGACCGAGGCGAGGACGTGCGGAAACGGCAGCCCGATGGAGACGACCGCTCCGTTGAAGCCATTGCTGCTGAGCAGCGTCTCCTTCGGGCCCTTGCCGCGGAGCACGACGCCTTTGGCGAGGACCAGCGTGGCGGAGATCGCAAACGTCCCCCCAGGGAGTGAGACGACCTGGTCCTCCGGGCAGGAGTCCAGAGCGGCCTGGATGGCAGCCGTCGCGTCCCGCGCGCCGTCGCCGTACGCCGCGTCGAGCGCGGCGCAGATCGTGGTCCGGGCAGGGATCCCGCCGGGGATCCCCGGGTTCCAAGCGGTGACCCGATCGGCCGGAATGGAATAGATCCCCCCTGGTTTGGAGGCGGAGTCTCCGGCGGTACACGCGCAGGCAACCGCCGCGGCCGCACACATGATCCTCGCGACGCGCGATAGCCGCTTCATCCGCGAAGGCATGTAGTCATCGGCGGCGACACTGGCACGGCGCTCAGCGCGGCGGCCGCCCCTTCGCCATCCAGGCGGCGAAATAGAGGCTGTACAGGGCGGACCCCTGCCAGTCGACCGAGACCTCGTTCGTGGAGTAGCTGTCGTTGTCGGTATAGCGCCCCTCGAGCGGGGTGCGGCCGTCGCGAGGCATGGCCGGAGAAGTCGCCGATCCAGACCGTCTCGAAGCCCGGCCCGAGAATGTCCGTCTGGACCGTCCGGACGGATGTGCGCCCGACGAACGCGACCTTGCCGTCCGCCTCGTTCACCACGCGGAAAGCGCCTCGAACGGATGCGGCGCCGTGAACTGCTTGCGCATCGATGGCGCATAACCCACCTGCGACGTCGCCAGGCCCGCGAACGGGCGCTCGTCGCTGCGAAGCGCGTATCGCCGCCGGCTGTTCCAGTACTCGAGCCCGCGCTTCGTGACGCGCTTGACCGGCCCGGCCGCGGGCACCGCCAGACCGACTCCGACTAGGATGCCGGCGAGGAATGCGAGAACGATCTTCTTCATCGGGGCGGGGCGTCCAATCACACAGGCATCGCGCGATGTCAGCCCCCGGCGCCGTCGACTGTTGGATCGCGCGCAAGGACGCTGGCAGGATGGCGCCGTTGCGGCCTGACGCCATTCTCGTGCTGCTCGCATTCCTCGCCGGTTGCCGCCCGGCGCCGCCGCCGCCGCCCTACGCCGGCAGCTCGATCGAGATGACCGTGCGCGTCCTGCCGGCGGATGCGCGCGCCTCGCGCGTTGCCGCCTGGGTCTCTTCCACGCCGGCCGTCTTGAGGCGCGGCGGAGCCGCGGGCGAGTGGCACGGCGCCTCGGCGGTCCCGCCCGGGGTGCACGCGGTCCGCATCGAGGCATTCGACGCCGCCGGGGCCTCGCTGGGGAACACCGAGGTCTCCGTTTCCACCGAGCGAGGAGCCCCCTCGCGGCTCGACGTCACCATCGCTCCGCCCTCGGAGCGGCCGCTCGTCACGGCCGTTCTCGCGCCGCGCGGCTCCGCCGTCGTCGGCGAACGTTTGCTCCTCCAAGCCCGCGCGGCTCCCAGCGACCGCGTCGCCTGGTCCGTCGCGCCGGAAGGCTGCGGGACGTTCGCCCGATCCGGCGCGACCTCGGCGGAATGGACGGCAGCCGCGCCCGGACCCTGCACCGTGACCGTCACGGCCACCGCCGCCGGGCAGAGCGATCGGCGCAGCGCGCAGGTCCTGGTGCGCACGAGGGGCGGGTCCTACGAGTACCCGTTGCAGGTCGCGCCCGGTGGGCGGCACCTCGTCGACCAGCGCGGCAGGCCGTTCCTGATCAAGGGCGAGACGGCGTGGCTCGCGCTCGCGAACCTGAACGAGGCCGAGCAGGAGCGGTACCTCGCCGACCGCGGCGCCAAAGGATTCAACCTCGTCGAGGTGATGGTTCTCAACCACGATTACACCTCGAGGCCGAATCCCGTGCCGCCCGCGAACCGGGCCGGCGAGCAGCCCTTCGCGAGGGCGGGCGACTTCTCCACGCCGGACGGAGCCTATTTCGACCGGGCCGCGGCTTTCGTCGATCGCGCCGCGGCCCACGGCATCGCGGTGCTCGTCGCCCCGCTCTACCTGGGGTTCGACGGAGGGCGCGAAGGCTGGTGGAAGGAGCTCACCGCGCCCGGCAACACGCGGCAGGTCTGCGCGGCGTTCGGGCGCTACATCGGCGCGCGCTTCAGGGGAAAGAAGAACGTGCTGTGGCTCGCGGGAGGCGATTTCGCGCCGCCTCCGGGATCCGAGGGCGAGGCGCGTTACTGGGAGGTCGTGAACGGAATCCGCCAGGCCGGAGCATCGCAACTCTGGACGGGCCACTGGAATTTCGATCACCGGGGCGGCATCTCCACCGACGAAGCGCGGTTCCGCGACCAGATGGCGTTGAACGGCGTGTACCAGTACGCGAACGCCTACCGATACGCGCTGCGTGCCTACGAGGTGACCCCGCCCAGGCCGGTGTTCCTGCTCGAGAGCACCTACGAGCACGAGCATCCCGGGAGCGACTTGCAACCGTTCCGCAACGCCTGGTGGTGGACGATGCTCTCGGGCGGCAGCGGGATGGTCTGGAGCAACGCGTTCCTCTGGCTGTGCGAATCGTCGCGCGGCACCTACCGCATCGATTACGGCGACGTGGACCACGCCGTCTCTTCCTGGGCGGCGGAGCTCGAATCGCCCGGCACCTTCGAGGCACTGCACTTGCACGCCCTCTTCGAGGCGCTGCCCTGGCACCGCCTGGTGCCGGCGGGCCTTTCGACCAGCGGGCCCGAGCTGATCGCCTCCGGCCAGGGGTGGCGCCGCAAGCACATCGCGGCTGCCGCGACGGCCGAGGGAGACCTCCTCGTGGCCTATGTTCCGCCCACGGGCGGCGGGCCGCGCGGGTTCGCGATCGATCTCTCGAGGATGCGCGGCGCCAGCACGGGCCGGTGGTATGACCCGAGCACGGGAGTATGGGTGCCCTTGGTCGGGACGCTGCCCAGGTCTGCCGGCGTCGAGGTCGAGACGCCGGGCAGGAACGGCGCCGGCGCGAACGACTGGGTGCTGGTGGTCCAGGTGCCCTGAGGCGCGATCAGGGATTGTTCATCGCGTCGAATCGCACTCGCGCGGGAAGCCTGTAGAGCTTGGTCGCGCCGACCGGATCGACCCAGGGCCACCGCTCGTCCCCGAAGAACGGCGGCTTCGCCGCGAGATAGAGCGAGTCCGGGAGCGCCTGGGCCCCTTTCGACCAATGGACCTCGTTCGTGACGTAGTCGAAGTTACCCTCGCGGAGGGTGGTCGAGAGCACCTTCGCATCCGCCGGGCGCTTCCAGTCCTCCGGGTCGTACCCCAGCTGCCACATGGGAACGGGCGGCCCCCAGGGAGGCGCCGCTTCGTAACGGAAGCCTGCGTGTGGATCGGGCTTCATCCCCGGGTAGCCGAGCACGTTGCCGACGAACGTGTACCACCAGGATCCGGCCATGAGGCCGATCGCCCGGCGGTTGTCCACGTCCGGGAACGAGCGACGCTTCCCGCTCGCGTGGTTCCTGAAGAACGTGACGTACACCGAGTTCCCCCAGGTATTGTCCGCGTCGACGTTGAACGCCTGGTTGCCCTCGAACAGCTCGTAATGCGGGCAGGCCATGTGCGAAGCGCTCATCCCGACTTCCATCCAGCGCGTGTAGTCCTCCGGCGTGCGGCCGATGAAGCCGTCCTCGAAATAGTTGTAGCCGACGACGTTCCCGCCCCCTGACGCGCGCATCACCATCACCTTGTTGAAATGCCAGAAGATGTTGTTCTCGATCAGGTTGTCCGCGGACGCGAAGGAGAACGAGAGGCCATACGCTCCGCCGCCGGGGTAGAGCTGCGGTGAATGGTGGAAGAACGAGTCCCGCACCACGCAGCGGAACGATGCGTTGAGGCCGATGCTCTCGCCGGTGGACCACTCCGACTCGACGTTCTTGACCCAGCTGTAAGCGGCCAGCCCGAGGACGATGTTGTGGTTGCCGCCGCCGTACACGTGGAGGTCCTCGAGACCCGCGTTGCGAGTCGCGGGCACGTCCCACGTGCTGAGCTGCGCGTCGTGCGCGGTATCGAAGGCGATGTGCAGCGGCGTCGTGAACCTGACCGCGTCGCCGCTCACGGACTCGATCTCCACCATCTGGCCGACGGGCCGGTCCGGCCGCGAGAACCAAGCGCGAGATGGGCTTCCCGGCGGCGATCGCTTGGCGGACCACTGAACGTACCCGGGGTCCCACAGCTCGTCGATCAATGCCAGGCTGCCGGGAACGAAGCCCTTCGCGTTCGCCACCCTGACCGAGGTGGCGCCTTTCGCGCCGTCCGCGGTGAGCTTGACCGACGCGAGGACGTGCGGCCAGAGCGGCCCCAGCCAGACCACCGCGCCGTTGAAGCCGCTGGACTTTAGATGCGTCTGCTTCGGGCCCGCGCCGCGCAGGACGATCCCCTTGTTGATCACGAGCGTGCCGGTGACCGCGAACGTGCCCGCAGAGAGCGCGACGACCTGTCCCACCGGGCAGGCGTCGATGGCCGCGCGGATCGCCTGCGTGGCATCCTGGGCCCCGTCGCCATGCGTCGCGGCGTCGACGGTGGCGCACGCCCTGTCGCGGACCGGGATGCCGCCCGGGATCCCGGGCTTCCACGACGTGCGCCTCTCGGCCGGTAGGGCGAAGACGGCTGCGCGCGGAGCCGCCGCCCGAGCGCCGGGCGTCTCGGACGCCCTCGCCTCCCGGCCACGGGCGAACCCGTGGCCGGAGGCGAGCGCCGCCGCGGCGGCGAGGAGCGGCCCGACCCTGCGCAGTTGCATCGCGGAGACCCGCGATGAAGCGTAAGGCTAGGGATGCATGGCGTCGAAACGCGCTCGCGCAGGAAGAGTCGCCACCTTGACGGTTCCGGTGGGGTCGACCCAGGGCCACGGGTTGTTACCGAAGAAGGCCGGCTTGCTGGTCAGGTAGAGCGAGGCAGGAAGCGTCTGCGGCCCGACGACCCAGTGCACCTGCTTGGTCGCGTAGTCGAAGTTGCCCTCGCGGATCACGGTGCCCGTCACGTTGGGATCGGGCGGCGCACCCCAGTTCTCCGGGTTGTAGCCCAGGCGCCACATGCCGACGGGGTTGTCGCCCCACGGGAACAGAGCGTCGAGGACGTAGCCCGTCAACGGCTGGTTGGCCGTGCCCAACACGTTGCCCACGAACGAGTACCACTTGTGGCCTTCCATCAGACCGATCGCCCGCCTGTTCCCCGTGTCGGTGAACGCCAGAGGAGCTGTGGACCGCCGCTTGCCGGTCAAGTGGTTGCGGAACGCCGTGATGTACACGGCGTTGCCCCAGGTATTGTCCCCGTCGAAGTTGAACGACTGGTTCCCCTCGAACAGCTCGTAGTGCGGGCAGGTCATGTGCGAGGCGTTGATGCCGGTCTCCACCCAGCCCGTGGAGGAATTGATCCAGCCGTCCTCCATGTAGTTGTAGCCGATGACGTTG